>JAEDFA010000001.1 GCA_016293005.1 Treponema sp.
ACCCACGACAACCAGATCCACAATCTGGCGCTCTACCACTGAACTACAGGCACCGTTTATTTGATGTTCTTTATATTATCAGAATTTATTCTTTTTAGTCAATACAAATATTTTTTATTTTTTTTTCTAAAGTAAGAAATTCTGATGCCGATAAAGAAACAAGATTATAAGGAAATTTTTTATGAATCAGTCTGTAAATCCATTGCTTTCTATTTTATCAGAAGAAAATAAAATTCTCGACGAAGTTATTTTGAATCAGGTTTCATTTAGGCAGGCAGTCACTCAAAAAAACTGGCAGATGCTGATGAGTCTTTCTTCTTCAATAGGAAAATTAATGGATACTTTTAATTCTCTTGATGAAAAACGAGAAGAATTAATGCAAGATAAAATGGAAAGTTTTGAAAAAGATGAAAAATTCATTGAGTTTTTTACAGTTTTGCGTGGAAAGCTTGTAAAATGCAGAACTGAAAACAAGGCTCTTTCTGATTATATTTCTGTGACAAGAAATTTTGTGAGAAAAGTGATTGATAATGCGTTGCCTCAGACGAGAAATAAAGTTTATACAAAATCTGGAATAGTCCAGAAGCAGCCTCAAAGTGTTGTCGTAAATACACTGTTTTAATTTTGGGAGGACATTATGCCGTCAACTTTCAGTGGAATTGAATTAGGAAAAAGAAGTATCATGGCTCATTCCGATGCCATCACGACTGCAGGACACAATATTTCAAATGCAGATACAGAAGGTTATTCAAGACAGCGTGTTCAAATGAAAGAATTTGATCCGCTTTATAGAGCCGATTTAGAGCGTCCTGAAAGAGCCGGAATGTTAGGGCAGGGAATTGATACTCAGTCTGTTGAGCGCATAAGGGATGAAATGCTTGATTCACGGATTGTAGAAAGTGCTCACAGGGAGTCTTATTGGGAAACAAGGGAAAAGTATTACACGATGATAGAGCAGGTTTACAATGAGCCTGAAGATGTAAGTGTTCGGTTTAATATGGACAAATTCTGGGAAGGCTGGCAGGAACTTTCTCTTCATCCGGAAAATCAGGCATCACGGCAGGCTGTTGTAACACGCGGAGAAAACCTCACTGATTCTATAAAATCTAAATGGGAAAATTTTATGGGAATCGGTAAATTGATTAATTCTGATATTGAATCTACTGTAAGGCAGGTAAATGATTATTCTCGTCAGATTGCAGCAGTAAATATTGAAATTGTAAAGTCAAAAGCAAATGGTGACAATCCGAACGATCTTTTAGATAGAAGGGATTTGTTAGTTGATAAACTTTCAAAATTAATAGATATTTCGACAGACAGACGCGATTCTGATGAATTTATGGTTCATACAGGCGGTCAAATTCTTGTTCAGGGTGGCGTTTCAAGAGGTTTTGAAATTGAGACTGTTTCTGATAACAATGGTTATGGAAAATTAATCTGGAACGATACTTCACTTGATGCTGTAATTAAAGGCGGTTCATTAGGCGCTTTAATAGAACTTCGAGATGTTGATATAAGAAATGAAATTCAGTCTTTAAATACAATGACATTAAATTTTCAGGATCTTGTAAACGATGTTCACAGAAATGCTTATGGAGCGAATAATGTTACAGGACTTGATTTTTTTGTTCAGAATGACTTTGTTGACAATGTAAGCGGAAATTTTGATAGAAACGGAGATGGTGAATTTGACCACAGTTATATTTTCAGGTTTACAGGAACTACGGAACTTGATTTTAAAGAACAGATTGGTCTTGAAGGCGTGATGACTTTTAACGGACCTTCTGGAAATGTTCAGGTTGCATATCATCCGACAGATACTGTAGAAGCAGTTATAAATAGAATTAATGATGCTGATACAGAAGTGAAGGCTTATTTAGATAGAAATAATAATCTTGTTCTGAAGGCTTCAGCTTCTAAAAATCCTGAAAATCCTGATTTTGTCATAAGGCATGTTGAAGATTCTGGTTTCTTTTTGACAGGTTATTCAGGAATTTTAAAAGGAAGCGGACAGGAAAATGCATACGATTTTGCAAGGGCTGATGCTATTTCTGCTTTAGATAATGCTCAGTATTCGGTTTCTCCTGTATTAAATCCAAGCGGATATATTGAGATAAATCCCCTTATTAAAAATGATGTTTTAAGCGTTGCTTCGGCTTTTCTTGATTCGCATGGAAATGTAAATCAGGGAGATTCTCTTGCTGCAAAAGAAATCGCTTCAATCAGAAATACTCATGTCATGATTGGACGAAACAGAACATTTGACGATTATTTTGCTGATTCTGTGACAAATGTTGCATTAAAAGGAGAACAGGCTGAAACGAATCTTGAAAGCCATAAAGCGATGATGGATGATTTACGCGGTTTGCGCGATTCGATAAGCGGTGTAAATATTGATGAAGAACTTGCTGATATCTTAAAATTTCAGCACGGATACAATGCTGCGGCAAAATTTATAACAGTTTGGGACAGTCTTCTTGACACGATTATAAACAGACTTAAAGTTTAACGGAAAGTTTTAAAAATTTTACTGTGAGGTGAAAATTATGCGAAGAATCAGTTCTGCAATGAATAATATTGATACTCAGTCAAATTTGCGTCTTCAGGAATCAAGACTGAATAAAGCGAACAATCAGATTTCAAGCCAGACAAGGCTTCAGTCTTTGCGTGAAGATCCGATTGCTGCAGGTCATCTTGTTCGATATAAATCTTACCTTTCCCGCGTAAATACATTTGAAAAAAATGCGAAAGAATTAAGCGATCAGTTCGTGTTGCGAGAAGGTTATATGACAAATTCTCTTGAGATTATGCAGAGAATTCGTGAACTTGCAGTAACTGGCGCAAACGGAATTTATAATCGAGAAGATTTAAAAAACATGAGCGTTGAAGTTGATGAACTTTTGAAAGAATTGATTCAGAATGCAAATGCGATAAGTGCTGATGGAAATTCTTTGTTTGGAGGAACAAATTCTAAAGAAATT
Source organism: Treponema sp. (assembly GCA_016293005.1). Taxonomy (GTDB): domain Bacteria; phylum Spirochaetota; class Spirochaetia; order Treponematales; family Treponemataceae; genus Treponema_D. Next base: position 2,982 of record JAEDFA010000001.1, read on the forward strand.
CCGTTTGAAATTGAAATGGGTACTGTAAGCGGAAGCGGTGTTCCTTTGATTCAGAGTGTCCGCTATAACGGAAATATCGATTCTAATCAGATTGAAGTCGATGAAAATAAGTATATGGAAATGAATAATGCAGGAAACAGGGCATTTTGGGCAGAACAGCAGCATGTTTTTGGTTCTCGCGATGCTTCCAGGTGGCAGGCAAATGAAGACAGCGTTATAAAAGTTGACGGCGTAAATGTAAAAATCAATGCAGGTGATAATGTTTATGCAGTTGCTGCAAAAATTAATGAAAGCGGAGCGGCTGTCAGGGCAAGTATTGATCCTGTTACAAAGGGGCTTAATTTTGAAACGACAGATGCAAGACAGCTTTGGCTTCAGGATGTTTCCGGCTCTGCTTTGAATGAACTTGGAATTATAAAAGATTCTTCTCAAAAACCTCCGTATAATCTGGGAAACGGTGTTCGATTAAGCGGCGGTTCAATGTTCGATACTGTAATTTCTTTTAGAAATGCACTTCTTGAAGGAGATTCTGAAGCGATTGGTACACATGTACTTGGAGCAATAGACAGCGGAATTTCAAGCCTTGTGACAAGAATTGCAAAATCAGGTTCAGAATATGAAAGGGCACAGTTAAATGTTCAGAGAAACGGCAGTACCGCTTTGGCTGTTACTTCGATGGTAAGCCGTGAAGGAGACCTTGATTTTACAAAGGCGATAACAGATTTAAAAATGCTTGATTACGCTCATCAGGCAACTCTCAGTAATGCAGGGAAGATGTACTCGAATACTCTTTTAAATTATATGCGTTAAGGAAACTTTAGAATTCTTTTTAAGATTTTTCTTTATAGAAATGGACTTTGAGGTGAAAAATGAAAGTTTGCACAAAATCTAATGAAATCGTTGATGTCGATGAAAAAAAAATCGTTGAATTTCCTGAAGGTCTTTTGGGTTTTGAAAGCGTAAAGAAATTCGCGATTATTGATTCTGAATATGAACCTTTTATTTGGCTTCAGTCTGTTGAAAACAAGGAACTTGCTTTTTTAATGATAGATCCTTTTTTGATTTGTCCTGGATATGAAGTTGATATCGACGATGAATCGTTAAAAAAAATCGGTGCAGATTCTCCTGAAAATATAATAATAATGACAATCGTTACAATTCCTGGAGATGGCTCTAATATTACTGCAAATTTTTTAGGTCCGATTGTGATTAACAGAAAGAACAACAAATGTCTTCAGTATGTTTTAAGTGACAACAAATGGTCAACTAAATTTGACATTGTGAAAGCTCTGAAGGCTTAAAGGGGGAATGAAATGTTAATTCTTACCCGTAAAACCGAACAGCAGATTAAAATTGGTGAAGACATCACTTTGACAATTATTGAAGTAAAAGGCGATCAGGTGAAAATCGGTGTTGAAGCGCCTAAAACTGTAAAAGTATATCGAAAAGAAGTTTTTGATGCGATTCAGGATGAAAATAAAGCGGCTTTGACTCAAGGAAATTCAAATGCAATTACCGCTCTTTCAAAAATGCTCCACAAATAAAATTATTTTTCGGTCTTTTCTTCAAGTTTGACTTCGGCTTCGCTTTTTCTTAAGTATAAAGGTCCGTCGTAATCGGAAAGCGGTGGAATTTTATTTTGAATCTGATTTTCAGTCATTTTAAACATTGATTCTACGCTGTTGTTCTCAAAAGGAAGAAAAGAGACGCTGATTTTTTTTAAGCTGTCTTCTGATTTTTGCAGGGCGTTTTTTAATTCTTCTGAAAATAGATGAGATTCCGGACCGGTTACAAGAATTTTCTGCGGAATTTGAGATGATTTTAATTTTTCAATTATTTCTGAAATTGTGTAGTCCCCGGATTCAAAAAAAATTCCTTTTTGAAAAAATGCTTCTGCATAAAACCTTTCTTTTTTGGCGTCAATTTCTGAAATGATTATAAAATCGTTTTCTTTTGCAAAATCGATGAACGGAAATGCGTAAAGTTCTAAAGAATTTATTGCATAAACCGGAATATTTTGTGCAAGGGAAATCGCTTTTGCAGCCGAAAGTCCAAGCCTCAAGCCCGTAAATGAACCAGGACCGGTTGTAACTGAAATATAATCTAAATCGCAGGGTTTTAATTCTGATTTTTGGAGAATGTAATCAATTGCCGGAAGAAGCGTTTCTGATTGTTTCATTCCGATGTCGTAAATTGCACTTACAGTTTTTTCATCTTTTTTTGCGCCGACAGAAAGTCGTGAAATTGCACAGTCGATAGAAAGTCCGTTCATTTTTTGTTCCTTAATTTTGTGGAAAAATAATAGTTTCGTTTTTCCAGTTTGAAATTGTAATTGTCCGTGAATTATCGGCTTCAACATCTATTTTTAGAATAATCGAAGATTTTGGAAGGACATTCATGATTTTTTCACTCCATTCGATGATTGTAACTCCTTCTCCATAAAGCATTTCTTCAGGACCTAATGTTTCAAAGTCTTCTGCACCGTCTAATCTGTAAACATCTATGTGATATAAAGGCATTTTTCCTTCGTATTCGCTTACCAAACAGAAGGTAGGGCTTGTAATATCATCTTCAACGCCGAGAGAATTTGCAATCCCTTTTGTGATTGTAGTTTTTCCGGCTGCAAGAGTGCCTTGCATTGCAATTACATCGCCTTTTTTTAATAGAGAACCGATTTTTTTTCCGAGTGAAATTGTTTCATCTTCTGAAAATGTCTTGAAAATAAGATTTTCGTTATCCATACTATCTTTAAGAATACTTTTTTATCATTTGATTTTCAAGATGAATTTAGATGCTTGTTTTTGAAAACTATTGGATTTGTGAAAAAATTAAATTTTAGACTGATTCTGTATCTTCTTCGTAGCCGAATACTGTTCTTTGAATTTTGTTTTGTGATTTTTTGGAAATTTTTACAAATTTTATGTGGAGATTGTAATAGCCTTTTTTGATTGTGTTTCTTGTTGAAATTATTTTTCCTATTACGGTTTCCTGAATGTCAAACGGTGAAAGGTTGATTTTTAAAAACTGGTTTTGTTTTATTGGAAGGTCTGTTACAAGGCAAAGACCGCCTGCTGAAATGTTTGTTACTTTTGCAAAATATTGTTTTTCGCCGAATATAAAATCTTTTTTGTTTTCTGAAATTTTTGCAGAACTAAATTCGACCGTTTTTGATGTTAATCGTCGTTTGAAATTCCGCTTAATCTGTTTGTAAAGAATGTTCGGGTGTGAAATTATAAGCTGGAGATTTCCGTCCTGAGTTCTTTGGTATCTTATAATTCTTGAAATAAAACCGTACTGCATTTTTGTTTCTGATGTGAAAGTGAATAAAATTTTTTCGGTTTCTTCCGGTTTATGCGTTTCGCGGATAAATTGCTCTGATGGTTTTAAAAACATGAAAGATTTTGTGTTTTCTTCAAGGTCAAAACTGAATTTTACACCGTGATTGTTTATGTAAAAAAGTTTTGTTTTTTGAGGAATGCTTTTTGTAGATTTTATGACATTTATTCCTGAACTGATTTTTTCAATATTGAAAAGAAGACTGAAAAAAACTTCTTCATCATCGTCTGAAAATTCTGATTTTTTTTCTATATAGTACGATTTAAAATATCTGCTTAAATTTTCGTAGTCTTTTATCGTATAAAAAATATTTACAATATGATATTTTTTAAAAATTTTCCAAAGAAGTGCCTGTTCTTTTTGTGAAAGTTTGAATTTTGCGCAAAAGTTTTTGATGTCAGCATACGATGAAATTTTATTTTTTTGCGATTCAATGTATTTGTCTGAAGTTCGGTATTTTTTTAGTATTTTCAAAGCAGACCAGATTAAAAATGCTATGAAAATTATGACTGCTGCAACAATCAATACTGCATAAATTACTGGATTTGCGCGAGAAGAAAGTGGTGATGAACCTGCCTGAAAATCTTTTAATGGCAAATTAATTCCTCCAATGATTTTGAAATGTCTAAAAGACGCGGACAAATTTCATATTCACTTAAATCGCCGACTGTAACCGTGTCATTTGATTTAAGAGCCTGTTCAAAATCTTCAAGAATCGGTGAAAACTCTTTGAAAAAATCATTTAAAGAAAGATTGTTGATTTTTTTTACGGTTATTTCCGGGAAGAGATTTGAAAGTGTTGCAATGTGACAGAATTCTCCGATGCAGTCAGCAAGGTCTTTGATTGCGCAAAGGGATTCTTTTATTTTTCCGCATTGTAAATCCATCGGAATAACTTTCATTCGCTCTTCTAAAGTTTTAAAATTTTCTGAAATTTTTGAAAGAGCATTTTTTAATTCTTCTTTTGAAATTATATTGAATTCAAAAATATCGTTTTCGTGCAAGTCGTTTTTTGAAACTTCGTCAAAATCGTTGCATGAGATGATTTTGCCGTTTATTTTTATTTGAGTTACCGCAGCTGAATTTTCTTCGCAGATTGCAGCAAATGATTTGAAAATGTCGCCGGCAGTTTTTTCATTTTCAAGAGAAACATTGATTTTTTCGCCGTTTATAAAGAAATTCATGTTTTACCTCAAAGTTTAAAGTGAATTTTAAAAAGATTCTCGTTTTATTATCGGCTGATTTTTAAAATCTGTAAAGTTTTTAGAAAAAAATTAGCGTTTATTCTGTTGATTTGTGAAATTATTTATTGTGTTCTGCTGATTTTCAAGGCTGTTTAATGCCCCTTCCATTTGACCGTATTTGCTTTTTAAATCCTGTTCTTTTTCTGAAAGCTGAATTTCAAGGCGTGAAATTTTTTGTTCGCTCGATTTAATTTTTGAGTCTAAACTTGAAATTTTCATGCTAAAGATTCCGCCTGACTGAACATAAGCGGTGAGCTGTTTGTCGAGTTTTGAAGCAATTCCTGAATCGATTATGAGGTCTCCGTCTGAATCGTAGCCGAAAAGATTTTTTATGTCATCGAGGTGTTTTTCAAGTGTTTCATCGAGTTTTTTTTCATCGATTTCAAGATAGCCTCTTAATTTTCCTGGAGTATAACCTGAATAGTTTGATGCATTAGTTGCAATTCCGATTTGAGAGAGCATAGTGATTTGCGCCGAATCGGAAAAATTGTATTTTGAAAGAACAGTATTCTGAAGACTTGATTTTAGGGATGTTAATGAAGAGTCTGATGTGAACATTCCAAGTTTTTTCATTTCTGATTCTTTTTCTTCGTCTGAAAGGTATGTGATTTCTTCGACGATTTCAGGTTTTGTCTGCGAAAGAATGTTTATCTGTGTGACAGCCTGATTATAATTTCCTACAAATGTGATTAACGCATCCTTTGCAGATTCAACATCGGGTTTTACCGAAAGAGTTGCGGTTTTTTCTGTTTTTTCGTGAATATTTAGTGTCACCTCTGGAATTACATCGTCAATTTCGTTTGAAGGTCGTTTTATCGTGATTCCTTCATATTTTATTATTGCATCCTGCGCTGTTGAAATCGGATGCTGTGGCGTAAAACCTAAATTTTCTTTTGGATTGAATGATTTCATTTTTGAAATTTCAAAATGATAGCCGGTATTTCTGTTTCGAATGGTGATTGCACTTATTGAACTAAAATCCTGCAATTTTAAATCGATTGTCGTGTTTTCTTTTGTAAGAATATCGGGAGTTTCTATTAATTTTTCTGAGCCGTCTTTCATGATGATATATAAAATATCGTTTGTTTGCACCGAATCAATTTTTTCTTTAGGAACTAATTGTTCGTCCTGAATATTAAGCGAAAAAGGGGAGTTGTAAATTGTTATATCTTTAAAACTTGCATTTCCTGCATCCGGCAGTTCAGGTTTTTCAGGAATTTTATTTAATTCTTCTGTTATATCTTCAACTTGTTTTCTTGTAATTGTAAACTGAATGTGATTTTCTTTGTTTTTAAGCGCATCTTCAGGAATTTTTACTGAAAAGCCGCTTCTTGGAGGAACATTTATTTTTTCATTTGAAATTGAGATTTCCCTGTTTGAAACTGAAGGAAGCCCTTTTTGTTCTGTTATGTTTTCAAGGCTTTTAGCTGGAACCTGAAGTTCTTTTTTGCTTGTGGCGAATTCTGTAGTTTTTGGCTTGACTTTTATAATCATTCCTGAAGTTTCTGCAAAAGTTTTTGCATCGTCTTCAAAAGAAAGCCTGTTTTCTTCGCCTGTTTTTAATGATTCAATGGAGAGAGTTTTTTTTCCTTTGCTTGCACCGATGACACGCGATTTTATGAGGTCATTTCCCCTTCTATTTAGTGCTTCTGAAAAATCTGTAAGTGAACCGCCTTTCCAGCGAAGCGAAACTGTTTTATCGTTTACGCGATATGTATATGTTCCGGCGGGAACTTTTGTGTCCTTGTCTAATTCTGAAGTTAAAAAACGGTCTGTCGAAGCAGTTTGAATTACATCAACTTTAAATGTATCGTACGAGGCATTTCTTGATGCAGAAGCCGTTATTGCAAATTCGTCAGAAGATGTTGTGAGTTTGTTGTTGAACGGATTTTCAAATGAGTAGAGACTTTTTGCAGAATCTCTGAGAGAAGTCATCTTGCGATTAATGTCTCTCCAGGCATCCTGCTGCGATTTGTATGTATCGAGAGTCTTTTGTTCCCGTGTGAGAGGAACTCTCTCGATTTGCATTAATTTTTCGACTGTTTCGGTTGTGTTGTATTTGTTTGAAACACCAGGTATGTTTATTCCAGGCATATTTTTTCTTGTCTGAAGATTAAATCAATTCATCAAAAATAATACCGATAGTCTTTCTTATCTGAATTTTTAATTTTTGAATGTCTTCAGATGGTATCTCCTTTAAAACAGCATCCGTTTTTGGATCTACTATTTTTACAACAACACTTCCTAATTCGCTGTTAATATTGAATTGAAGTTTTCCACCAGTTACCAAATCAGAAAGTTTTTGCAAATATTGAGTATCAGATTTAAAATTTTCTGCTGATTGAAGTAATTTTTCTGCGCTTTCAGAACCTGTTGCTACCCTTATTGGCTTTGGCATTTGATTTTGCGCAGTATTGTTAATTTCAGCAGAATATACTTTTAGACCGTCCATGGTCGTTAAACCTAATGAATTAATCGTATTCATAGGCATTTCCTCCTGAAAAAAAGAATGGGAGAGGGGCGCACCCCTCCCATATCTTACGAACATATTAAAAAGACGACATCCAGAAGTCTCTTGTAATATGCCCGGTTTTTATGCTAACAGTGCAAGTACATTCTGTGAAGAAGAATTTGCCTGAGAGAGCATAGCAGTTGCAGATTGTGTGAGAATCTGATTTTTTGTAAATTCAACCATCTGTGCTGCCATATCTGTGTCACGGATTCGTGATTCTGCAGATTGAGTGTTTTCAGCGGCGATATTTACTCCGTTTACTGCCATTTCAAATCTATTCTGATATGCACCTAAATCAGCGCGCTGTTTTGTAACAGTGAGCAATGCGTTGTCAACTGCTCCAAGTGTAGCGTTAGCTTGTTCAGGATCAGAAATAGTAATTTGGTCGTCCTGTCCCTGAATTCCTTTGAGTCCCAAAGCAGAAGCTGTCATAGTACCGATGAATACTCGTGCATTCTGATCCATGTTTGCTCCAATCTGGAACTGCATAACTTCATTAGAAGCCTGTGCAAATCTTCCTGTAAGCATATTCATTCCGTTGAATTGTGCCTGGCTTGCGATTCTGTCGATTTCTGATACAAGCTGTGAAACTTCTACCTGAATCTGCATACGGTCTTCTGAAGAGTAGATTCCGTTTGCTGACTGAACAGAAAGTTCGCGGATTCGCTGAAGAATATCTGTAGTTTCCTGAAGGTATCCTTCTGTTGTCTGAATGAAAGAAACGCCATTTTGAATGTTTCTGCTTGCCTGATTCAGACCGCGAATTTGTGAGCGCATTTTTTCAGAAACTGCAAGTCCTGATGCGTCATCTCCAGCACGATTAATTTTTTCGCCGGAAGAGAGTTTTTCAATGTTTTTCAACATATTGTCGTTAGAAACGTTCAATACGCGATCAGCATATAAAGAACTCATATTGTGATTAATAATCATAGTTGTGCCCTCCATGTCTTATTACACAGAACATCTTGTTCTGCGACCTCTGTGCAGGCAAAATCAGGATTGCGCCCCCTGATTTTGTTTAATCCTTTACAGCAGGAAAAATAAGTTTAATTTTTAAACTTATTTTTCCTGCCATCACAAGGTCCATGGAAAACACGCTTTCAAAGATCATTTTTCATGCTTTAAAAACATGCTATTTAATTTTCGGTGATTTTGAAAAATGAACACCGCTAATTAATGAAAGGAATTACTTCCTTTCATTAATTATAATACACTATCTCAGTAAAGACAAGATGTTTTGTGACTGACTGTTTGCCTGAGCGAGCATAGCAGTTCCTGCCTGCTGAAGAACAGAGTTCTTAGTGAATTCAACCATCTGAGATGCCATATCTGTATCACGAATTCTAGATTCTGATGCCTGAAGGTTTTCTGCAGAAACATCAAGTCCTTTTACAGCCATTTCCATGCGGTTCTGGTATGCACCAAGATCTGCACGCTGTTTGTTGATTTTCTTAAGACCTTCGTCGATGACTCCGATGGCGCGGTTGGCCTCTTCCGGTGTTGCAAGTGAAATTTTTGTTTCTGAGCCGATTTCACGGATTCCTAATGCTGTTGAAGACATTGTTCCGATGTAAATCTGCATTCTTTGATCCATGTTTGCTCCAATATGGAACCACATTGAACCTGTTACAACATTTTCACCTGTAGGTCGGGCAAATCGTCCTGTGAGCATATTCATGCCGTTGAATTGTGCTGCACTTGCAATTCTGTCTACTTCTGAAACAAGTGCCGAAATTTCTACTTGAATCTGCATTCTGTCTTCTTCGCTATAAATTCCGTTTGAAGACTGAACGGCAAGTTCTCGAATTCTCTGCATGATGTCAGTTGTTTCCTGAAGGTAGCCTTCTGTTGTCTGAATGAAACTGATTCCGTTTGATGCGTTCTGTGAAGCCTGATTTAAACCGCGAATCTGTGAGCGCATTTTTTCAGAAACTGCAAGTCCCGAAGCATCATCTCCTGCACGGTTGATTCTTTCTCCAGATGAAAGTTTTTCCATGTCTTTTGAAAGACTAAGTCCGTTTACACCTAATTGACGATTGGCATAGATTGCCGACATGTTGTGGTTGATGACCATAGATTCCTCCTTGGAATTTTGAAAGATAACATCCTTGTTACCTTAAAAGCAAATGTGTGCACATGTATTTACAAGGCTACATCTACACACAAATGCATTGTTTTAGAAAGTTTGAATGGTTACTTCTACGAAGTGTGCACAATCATAACTTTTCTTTTTTATATATCGGAGGAATTAAAATAAAACTTTAATTTTTTTTTAAGAATTTTCGATTTTTTTTAAATTATTTATTATTGTAACTAAAGCTCTTGTCGATTTTCCGCGGTGAGAAATGGCGTTTTTTTCATCTGCTGTTAATTCTGCTGCCGTTTTTCCTAAATTTGGCAGGAAGAAAATCGGGTCGTAGCCGAATCCGCCTGTTCCGCGTGAATCTTTTATTGATTCAATAATAGCGCCTTCCATTGTATTTTGAGAGATGAAAAAGCGGTCTTTCCCGAGATATAAAACCATTGAGCATGTGTAATGAGCAGAGCGCGGGCCGTTTAAAAAGATTGAAAAATCTTTTTTTGTATTTTTTAATGCATCGTTTAACTGGTTTATTAAAAATTCGTTTTGTTTTTCCTGCGGAATTTTTGATGAATCTGGCATTCCTTCTGGAAAATCAGGACCTGCGTATCTTGCTGAAAAAATTCCGGGCCTTCCATTTAATGCATCAACGCAAATGCCTGAATCATCTGCGATTACAGGACATTTTACGATTTCAAATAATGCTTTCGCTTTTATGAGGCTGTTTTCGAAAAAAGATGTTCCGTTTTCTATTGGATTAAAATCAATTCCTTCGTCCGAAGGAGTTACAATTGTGTGTTCTGAAAGTATTTCAGACATTTCACGCTTTTTGTTTTTATTTCCAGTTGCAAGATAAATTTTCATACGGACATTTTATAATATTTTCACTTTCAAGTCTACAAAGCGTTTTTTTTTGCTAGACGACATCTTTTGCTTTATTAATATAGAAAGAAACAGTCCGTTCATTTATGCTGATTATATTTGCAATTTCTTTATTTGTGAGGACTATCATTCTTTTGCGGGATTTTAATGCGGCAACTTTTTCTTTCCAGAGTTCTGTCTGTCTGATTGATTTTTTTTCTATTTTTTTGTACTGCAAAGAATTTTCTTTTGATTTTTCAGTTAAAACGCTTAATTCGATGTCGTATTTTCTGTGCATAAAGTAGGCTTTGTTACGGCTGATTTTAAGTTTTTCAATTTTTTCTATTTTTTCCTGATTTTCTTTTGATAAATTTTCTTTTATTGAAATAAGGAAATTTACAGGAATTTTGCAGTAGTTTGAAATTTCGCGCAAATTTTCAGGCGAAAGATAATAAATGTATTTTAGAGCGCAGAGCAGGGCAGTTTTTTCTTTTATTAAAAGAGTTTTTATATGTTTTTTTATGTCGAATTCTTGATTGTCGTTAAAATTCTGAAAATGTTTTTGCCTGATGTAAGGAGTTTTTTCTGAATCGCTTATTGTGTATGGAGTGTATGTTGCAGTTTTATAGCAGAATTCATCGAATTCATTTGCATTCATTTGCGTTTCAAGTGAAATTTTGCAGTCGTGCTTATATGATTCATCTGTAATGTACGATTGAAACATCTTCTTTTTTATTAAAAGAAATTTGTAATATATATAATTTTTGAGAAAACTGTAAAACGGAGAGATTTCTTTTTTGTAAGAACTGAATATGGCGTCTTTTTTTTGAAGAAGAATTTCTATTAAATCGCTTATAAGGTCTTCTTCCAGGTTCTCTCTTATAAAGAGTTTTGGGTTTTTGAGCAGTTGAGTGCAAATATAATTGACTGCCTGTGTTTCTGTAAGTTTTTTTTCGTTGATAAGGTCTGGAATTAAATTGATTTTTTGAAATATTGTCATTTTTCCCCTCTTAAAGTGGTAATTTTATTGCCGGTGTCTGCAACGCAGAAGTTTTAGGCATTTACATAATATAATGCAACTTCTATGCCAATTACCTGATTTTATAAAGAGGAAGGATATTTTTTTTTACATAACTTTTGAAAATTCTTCTACAATTTTTGGAATTAAAGTTTCGATTCGTCCTTGACAACTTAAGCCGGAGGCGTTTTTATGACCGCCGCCACCGAATTTTGCAGCGATTTTGCTTACATCCACATCATCTTTTGATCTGAAACCTGCCGTACATGTGGATTCTGTATCTTCGCGGATGAAAACAACGGCTTCGACATTTTCTATAGAAAGAAGTGCCTGATATAAACTGTCGCTGTCTCTTCCTTCCTGGGCAAATTTTTTTGTTTCTTCCATTTTTTCATGTGTGATGATTAATTTTCCGTTTAAATATTTTTCTGCATGATTTAAATGAAGAGCAAGTAGTTTTCGTGAATCGAAAGATTTTCCACTTGTCATTTCGTCGTAAGTTTTTCTTGGATTTGCGCCTGCTTCTATAAGTCTTGTAATTGCTTTGAGGGCATTTGCAGAAGTTTCGTTTAAAAATCTGAAGAAACCTGTGTCTGTCATCGTTCCGAAGAAAAGAATTTCAGCGAGTTTTTGGTCGACTTTGCCTATGAGTTTTTCATATAAAATCTGAACAATAAGGGAGGCTGCCGGTGAAAGGGAATCGATTATAGATGGACTTGCAGTGTCTGATGATGTTTTGTGGTGATCGATAATAAAAGTGTCAAAACCTGAAAAATCTCCGTTTATGTCACCGAGTCTGGAAATTTCGCTGCAGTCGCATATTATAAGACCTGTTTTTTTTAGTTCTTGTTCAGACAGAAAATCCATGTCTGTAGAAAAAAGAGGTTCAAATTTTTTGATTTCGACTTTTTTAAATGGACCTGCAGAAAGAAGTTTGTATTTTTTGTTGAATTTTTCTATTATTCTTGCAATACCGAGACAGGATGAAACACAGTCCCCGTCAGGTTCTTTGTGACCGATGATGTAGAAAAAATCATGGTTTTCAATAAAATCTTTAAATAAATCAATTTTTTCATTTGAAAATTCAAGCATAAAAGTACCCTGACAGAAAGAGAGAATTTAAGGAATTATTTTACATTTTTTTTATAGCGGTAAATCATCAAGCGTGTCTTTGTCAATGCCTTCGATTTGCTGCCCTGAGCCTACAACTCCCCAAACTCTGTTGTTTTTGTTTTCTGGAACATTGATGATTACTTTGTAAAATTCTCCGTCTTTTTTCATGTAGCTTAAATAAGGTTTGATTTTTGTTGAACGAAGTGCACGAATCTGGAGTTTTCTAGGCTCATCTTTTGAATATTTTGCCCATTTTTTTGGAACTACGCACTGACCGACACCGACTGCATTTTTTGCATAGATGATGACATACGCTTCCTGTGAATCAAGAATTTTGTAAATTGGAACATTGTAGTATCTAAGGTCTGTCCAGTTTTCTTCGTGAGTTTCGTTGTACTGAGTTGGAACTGCGAAAATTGACTGGGAAATTGCAAAAAGTACGAAAATTGCAGAAAGAATTTTTTTCATATTTTCTCCTGTAAAAAGCCTTTGCTTTTGATTTGACTTTCTTGCACACTCGAAAATCCGAATGTGCATTTTTATGTGGAAGGTTGCAACGCAAACCTTGTGATAAAATTTCTTTTTATGTTTTTATTAAAGACAATTTTATCAGTTTTAATGAAGAAATTTTCATTAAATTATGCCAAGCATTATGGCTTTTATTGTATGTTTGCGGTTTTCTGCCTGATCCCAGACTTTGCTTGATTTGCTTTCAAATACTTCTTCTGTTACTTCCTGCCCTTTTACAGCCGGAAGACAGTGAAGGAAAACAGAATCTTTTCCGGTAGACTTCATTAAGGCTGAATTGACTTGAAAAGGCTCAAGAAGTTTTATTCTTTGGTCTTTTAGATTTTCTTCGCCCATTGAAACCCAAACATCGGTATAAAGCGCATCTGCACCTTTTACGATATCTATTTTATCACTGATTTGAATTTTTGCACCAGAATTTTTTGCAAATGGTTCACAAATTTTAATTATTTCCGAATCAGGGTATAATTCTTTTGGAGAATATATTGAAAAGTCGATTCCCATTTTTGCAGAAATAAGCATCATCGATCTTGCAACATTATTACGACCATCGCCACAGAAAGCCCAGTGAAGTCCTTTTAATGTTCCGAAAGTTTCTTTTAGAGTCATTATGTCTGCAAGAGCCTGTGTGGGGTGAAATTCATCTGTAAGTCCGTTAATTACAGGAATTCCTGAATATTCTGCAAGTTCTTCTACATGAGATTGTTTAAAGCCTCGAAATTCTATTGCACTGAACATTCTTCCGAGAACTCTAGCCGTATCTTTTACAGATTCTTTTGCTCCAAGCTGAATGTCGTCTGTTGACATGAATACAGGATGACCGCCTTCTTCTGCAAACGCAGTTTCGAATGAACTTCTTGTTCTTGTTGAGCGTTTTTCAAAAATTAAAGCGATTGTTTTTCCGAGAAAACGCTGGTGAATTTCACCTTTGTGTGATTCTGCTTTTACCTGAATGGCTAAATCAAGAAGAGTGTTGATTTCATTTGGCGTCCAGTCAATCCAATTTAAAAGAGAGCGTCCTTTGAATGGTGCTTTAAAATTTTCCATAACGGTTCCTTGAAAAGATATAAAAAAAATAAAAAAAGCCTTGCAAGATTCTGCAAGACTTTTTAGCGACGGTGGGGCTTGAACCTACGACCTACCGGATATGAGCCGGGTGCTCTACCTGCTGAGCTACATCGCCATAATGTATTGATATATTATACAAAAATACATTTTATGTCAAGCCGTAAAATTTGTTTTTCACAGTTTTTAATGTTTTAAATATTTACTTTGTTGTGCTGCTCGATGTTTTTAATTTCTGTGATGAATTCTTCGAGGTTTTCAAAATGCTTGTATGCGGAAGCAAATCTGATGTATGCAACTTTATCAAGTCGGTAAAGTTTGTCTAGAATCATTTCGCCGATTTCAGAAGTGTTAATTTCGCGTTCCTGGGCACCTTTTGAAAAAGATTCTTCTTCAACTTCAATAACGAGGTTTTCTACTGTTGTCGTTGCAATTGATCTTTTTTCGATTGCGCGTTCGATGCCTTTTTCAATTTTTGAACGGTCAAACGGTTCTCTTCTGCCGTCTCTTTTTACAACCATAAACGGTTTTTCTTCGACTTTTTCATAACTTGTAAAACGAAAATGACAGGAAATACATTCTCTTCGCCTTCTGATTGTATCTCCGCTTGCCATTGTTCTTGATTCAATTACTTTATCATCTAATTTACCGCAGGAAGGACATCTCATATTTTTACCTCTTGTTTTTATTTTTGAATTTTTTAGATTTTTTTATTTTTCGTTCACTTTTAATTTCTGGTTTTTGGAATTCGATGAAGCAGAATACAGAGTATGCAATGAATATTATGGAAAACGAAAATGGAAGCCAGTTTCCGAATTTCATGTAAATTGTAGTGATTCTTTTGTATACAGGAATCTGAACAAAAATTGCTTCTTCTTTGAAAAGAGGCATGTCCCTGATGATTTTTCCGCTTGGGTCAATTATTACTGAATAACCTGAATTGCAGGAACGGGCTAAAGTTGTTCTAGTTTCGATTGCCCGGTAAGATGAAACTACAAAATGCTGAAATTCAGCAGATTTTTTTCTTGACCATGAATCGTCTGTGAGGTTTACGAAAAGTTCCGTTCCGTTTTTTGCAAGCGGAGTCATTACATCCGGAAAAGAATCGTCATAGCAGATTGGAGTACTGATTTTTATATATGGAACGGCGTTTTCCGATTTTTCCTGTTCTTTTTTTGTTTGTTTTAGCGAAATGATTTTAACGCTTTGTTCCGGTTTTTCTTTTGGATAGTGGCAGGGAATTTCGAAGTAGACATATTGTTTTCCCGGTGTCCATCCTGCAGATACTTTTAAGGCATTTTTTAGAAATGATTTTACAGCCGGAATTTCTGCAAACGGAATTGCTTCTGCGATTGGAACAAGGTGAATTTTTGCATAATATCCGCGGTAATCTGCATCTGTGTCGAATAAAAGCGTACTGTTGTAAAAATGCCTTTTTCCGTCTTTGTATTGAGAAACTGATCCTCCTAAAATAAACGGAATTTGAAGCTCTTTTATGAACGGAATGAGAGGTTTTTCCTGAGGATTGTATTTATAGTAATTGTAAGAATTTGGAAAATTATATTTAAGGCAGCCTTCGCTCCAGACAACTAAATCTATGTCGATGTCTTGTTCCTGTGCGAGTTTTATCTGTTCTTCTGTAAGCTTTTCTGAAAGAAGAATTGTTTCGCTGTCGATTGAAAGTTTCCACGGATCGGCGTTCTGCTGAACCATTACAGTGTTTAGAATTTTCTGAGGTTTTCTTGGAACTGTATAATTGTAAAGTCCATAGAAAAATGTTAAGACTGAAAGTGTTGTCCAAAGCATGCACGCATTGAAGTATGAAAAAATAATGCATTTGGGGTTCTGGCTTTTTGAAATGTTTTTAAAAAGAATTAGTGATTCTCCGACGAGTGCGCTGAAAAATGATGTAAGAAAACTGATTCCGTAAGTTCCTGTGATGTCGGCAATTTGTGAAAAAATTTTAAACTTGTACATGCATGAAGATAATGTTGCCCACGGATATCCTAAAAATCCGATAGATTTTATCCATTCCCAGCATGTGTAAAGGGTTGCAAAAAAGAAGATTTTTTGAAGGTTTATAAATGCACCTTTCTGCGTTGAATACAGAATAAGCGGATTTTTTGTTTGTAATACAGGCAGATAAAATAAAATTCCGCAGGCGCCTTCGATTAATCCTGTTCCGAGCGCTGATGCACCTAAAGTGAGTGCTGCAAAATCTTTGAAATATCCAAGCCATGAACTGCTTAAAAGGTGAGTGAGAAATCCGTGAAGAAAAAATAGAAAAAATGCTTTTTTTGATGAATTGAGATTTGTGTAGACGATGTATAATGGAATTAATGAAAGAAATCCTAGCAGAGGAGAACCTAAAAGATTTAATTCGTTTGGTAAGGCTAAAAAAAGTAAAATGGACGAAAAAATGGTATAAAAAATTTGAAAAAAATCATTCATCGTGTTAATATTTTAATAGTTATAAAAAAAAAAGACAATAAGAGGGGAAATATACTTATTTTGATGAACGAAGTAAAAGAAATTCATAAAGCTGAATACGGAACAGATCCTGAAATCATAGTTACATCTCCCGGTCGTTTTCATTTGATTGGTGAACATTCATGGTTTTTCAAAGATAAAACACTTTCAATGGCTGTAGATATTCCTGTTTATGTTGCAGTTTCAAGGCGTAATGATTCAAATATTCACTTTTATTTTAAACAGTTAGATGATAGAAAAAAATCATCTGTCTCATCGTTAAAGGTAAAAAAAGAAGATAAATGGGCAAATAATTTAAAGGCTGTTGTTTTTGGATTTATTGAATCCGGTTATCATCTTTCAGGAATGGATATCACTGTTTTTTCAGAAACACTTCCTTCTGCGGGTTTTGGGATTACAACTGCTGTGAAAGCGGCTCTTGCTCTCGCTTTAAGAAAATTGTTTGATTTAAAATGCAATCAGCTTCAGGTTTTAATGGCAATAGAATATGGAAACCGCGTATTTTTAAAGATTGCAAATCATAAAGCAGACAACTATGCGGCACTTTATTCTAAAAAAAACAATATGATTCTTACTGATTATACAAAAAATTGTTATGAGTATATTCCGTTTGATTTTCCTGATTACAAAATTCTTCTTGTAAATGCAGGTGTTCCCCGCGTTTCTGTGTGGAATGAAGAATCTCTTTTTGAACCTGAAAATGCGCTTTTAATGGGAGACTTGCGGGAATTAAAAGACAATATAAAGCATGGCGGCTGGCAGTATATCGATAATGTTACGGACATAAACGAAGAACTTTCAATCGTAAGCGAAGATACAAAAAGAAAACTTTACTGCATTTTGCGCGAACATAAAGATGTTTTAGCTGCCGTAAGCGCAATAGAAAAAGGTGATTTCAGTAAATTTGCCCGTCATGTAAATAACAGCCACATAAGTCTAAGGGATTATTACGATTTATCATGTCCTGAAATAGACTGGATTATAAAAAGAATTGTAGAAATCGATCCAAAAATTCAGTTTTTAACAGATCCTGTTTCCTGTGGAAGAATTACGGGAAAAGGTTTTGGAAGGTGCATTTACGCTTTTTTAAGAAATTCAGATGTAGATAAATTTAAAGAAAAACTTACTGAATACGAACATATCTTTGGTTTTACGACTGATTGTCATGAAGTTTCTTCGGCTGACGGCGCTCATGTAGTTGAATTTTAATCTTCGGTAAAAAATGAATATACTTCTTACAAATGATGACGGTTATGATTCTCAGGGGATTGTTTTATTAAAAAATGCGCTTTCAATGTATCACGATGTTTATATTATGGCTCCTTCAGGAAATCGTTCTGCTATATCTCATTGCATTTCAATGCATTCTTCGTTAAAAATAAAAAAAATCGCAGAAAGAGTTTATTCCTGTTCTGGTAGTCCTGCCGACTGTGTTTTTACTTCCCTTGAAACTGAAATTTTTCCTGTAAAATTTGACTGTGTTATTTCCGGAATAAATCACGGGCCAAATTTAGGAACTGACATAATTTATTCTGGAACATGCGCGGCTGCAAGAGAAGCGGCGTTTTTAGGTTTTCCGTCAATTGCAGTAAGTCTTGATTTTGTTTATGGAAAAATACAATCTTTTGACCCGATGGCGGTTTTTATTCGTAATAATCTTGAAAAATTAATTTCGCTTTGTAAAAATTCTTCTTTTTCATCTTTTGTAAATATAAATGCGCTTTCTCTGGAAGTTTATAAAGGTGCTGTTTTCACTGAAATTTTAAGTAAAAGAAAGTACAGCGATTCAGTAACTGTCACATTAGATGGAGAAGATTTTATTGTTTCTGAAAGGGATGGTTATCTTATAGAAAAAACTGAAGAAATGTCAGATGAAAGCATTGTTAAAAATGGACTTATAAGCGTATCTTTAGTTTCCTGTGAACCTGAGAGCTTAAAATCTGTTGAACCGATTGTTTTTTCAGTATAGAATAAATAAATCGTTTTTTTTGTTTTGACATATTTTATGGGTGGTGAAAATGTCTGAAAAAAATATTTTATCTAAAGGAATCGAATTTTATAAAGCTAAGCGTTATAACGATGCCTTAACATTTTTTCTCTCTCTTCCTGAAAATTCTGGTGCCGACAATCTTGAAATTTCTTATTATCTTGGGCTTTTATATACAAAACTCAACCGCTATGAAGATGCACTAAATTATCTTGAACAGGTTGTTACTTCTGGGAAAACTTTAGACCGCGTTCTTCAGTGCCGTTTTATACTTGCAATAATTTACTGCCTTTCGGGGCGAAAAAGGCTTGCCTCTTTTGAACTTGAAAAACTTTCTCAGTCTGGTTATAAAACTGCTTCTGTTTATGCTGCAAGCGCTTTTATTGCATGGGAAGATAGCGATGTTGAAAAGTGTCTGAGCTATTATGAAAAATCTCTGGAAATCGATCCAGAAAACAAAACTGCCTTAAACGGTCTTGGTTATGTTCTTGCCTGTGAAGATAAAGAACTTACAAAGGCTCTTTCATGCTGTAAAAAAGCAGTTAATTCTTCACCTCATTCTGCTGCCTGTCTTGATTCTTTGGGGTGGGTTTATTACAAACTCGGAATGTATAAGGATGCAAAAAAATATCTTGAAATGGCAGAGCAGCTTGAACCTAAAAATCAGGAAATTGCAGAACATCTTCGCATTTTGATGGTTGACGGAGAGAATAAAAATGAAAATTAATTTAAATTTTAAAAAGTTTTGCGTTCCGGTTTTAATTTTTTCTCTGTTTTATCCTTGTTTTTCGCAAAAAGATACTGCAGGGCTTTACAATCCAAACGGAATGAGATCGAGCGATGAAAGTTTTGCAGCAGAAGAATTCAGGCGTGGCATTCAGTCTTTTTATCGTGGTTCATACAACGATTCTGTTTTTTGTTTTGAAAAAGCGCTTACATATCTTCCTGAAGATAATTTAATTCTTACATGGCTCGGAAAATCTTATTATCGTTCGGGGCTTGAAGCAAATGCTTTGGAAGCGTGGACTCAGGCAGAAGAAAGTGGTTACGGCGGACTTCTTTTAAAAAATATGATTCAAGTTGTAAAAGAACGGCGTGTTGCTGCATATTCCGGGAATCTTGTAAAATTGACTGAATCTGGAAATTATTCGGGACAGGCAGGTGAAAATTTTATTTTTGCAAGTCCTATGTCAATTCTTGCTGAAAATGACGGTTCTTTTTGGGTTATTGCGTATAATTCAAATGAACTTTTAAAAATAAATGCAAACGGAATTGTTACCACACGTTCGAAAGGCCCTGTAAACGGTTTTGACAGACCTCTTGATTTGATTCGCCTTAAAAATGGAAATCTTCTTGTAAGCGAAGTTAAAGGAAATCGTCTTTCTCTTTTGTCGCCGGAAGGAAAATTTATAAAGCATTTTGGTTCAAAAGGAATAAAATCAGGTGAATTTTCAGGACCTCAGTACCTTGCAGAAGATTTTCGCGGCAATATTTTTGTTTCAGATTATGGAAATAAGCGAATTCAGGTTTTAAATCAGGAAGGCGAAGGTATTTTTTCTTTTGGGGAAAAACAGGATTTTTTTCACGGGCTTAAAGCTCCTACAGGAATTGCTATAATCGGTGAATCTGTGTTTGTGGCAGATGAATTTTATGGCTGTATATACGAATTTGACCTTTCTGGAAATTTTATAAAAAATATTCTCGAAGAAAAAACTCTTTCTAAGCCTGAGGCGTTAAAAATATGGAATGATTATCTTGTTGTATGCGATTCAAATAAAGTTTATTCCATAAATCCGTTTAATGGTTATCTTTTTGAAAATGTTTCTTCGGGAAACGCACCTTCAAAACTTGTGTGTGCAGTTCCTGATGTAAATGGGAATCTTCTTGTTTCTGATTATCGTTCAAACGAAATTTATGTTATGTCCAGAATGGAAGATGTTATCGGCGGATATTTTGTACAGATTGAAAAAGTGAATGCCGATAAATTTCCGAATGTTTCTATCGATATTAAAGTTGAAAATGTAAAGGGAAATCCTGTCGTAGGTCTTGATGAGTCTAATTTTATCATTTCAGAACAAAAGCGCTCTGCATCAAATATCAGGTTTTTAGGTGCTTCTTCAAATAACAAAAGTGCAGATGTAACTGTTTTAATTGACCGGAATATTTTAAACAAAGAATATGAAAGTCAAATTGATTCAGTTGTCCGCCAGATTGCAGAGTCGATGAAAAATCGCGGAACTTTACGAATCGTTTCTGCAGGCCAAGTTCCTGTTCTTGAATATCGTGGAGAGCCTGAAGGTGCTTTAAAATTCAGCACAAAGGGATTAAAATCTGTTTATTCAAAAACTGTTCCGCTTGATCTTGCTTTAAGACTTTGCATAAATGATTTGATTCCTCATGAAAAAAAACGCGCTGTAATTTTTATAACTTCAGGAAAAACTTCTTTAAATGCGTTTGACAAATATAGTTTAAACGAAATGTGCTCATACATGAAAAATAATTCCGTGATTTTTTCAACGGTTCTCCTTTCTAAAAATTCAGCAGATGAATCGCTTGATTATCTTTCACAGTCAACTTATGGAAATCAGTATTATATTTACAGAACCGAAGGACTTTCTTCTATTATAAACGATATAATTTCAGTTCCGAGCGGTTTGTATTCGTTTTCTTATACATCGTCTTTATCAACGAATTTCGGCGAAAAATATCTTCCTGTAGAAGTCGAAGTTTACCTTATGAATAAAAGTGGCCGGGACGAGTCCGGGTATTTTGCGCCTTTTGAGTAAAAAGTCAAAAATTTAGTTTTTAAAATTATTTTAAAAGGCGTGCTTTTACAATTTTTAATTCCGGGTTTTTGCCTTGAATTTTCATTATTGCGTTTTCTACAGCCTGTTTTTTTGTTTCTCCAAAATCAAACAGATTCTGCTGATGAATTTCGCTTGTGTATTCAAGGTTTGAAATTCCGACACCTAAAAGCCTGATTCCTTTTGAATGAATGACTTTTTTTTCAAAAAGGTTTTTCACCCGCGAAAAAAGAAAATCGGTGCTTGTAATGTATTCGTCTAAAGTTTCTTGAACTGATACTGTAGAAAAATCTTCATAGCGTATTTTTAAGGTGATAGTTTTTCCGTTAGATTTTTCTTTTAAAAGCCTGAACATTACGGTTTGGCATAGTTCTAAAAGTTTTGTTTCTTCCGTGTATAAATCTGTTAAATCAAACGGAAATGTATTTTCTGCGCTGATTGAGCGTGAAGATGGCTTTTGAAGTTCAAGAGTTTCTATTCCTCTTACGACATTGTACAAGAATTTTCCCGATGCCGAACCGAATTTCATCGTTAAAATTTCAAGGGATTTTTCGTAAAGCTGTTTCGTTGAAAAGATGCCGAACGAATTTAATTTTTTAAGTGTTTTATCTCCGATTCCCCAGATTTTTTTTAGCGGAAGATTCAGCATAAAATCGATTTCTTTTCCAGGATAAATTCTGAAAAATCCGTCAGGTTTATTTACTTCTGAAGCGATTTTTGCAAGATAATGATTTTGCGCCATTCCGATTGAAACTGTAAGGCCTGTTTTTGACTTGATTTCGGTTCTGATTTTTTCTGCGGTTTTTTCAGGTGGTCCGAAAAGTTTTTCTGTTCCCGTTAAATCAACTGAAGCTTCGTCAATGCTTAAGGCGTTTACATCGGGTGAAAAATTTTTAAGAATTTCCATAATTGATGCGGAAACTTCACAGTATCTTTTCATATTCGTCTTTACAAAAATTCCGTCCGGGCAGAGTTTATAGGCTTTTTGAAGTGGCATTGCAGAATGTACTCCGAATTTCCTTGCTTCGTATGAACAAGTTGAAACGACTGAGCGAGTTTCGTTTAAATCTCCTCCAACGATTACAGGCTTTCCTTTGTACGAGGGATTGTCGTGCTGTTCAATTGAGGCAAAAAATGCGTCCATGTCTACATGAATAAAAATTTTTTCACTCAAAATAAAGCCTCCTTAAGAAAATTAATCTGGAAAATTGAAACTGTTTGAAGAATCATCTTTGATTTCAATCTGTTTTTCCTGAAAAATATATGTATTTTCATCTTTTGTAGGGAAGACGCATTTTACAGTTAGAATAGATTTTTCTTCGTTTTTGGAAATGTATTTGAAATTCAGTTTTTTTGGAGGAAAAGCCGGCGTGAGAAAATAGTCTGTGTGTGTTTCTTTGTTTGAAATATACGGTTCGTCGGAATAAACTACTGGATTTTTGTCTTCGTTTGACACTGAAATTTGGCATTGTTCGGCATTTTTTAAAAGCGTTATGTCTAAAAAAACTGTCGTTTCTTCGAGGTAAGAATATTTTATGTAATCTAGAAGAATCAGGTCATCTTTCTGCGTGATGAAAGTTTTATTTTCGGTTTCTTTTGTTTGAGAAGAAAAGGTGTCTGGAAGAAAGTTTAAAATTATTATGAAAATTAAAAGGAAAAGCGCAAATGAACTCATGATGGCAATTATATTCTGTTTTTGAAAACGCCTGTTTTTTTCGTCTGTTGAAAGAAGAAGTGATTTTAATTTTGAAATTAGACGCATAGTAAAAAGCTGAACTGGAAGAATTGCAAACGAAACTGAAATGTTTACTGCAAGTGATGAATCTATGAGTTTTTCAAAACTGTTAGCCGAGGCATATTTTAAAAACTGAACAAAATATGGAATGTATGGAAAAAGAAGGAAAATGAATAAAACCGAAAGAGGAATGATTTTTTTTATATTTTTTGAAATTAAAACTATAATGTATTGAATTAAAAACAGAAAGAAAAGTGAAATGTCGATTAATGTAAATAAAATTAAGTTAAAAATGCACGAAATTGTCGTGAGGTAAGTGTAAAATTCTTCGCTTGAGATGGCGTTTTTCTTTTTGATTATGAAAAGTTCAAGTGAAAAGACTGCAAGTGAAAGAAGAATTTTCAGCGTCACCTGGATGTACGGAGAAAACGGAATGATTTTTGAAAGAATCAGAATGACTGTCTGACTTAATGAAAGACTCAAAACAGTAATGAGAATCGTAAAAATTGCAAGAAGCCACGATGTAAAAATTTTCTGGGCGAATGAATTTTTTTTGTTTTTCTGTTTGTTTTTTAGTATACCTGGCATCGTGCAGACAAAAAGAAGGTTTAAAATTATTGTTATGATAAAAAGAGTCGTGATGAAAAATTCGTCAAAATAAAAAATTCGTTTTCCAAGCGTAAGCGTGTAAAAATGTCTGTCCCATTTAGAAGTGTTTTTTTGCGTGTAGGATTTTATAAAATCTGAAATTAAAAGAGCGAATTTTTCTTCTGTTGCTGAAGTAACAGGAATCGTAATTGCACAAGAGGGAATATGTTCTTTGAGAAATTTTGCAGTATTTTCATCTTCGCGCAAAAGGTCGAATCTGTAGAGTGTTGTAAGGTTTGAACTTTGAAGAGTAAAATCTATTTTATTTTTGTAGAATGATTTTAAAAGCCGCTTTATAAGCCATGAAGGAGAAGAATCCTTTCCGCCGCCTGGAATAATTTCTGTTTTATTTCCTGAAAAATTTATGCAGACTGCAGCCATTTCATTCTGATTCTGGAGGCTTTGTATGAAAACATCTGTTCCTTTTAACTGATTTGAAATGATTTTTTTTTGTGTATCGCCGTAAGTAAACACGATG
This sequence comes from Treponema sp., assembly GCA_016293005.1. GTDB lineage: Bacteria > Spirochaetota > Spirochaetia > Treponematales > Treponemataceae > Treponema_D. Next base: position 26,881 of record JAEDFA010000001.1, read on the forward strand.
TCAAGGTCAAAATCTCGTTTTTCATCTTTTATTTTATTTAAAAGATGAGTGAAAAAAGTTTTGCATCTAGTTGCTTCTTCGATTTTGAAAATCAATGTGAGGTTTGTGAGATTTTTTTCTGAATAAATTTTTGAATATTGAATCGGATCTGCAGGAAGAGAAAGCTTTATATTGAATGGAAATTCGTTTTGTTCGCTGAAAATTAAAGGCTGAATGTCAAAATTGATGTTAAATGGCTTTAAAAAATCTGAAAAGTTTTGGCACAAGTCAAAGCCGTGCAAATTTTGTTCTTCTTGTGAATAAGAATTTTTTTGAAGATCGCTTGTTTTTGATTTTATATTTTCCTTCGAAAAAGAGAAATTTATTATTAAAAAAAAGAAAAATACAAAAAAAATGTAAAAAATACTGTTTTTCTTCATTAAATTAGATTATAATATTATTTGGAATACAATGCAAATGTGTCAGTAATCTTGTTTTTCAGGTTGTATTCTTTAAAAAATGGAGATTTTTGATTAATGAGTGCTTCTGGTAAAAAATTATTGCTTGAATTACCTTTAAAAGTTATTCTGACAGAAAATGGGGCTTCTAATTTTATCAGCCATAAAAAAAGACTTTTGCGTTTTCGCCTTGCAGATAATGTCGATGAATACGGAATTTCTTTAAATCAGTTTTCGCCTCAATCTATTCAGAGCATGCTTTTGCTCGATTATATTTCAAAAATAGAAATCTCTATGCCAGAATTTGTTTCTTCAAGGCAAGAAGTAATGGATCTTTCAAAACTTATAGTTTATTCGCTCCTTTACAAGCAGTTTGACCGCGATATTTATTCTGCTTTAATTCAGTGTTCTTGCGTACGTGATCATAACAGAAAGCATCCTGCAAACCTTATCGATGAAAAAACTAAAATCGGTGAAAAACAGCTTCGGGTCGCTCTTTCAAATCCAAGAATGGATGCAATAATTCAGGAAAAACGTCGCGAGATTCTTGAACCTGTCTGGACCGGAATTCGTGAAAACAAAGATTATTCAATAGAAGAAAAAAATATTTATATGCTCATGTCAGAAAAATTTATGAACCGCATGAGCCTTATGAATTGGTATATAATTACTTTATTCCAAAAAGACCCGAATTTCGAGCAGATGATTGTTCAAATCAGGAATCTTCTCGCTCAATATATGGAAAAATCAAAGGTTGCAGAATACATTTCGGTAATGGTTATGGAACTTGCATTAAACAGCGAAAATACAAACATTCGTAAAGAAGCAAAAAGAATGTATCCTGATGTTGACGACCTTGATGCACTTGTCTTAGACCCTGAAGTTCGTTCAAAAATTGTAAAAACTCTTGAAAGCAAGCATTCTCTTGTATTCCTTTCATGGAAGTTAGGAGGAGGTTCTTCTTCAATCGGTAAACAGGGACGCCTTCAGATTACTCTTTACAATAAAAGTGATGACTTCCAGGAAATAAAAGACGATATCGAAACAAAGATGACTGCCGATACAAAAAAACGAACACTTATAGACTTCTACCGCGAACTTCCAGAAGGTCAGGAAGGCACGGACTTAGGACTTTACTATCTTTCGTATCTTGACGATGCCTGTAAAAAAGTCAATGTTAAATTTGAATCTCTTGTAAATCAGTTTGCTTCAAACGATTTGACGGTCATTAATTTAATATTTAATTTTTAGTCCAAATGAAGAATTTTAGGAAAAAAAGCGTTTTTTTATTTTTTATTTTTTTCTCTGTGTTCGTTCAAGTTTTTTTTTCCGGGTGTTCAGATTCTTCCCCGGAAATTGCCCGATGTTCTGCGACTGTAGTTTTTTCTTATAATGATGAATCTTCTTTGCCAGATGTAAAATTTCAGGCGTATATTTCAGCTTTAAGCGATGTGAGGCGTTTAGAGTCTTTTTCTGTAGAAAACCGCGGAAATAAATTTAAATGGATTGTAGAAAATCCTTATATTTTTTCTGATTCAAACAATAGTTGGGCGTGCGCCTTAAATCTGTGCAACAACAAGAATCAAAAAATTCCTCTTGGAATATACGATGTAGTTTACAATGATGCTCAAGGTCAAAGCGTTTCTTCTGTGCTGAATGTTTTTTATCCGGAAGAATTATACAAAAAGACTTTTCCAGAATCAGAAAATTTTATAAAAGATAATACATTAAAGCAGATTGCCGTTTATACAGAGTCGGGACTTCTTTTGTATTACGGTGTTTTTAAAGAAGCGTGGAAGAGCGACGAAATAATTTTTAAAAATTTCAAGGATTCTCAAAAATACAGAATCTGTTACAGCGCATTTGATGAGTCATATCTTGTTATGTCAAAATATTTTTATAAAAATTCAGAATCGCAAAATTCTTCAGAAATAAAATCTTAAAAATAAAAATTAAAAGGTAATGTATGGAAAATGATACACGGATTTTAGAAAATCAAAATCTTGAAAAAAAATCTGTATACCGCACGGTAAAAACTTATGTTCTCCGCGTTGGACGGATGACGGAGGCTCAGTTGAGGGATTATAAGGAACTTTCGCCTGTTTATTGCATTCCTTATGAGCATAAAAAGATAAATTATGTTGAAATTTTTGGAAATACAAATCCTGTAGTGATTGAAATCGGTTTTGGAATGGGAACGGCAACGGCACTTCTTGCAGAGAAAAATCCTGATATAAATTATATTGGAATTGAAGTTCATACTCCCGGCGTTGGAAAACTTTTGGGTGAAATTAAAACAAAGCAGTTGAAAAATCTTTATATTATCGAGCACGATGCGCTTGAAGTTCTTGAAAATATGATTCGTGATTCTTCTGTTTCGGCGTTTCACATTTTTTTTCCTGACCCTTGGCCAAAAAAGCGTCATCATAAAAGAAGACTTGTGCAGCGCCCTAGAACAGATTTGATTTCTAAAAAACTTTCTAAGGGTGGCTATGTTTATTTTGTCACGGACTGGTGGGAATATGCGGATTTTGCACTTGAACAGTTTGAAAATACGCCTGGATTGAAAAATAAATATTTAAAGTATGCCGAAAAACAGTCGTGGCGGCCGGAAACAAAATTTGAGAGAAAAGGGCTTAATGCGCAAAGGCTTATCACAGAATTAATGTTTGAAAAAGACGAGTAAAAATATGGATTTATTTGAATTAAGCGATATTGACGAGCAGAATAAAAAAATTAAGCGTATAAAAGAACTCGAAAAATTAATAAAAAAATATCAGGATTCATATTATAACGGTGAAGCAGAAATTTCAGATGCCCAATTTGATTTGCTTTGGGATGAATTAAAGTCTTTAGATTCAGATAATATTATTTTTAAAACTGTAGGTTCAGATTCGATTAATTTTAAAAAAATAAATCATGTTATGCCGATGGGAAGCCAGGAAAAAGCATCAAATCCTGAACAGTTTGCATCTTGGGCTGAAAACCACATTTACGATGAATATTTTGTAGAATACAAACTTGACGGAGCATCTCTTGAACTTCAGTATTCAGAGGGAATTTTAATTCATGCTGTAACGCGCGGGGACGGTGTAAAAGGAGATGAAATCACTGAAAACGCGCGAAAAATGAATGGTGTTATTCAGGAATTAAAAATCGACGGAAAAAAAATCAATTTTACAGGCGGAATTCGTGGCGAAGTTATTATGACTCACGAAGTTCACAAAAAATTTTTCAGTGATAAAGCAAACTGCAGGAATGCGGCTAATGGTTTAATGAAAAGAAAAGACGGTTCTGGAAGCGAATATCTTACTTTAATCGTCTATGATTCTCTTTCGCTTGGGGAAAGTTTTTTTTCTGATGAAGAAGAGAAAATCAATTTTTTGAAAAAATGTGGTTTTAATGTCTGTCAATTAAAAATATGCAAATCTGTAAAAGAAGTTATCGATTATCGTTCTTATGTAATGGATATTCGTAAAAATCTTGAATACGACATTGACGGCCTTGTAATAAAAGAGCGTAAAATAAATCAGGAAGATATGAAAAGAACTCGCCCTGATCGTCAGATTGCATTTAAATTCAGTCTTGATGAGGCAGTTTCTACTTTAAGGTCTGTTGAATGGAGCATAAATGGAGCAACTTATACGCCTGTTGCAATTTTTGACAGCGTTGAATTAAACGGAACTACCGTAAAGCGCGCAAGTTTTTCAAATCCTGACACTATGAAAAATCTTGGTGCCAAAATAGGATGCAAGGTTGTCGTTGTAAAACGCGGTGAAATTATTCCAAAAATAGAAAACTGCATTCATGAAGATGTTTCTATTGAAAAAGAAATCGAAATTCCGTGTAGATGTGAAACATGTGGTTCTGCTTTAGTAAACGATGGAACACGCCTTTTTTGTCCAAATAAAGAATGTTCAAAACGACTTTTACATGCAATTTTAAAATGGGTTAGTGTAATTGATATTCGGGATTTAGGCGAAACTCTTGTGCAGAATCTTTTTAATAAAGGAAAAATTCGCAAAATTTCTGACTTGTATCACCTTACTTTAGACGATTTAATTCCTTTTTTCTTAAATGAAGAAAGCATCGCGATGGAAAAGAAATCTTTAGGCGCTGAAAAAGTTTTAAAATCGATAGACAGCCATAGAACTGTTTCACTTTCAGCGTTTATTGCCGGTTTTGATATCGAAGGAATCGGGGAAACAACTGTCGATAAACTCGTTTCATCTGGTTATGACAATCTTGAAAAAATTCTAAATCTTTCGGAAGAAGAGATTGCTTCAGTTTATGGGTTTGCAAAAGTTATGGCAAAAACTCTAGTTCAGGGGCTTTTAGAAAACAAAGAAGAAATGCTATATCTTTCAAAAAATTTCATAAAAATCAAAGAAAATAATTCTGGCGCTCTTAAAAATATTTCTTTCTGTTTTACAGGGGAATTAAAAACTTTAAAACGCCAGGATGCAGAAAAAATGGTAAAAGAAGCCGGTGGAATCGTAAAATCTTCTGTCACAAAAGATTTGAACTATCTTGTAACAAACGACACTTCTTCAGGTTCTTCTAAAAATGAAAAGGCAAGAAAACTTTCTGTTCCTGTAATTTCAGAAGAGGAGTTTTTAAAATTGTTCAATGAGTCGTAAAAATCTTGGAAAAATTGGATGTTTAATTTTTCTCGTAATTTCAGTTTTTCTGCTTTTTTGTCTTCTAGATTTTATTTCTATTTTAAAATTGAAAAATTTTGCAAAATCTCTGTCCTTTCCGAATGATTTACCGATTATGCAGGTCGTTTTTTACGGAAAAAGCGAAGACTTGGGAATGAATACTTTGAGCGCGCGAATTTCGATTTTAGATTCTAGCGGAAATGATGTTTCTGTAATTGAGCGTTCATGGAAAAATGACGGAATTGAAATTCTTTTTAAAAAGACTGATTTTTCCGGTTTCAGTTTCTATTTTCCAAAGCATATTTACGGTAAAAATTATGACAGTTTCACAAATTCCTGGAAAATCGAAAGTGGCGGAACGAATTTAATTCCGTATTATATGGAAAATAAAAAATGCCTTTTGTACAATCCAATAGAAAAAAATAAACTGTCAGAAGAATTATTTAAAACCGCTGACTTTTCGCTGAATCGTTTTTCTGTCTTTTCAAATAAATATACAAGCGATGTTGTAATCGATTTGTCAAAATGCGAACACGGAAAAGTTTACAGCATTGTGATAAATCAATCGGGAAATCTTGTATTAAAATAACTTTAGTTTAACTCGCCTTCGCTGTATGTGTAGTCTGAAAGAAAAAATTCTGGTGAAACTGGAAGCGCATTTAGCCTTACCTCCCAGTGAAGGTGCGGACCGGTTGCAAGACCAGTTTTTCCTGAAAGACCGATAAGTTCTCCCTGTTTTACTATTTGACCTTCTTTTACATTAAGGCTGCTTAAATGGTAGTAAACGCTGTAAAGTCCCGGAAGATGTTCAATCACGATTGAAAGTCCTGTAGAAATTCTGTTTTCTGCCATTACAACTTTTCCTGCAGCACACGAGGAAACTTCTGTTCCTTCCGGCACTCCGTAATCGATTCCGTTGTGCATTGATGTTGATGTTTCGTTGTTTGTGTAGCGGTAAAGCCTTCTGTCTGCAAAAAATGAAGTTTTTCTGTCTTGAATGACCGGTTTTATGAATTTTTTTAAATCGTAAACATCTTCTGAAATTATGGTTTCAAAAATCGTGTTCAATTTTTCAATCTGTTCAAGTCTTTCAGGTGACATGTCAGTTTTTATGTCTGTATTTGCCTGATCTAAATCGATTGTCTCTGAAATGAATGTTTTTTCTTTTATGTGAAATGGAATTGTGATTTCTTTTTGTTCTGAAATGTTTGGCTCAAAAATTATTTTTAATGAAAAATTTTCATGGAGTTTTAGCCATGTTGAAATGGGAATGGCAGCAAGAAGTTCATTTTTGTTGTTTTTTTCTTTTTGAGGTGTAATTGAAAAAAATCTTGAACATTCAATTTGCCTGTCGTTTGAAAAAAGTTTTAATACTGCCTGAGTTTCTTTTAGATTTTTTTTCTTCTGGGTTTTTAAGAATTTTATGTTGAGCCGTACAAAAATTGCATCGCCTAATTCCACATTATCGTTGAAAGTAATGCTTCCTGAATATTTTTCTTCTGTAAAGGTGAGCGTTTTTGCAAAAAGATTTGAAATTGAAATAAAAAGTAATGCAAAAATTATTTTTTTTAAGTTTTTCATATTTTTTCCTTATTCTGATTTTTCTGCATCGATTATGACTATTTGCGGTTTTGAAATTCCGTTGAAAGTGTTTTTTTCGATGTTATAGAGAATGTTGATTTTTTGCCCCACGGAAAAATCTCTGTTAAGGCGAGCGGCTTCTTTCCAGAAAACCGCAGGGAATTTAAATTTTCCGCAGTCAAGAGTGAGTTTTAAATGCTGAGGTTCTGTTTTTCCGATTATCTGTGCATCGATTATAGGAAGATTTTTTGAGAAAAAGGTTAAAGGCGCGTTTTCCTGTCCATACGGTTCGAATTTTTCGATTAGAGTACACAGTTCTTCGGTTATGTATTCTGATGGAAGTTCGGCATCGAGAGCAAGTTCTTCTGATTCTGAAAGTTGAATTTCTTTTGAAAATGAAAGAAGTTGTTCTTTAAAATGAGAAATTTTTTCTTTTTCGAGGCTGAATCCGGCGGCACAGTCGTGTCCTCCGTATGCGATGAAAAATCCAGGTTCAAATTTTGACAAAAATTCTGTTGCATTGAAATTTCTGCAGGTTCTGAGTGAACCGAAATAAACTGTTTTTTCTTCATTTAAGGAAAGGACAAAAGATGGAACATTGAATTTTGAAACGAATTTTCCGGCAAGAAGTCCCGTGATTCCTTTGTTAATTCTTTCGTCGCAGACAAAGCAGAGATTGTTTTTGTAAGTTTGAATGCTTTCTTCTGCATCTTTTGAAATATAAAATTCTGCTTCAGAAACATTTTCCTTGCGTTTTTCGTTGTAAGAAACGATTTGGTCGGCGTATTCTTCGCGTTTTTTTGGATCTTCTTCGGTAAAAAGTTTGACAGCAATGTAGGATTCTCCAACTCTACCGCATGCGTTTATTGCAGGATTGATTTTCCAGCTTAAAGTCTGGGCGTTTACAGGTTTTCCGAAGAGGTTCAATTTTGCAAAAAGTTCAGAAAGTCCTTCGCAGAAAGAAGAATTCATTGATTTTATGCCTTCTTTTATGAAAATTCTGTTTTCGTTTTTTAAAGGCATTACATCGGCTAGTGCGGCAAGTGAAACAAGCTGTAAGTCTTTTTCTGAGGCGCTTTTTGTTTTTGATTCATAAGTTTTTTGAATGTATGTGACAAAAAGATTTGAAAGTCCTTCAACTTCTGAAAGTTCTCGGGAAGTGTATTTTGCGATTTTTGAAATATTTTTTAATTGTGAAAGCGTTTTGTTTTTGAGTGATGGAAAAGTTTTTGTAATTTCCGGTTCTACATCATAAAGATTGAAATCTATGTTGTTTCCGAAAAGGTTTTTTAAATTTTCCTGAACATTTTTTTTAGACCATACGCAGATAAGTTCGCTTTTTATGTAATCGTAAAGTTTTGTATTTTGAAACGATACTGGAAAATTTTCAAAAGTCTGTGAAAAAGAGGAAACCTGAACGAGATTTTTTAATTTAATACAATCTACTTTATAGCCGGAATCTTTTTTTTCTACATTTAGAAAACAGAATTCCTGATTATAAAAATCTGTCTCTGAAAATCTTAATGCTTCTGTAAGTTTAAAAGCGACAGCGGCTCCTGAAATTTCTTTGAAAGGGTAGTTTGAATCGCTTAATTTTGGGTCGATTAATATTGCTGCGTTCGGGATTTTTTCCGGAGGATTATGATGGTCTGTGACGATGACATCGATTCCGAGACTATTTGCCTTTTCGATTTCGTCGTAATTTGAAATTCCGCAGTCTACAGTAATGATAAGAGTGCCGTATTCTTTTGCAAAATTTTCAACTGCTTCTTGTGTAAGCCCGTAAGATTCTTCGCCAGTTGGAATTTTCCATGAAACATCATAACCTTTCTTTTTTAAATAATTGTAAAGAATTGAAGTGCTTGTAATTCCGTCAACATCCCTGTCTCCGAAAATCAGAATTTTTTCTTCTTCGTCTTTTGCCTGATTAATGCGCTCTACAGCATCTTCGATTCCGTTTAAAAGAAAGGGCTGATGAGTGAATCTTAAATCGTCTTCAAGAAAATAAAGCAAATCTTTGCCTTCTGTTATTCCGCGGCGAGAAAGAATTGACGCTTCAAGCGGAGAAAGCGAAAATTTTTCGTGAAGAAATTTTACTGTATCTTTTGAAACATTTTTTTTGCTGAATTTTTTCAATTTGTTTTCCTGTGGTGAAATTTTGGCTAGTTTATTGTTTCGTAAATAAGTTTTCGTTCTTTTAAAGGATTTTCTTGATATGTTACTGCATTTTTTAATTGTAATAAAGATGTTTCAAGCGATTCTTCGTTTTTTCCGAAAACTTCCATTATTGTTTCGCCTTTTTTTACAAAATCACCCGTGCGTTTTAAAAGAATCATTCCAGCTTCTGCACACACAGAATCTGTCGTTTTGTTTCTTCCCACTCCGAGTGTAACTCCTGCGCATCCTGTTTTGTATGCGTCGATGAAAATATAACCGTCTTTTTCTGCTTTTAGTTCTGTTTTGAATTTTGAACGGCGGTTTTTAATGTCTTTCTTTAATTTTTCGATGTCGCCGCCCTGCATCTGAACATTTTTATAAAAACATTCAAGTGCTTTTCCTGAATTTACAGCATTTTCACAGAGTTTTATTCCTTCTTGTAGTGAAGAAACTTTTCCTGCAAGATAAAGCATCCATGAGCCGAGCGTGAAAGTTTCTTCCATTACATCTTTTGGACCTTTCCCTGAAAGGCAGTCGATAGTTTCTTCGATTTCAAGAAAATTTCCGATTTTGTTTCCAAGTGGAGTTGACATATCGGTGAGGACGGCCGTTGATTTTAATCCCATGGATTTTGCAGTTTCGACAAGTGATTTTGCAAGCATTTTTGCATCTTCGTAAGTTTTCATGAAAGCACCGCTTCCGAATTTTACATCGAATACAAGCGCGTTTGAGCCTTCTGCAATTTTTTTTGAGAGGATACTCGCCGTTATAAGCGGAATTGATTCGACTGTTCCTGTTACATCACGAAGAGCGTATAAAAGTCTGTCTGCTGGAACGATTTTTTCTGTTTGTCCTGTCATTGCGTAGCCGTTTTCTGCAATGAATTTCTTAAAATCTTTTTGTGAAAGGTTTACATTATAGCCTGTAATTGATTCAAGTTTATCCAAAGTTCCGCCTGTGTGACCTAAAGCTCTGCCACTCATCATAGGAATTTGTACGCCTGAAGAGGCTACGATAGGCGCAAGTGGAAGTGAAATTTTGTCTCCGACTCCGCCAGTTGAATGTTTATCTACAAAAGGACCTGTAAGTCCGTCTTTTTCCTGATTTTGAAGGTTTATGCGCTCTCCTGAATTCAGCATTGCTGAAGTTAAAAAGCCTGTTTCTTTAAATGTCATACCGTTGAAATAAACTGCCATTAAAAATGAAGAAATCTGATATTCAGGAATTTCGCCTGAAACATATCCGTTAACGATAAAATTGATTTCTTCCTGTGAAAGTTCTGTGTTGCCTGAAAGAATTTTCTTTCCGTTTTCAAGAATAAAAGTTCCGCGTTTTTTTAAAATAATCTGGTTTGCTGTCATAAAATTCCTTTTCCTGTTTCAAGAGTTTTTAGAGGTTTTTGGTTTATGTTTTCGATTAAGTAGAAAATCAAGTGTTTTATTTCCTGAATATTTTTTTCTTCAAGGAAAATTTTACGGGTTTCTTCGGGTTTTAGTTCTGTGATTGCGTTTAAATAATTGAGAGTTTTATTTTCGATTGGGATAAAATCTCTTTCTTCCGGGAATTCGTGGAAAAAACATTCTGAACAGACGATATTCTGTTCGTTTTTGAGGAAAAAAGAAAAATTGTCGTTTTGAGATTTTGTATTGAAATCTTTCGTGCAGTACGAGCAGAATGATGTTTCTGGTTTTAAACCGGAAAGATCAAGGTATCTCCATAAAAATCTGTAAAGCCCGAGTTCAGACTGTTTTTTTTCTCTGCATAAATCAAGTCCGTCTAGAAATCCGTTTAAAAGGTACCATGATTTTTCGTAACTTGCACTGCAATTTGTGTTTATGACGATTTCTGCTGCCATTGATGCTGCAAGCAATTTGTAAATGTCTTCTCGAAACGAAAGGTGATATTTTAACGGTTCAAAATCGTTTATTTTAAAAAAAGAACCTGTATTTGATTTAGAAAGGTAAATTGTTCCTGAATTCCATGGGGAAACAAGACTTTTCAGCCTGCTTTTTGAACCGCCGTATAAAGTTGCAAAACTGATTCCTTCGTTCTCGCTTAAAAAACATACGGTACTTTGATTTTCTTTTGACGGTTTTACTGAAAAAATGAGCGCGTTGCAGAAAAAGAATTTTCCCATGTTTTTATAATAACTTTTAAAACTTGAAATGACAATATAAACATTTGCATTTGATTTTTGATTCTTTTTAAGTTTTTGCTCTATTTTTTTGTATAATTTTCATACAGTTTCAAATAAATGTAAAATATTGACAAAATACAGTAATTGCTGCAAAATAAAATCAATCGTTTCGGAGATTTTGTTTTTCTGTAAAGAATAAAAATAGTTTTGTGAGGGTACAAATGGGTGATGAAATTCTTACTATCGAAGAAGTTGCAAAATATTTAAGAGTTTCAGATAGAACTGTTTATGACTGGGCACAAAAAGGAGAAATTCCTGCCGGTAAAATCGGAACAGTATGGCGTTTTAAAAAATCAGAAGTTGAACGCTGGGTAAACGAAAAACTTTCTTCAACTCCAAACGTAGAAAAAAAAGATGAAGAAATAAATATAAAAAATATTCTTGCTCCTAACAGAGTCGTTTTTATAAATCAGATTACAAAACACGATGCCCTCATAGAACTCTGTTCAGTTTTAAATACAGCGCCTCAAATAAAAGATCAGGTTGAACTTGAAAAATCAATTTTAAAACGAGAAGAATTAATGAGCACTTCAATTGGTCGCGGAATCGCAATTCCTCATGTAAGGCTTAATTCTGTTACTGATTTAGTTTGTGCAATCGGCGTGTGTAAAACTCCAATAGAAGATTTTCAGAGTTTTGACGATATTCCTGTTTCTCTTTTAGTGATGATTGCCGCATCTTACAATCAGCATCCGTATTATTTAAAAACTCTTTCATATTTTACTTCAAAGTTTAAAAGTAAAGAATTTCTTGATTCTGTGAAAAACGCAGGAAACGAACGCGAAATTTACAATCTGTTTATAAAATAATTTTTTTTGCGTAACAATTTTTTTAGTTAAAAATTACGCTTATCCATTTATTTTCGTCGCTCATGTCTTTTGAAATTAAACCTGGATTAAGGCTTTTTTTTGTTGTTTCGCAAAGCAAGAATGATTTTTCGCCGATGTTTATTCTTGCGTTTTCAGCCGGGTAAGCATTTTTGACATTTGCTCCGTAAATTGCGTGACTGTATTCCCGGCTTATAAAAAGAACGCTTTCTATTCCGATTTGATTTAGCATTGCGCAGGCTAAAATGCTTCTTGAGTCGCAGTCAGAAACAGCTCCTTGTAAAATCTGTGGAATTGGTGAAAAATCCGAACCGTTTATATCTTTTTCCCTTCCGTATGAAAAAGACTGAACCCAATTTAAAATCATTTTATTTATTTCGTAGCGCATATTTTTTTCGTTTTTTTGTTTTGAAATCGGGTAGAGGACTTTATAAATGTCGTTTGTAAATGTTTTGATTCTTCCTCTTGTATCTCGGTAAATGGCTTTGTAATATCTTATCCATGCTTCTTTCCATTTTTCGCTTTGGGCATAATACTTTAAAACATTATATTCGGTGTCGATTGCGAATTTTGACGCTTCTATATCTGCTTCGTTGATGAAAGATTTGACTTTTATTCCTTCGATTTCAGTTTCAACTTCAAGTTTTTCTTTTTCAGGGAATGTAAAAGTTATGAGCGGTCCTTTTGTTATTGAATCATTTTCGTCTGTTTTAAAAGAATTTAAAATTGAATAGAAAAAGCACTGTGATTCTGAAATAAATTTTTCTTTTGAATAACAAAGAAGAACTGAAACTGAATTTGATTTTTCAATTTTACAGGACAAAGCCCAGCCTGATGATAATTCTGTTTCGCCTGGAACTGTCATTTTAAAAATGCTGAAGGCAGATGGTTTTTCATTCCATGTAAAAGATGATATATCGTGCTCGGCAGAAAGTTTGTCGAGCGTTTCTTCAAGGCATTTTTTTGAATCTTCTTTGCCGGGATAAATTTTTAATATTACATTTACAGGAAATTTTCTGCTTGTAAAAAGATGCGTAAGTCCGTCGTTTGTAGAGGCGTCAAGAAAAAATTCTTCGGGTAGGTCAAACGAAAATCCGTAAGTTTCATCAGTTACTTCTTCTGCCTTTATGTATACTGGAATAAAAATCAGTGTAAGAAAGATGAATACTGACGATATAATAGAAAAAAGTTTGTTTCTGTTCATAAAAATTCCTGTTTTTAAGTTTTTAATAGTTTTATTTTTTAATGCAATTTCTTTAGTTTTGTTGTGATTTTAACTATATTTTATTATAATAATAATCGGATGAAAGACATTCCTGTTTTATATGAAAATGACGAAATTCTCGTAATAAATAAGCCAAAATCGCTTTCGGTTCAAGGCGGAGAAGGTGTAAAAGTTTCGCTTGATAAAATTCTTCCGCTTAAAACAGGTTATCCTGTTTTTTTAGTTCACAGGCTTGATAAAGATACTGACGGACTTATGATTTGCGCAAAATCTTCTCAGGCGGCTGCAAAATGGACTAAACTCATTGCTGAAAAATCTGTAAAGCGTGAATATGTTGCTCTGTGTATCGGAAAATTTGTTCAAAAAGATGGCGTTATAAAAACTTCTGTAGTTCAACACGGAAAACAAAAAGAAGCACTTACGCATTATTCAGTAGAAAAAGAAGAAAAAATTCTTTTAAATAATGAGGAAATTATCCTTTCAACAGTAAGGCTTCTTCTTGATACTGGAAGAATGCATCAAATCCGCCTTCATCTTGCAAGTATCGGCTATCCTATATGCGCAGATGATAAATACGGGAATTTTAAACTGAACCGAATTTTAAAAAAAGAAAAAGGAATAAAACAGCTTTCTCTGACATCAAAAAAAATTACCATTCCTGTCAACGGTAAATTCCTTGTTTTTGAAATTTAAGCAATTTTTTTTGTATCTATTGACTATAATAAAATATTTTATTATAGTTCGATTGTACATTTTAATAGGTTTTAAGATGGACTCGTGGTGCACGGGTCTTTTTTATTTTATTCAGGTAAAAAGCCCTGCAAGTTCTGGAGGAAAAATTGGAATATATTCCGCTCGATTCTTTTCCGTATTACAAAGAATGTTCTGCTCTTGTTGAAGGTCTTGGCTATAAACTTGTCGAACTTCATGTTTCACCTCAAAAAACTACCATAAAAATAAATGCAGTAATCGCTTCTTGTGATCCGCATGTAGATATTGGTGTAAGTGACTGTGCAAAAGTTCATCATGCTCTGCTTCCTCGTCTTGAAGCGCTTTTAAAAACCGAAGACACTTATATGGAACTTACTTCACCTGGAATGGAACGCAATTTCAGAAATGCTGCGGAATTTTCTATTTTTACAGGTCGTACAGTCCGCGTCTGGAACAAAAATATTTCTGACTGGCAGAGCGGGGTAATCGTTTGCTCAGATGAAAAATCTGTTACTTTGGAAGACTCAGGCGAAAAGTCTACTGTTCTTTTTGAAGATATCGCAAAAGCAAAATTCGTTCATCTTTAGTAAAAAGGATTTTAAAGTCTGCGTTGCAGGCTTTCTGTTATAGAGAATCTCTAAAAATTTTAGTTTTAGAGGTGACTTTGAAAATTATTAACATGAAACCTTAATCTTTTAAGAAAAAGGCTTTAGAGAACTTTAACCTTGCAAGAAATACAAGGATTTTATTTGGAGGCTTAAAAATGTCCGAAATGGCGGAAGCTATCCGTGAACTGATTGAACAAAGAGGTTATACAGAAGAATCAGTGCGGTTAACAATTGAAAATGCATTAAAGGCTGCGTATAAATCTTTCCATGGAACTTCAGAAAATGCAATCGTAAAATTTGAAGATGATATGTCAGATGTTTCGTTATATTCTCGAAAAACAGTTGTAGACGGCGTTTACGATCCTGTAACAGAAATCGAACTTGAAGATGCAAAAGAATACAGCGATGACATAGAAGTCGGCGATCAAATAGACATTCTTGAAGACCCAAAAGAATATCACAGACGGGATGTTTCAGTTGGAAAACAGCAGGCTCACCTTGGTTTTTCAGAGACTTTCAAGGAATCTTTATACAATCAGAATAAAGAAAAAGTCGGTCAGGTTATCGTCGGTTATTATCAAAATTCAAAAAACGGCAATATTATAGTTGATGTAGGAAATGTCGGTAAAGTTGAGGGATTCCTCCCTGTAAAATATCAGTCTCCGCGGGAAAGTTACATAAAGGGCGACAGAATCAAGGCGTATGTTACAGATATAAAAAAGGCTCAGGGTGCTCTTCAGCTTGTCCTTTCAAGAATTGATCCAAAACTTGTTACAGAAATCCTTTCGGCAGAAGTTGCAGAAATTCAGGAAGGAATAGTAACAATTCATAAATGCGTGCGCGAGGCAGGATTCAGAACAAAAATTGCTGTTTCATCTGTCAGGGACGATGTTGACCCGGTTGGTGCCTGCGTCGGAACAAAAGGAATGCGAATTTCAAATGTAATCCGCGAATTTGACGGAGAAAGAATCGATGTTTTAAAATATGACGATGATCCAATCGTGTTCATAAAAAATGCGCTTTCTCCTGCTCAGGTTGAAAAAGTAGTAATTCTTGATGCAGACAAAAAACAGGCTCTTGCAATTGTTGAAGAATCTCAGTTAAGTCTTGCAATCGGAAAACAGGGAATGAATGTCAGGCTTGCAAACAGGCTCTGTGACTGGAATATTGATGTAAAAACTGTCGAACAGGCAAAAGAACTTGATTTAAGTGATGTAACTGCAAATCAGGCTGCAATGAGTCTTTTCAATGATGTAGAAGAAGAATCAGATATTACATCAATAAAAGATTTGCCAGGTGTAGATGAAAGGGTCGCTGAAATTCTTGAATCAAACGGAATTTCAGATTTGAGCGATTTTATGTCTTCTTATGAAAATATATCTGTAGAAGGTGTTTCAAAAGCAGATCTTGAAAAAATTTATGACCTTATAAAAGAAAATGTAGAATTTGTTGAAGAGGAGTCAGATTTACAGGAAGAATCTTCACAGCAGGAACAGGAAGAAAAATATTATTGTCCGGAATGTGGAGCAGAAATTACACTCGACATGACACATTGTCCTAAGTGTGGTGTTGAGTTCGAATTTGAAGAGGACGAGGAATAGGGTATTAAATGTCCGAAGAATTAGAAAAGAAACCAAAGGCCGTAGTTCACAAAAAAGTTGTCGATTCTCAGAATCAGCAGGAAAATCAGGGAGCCGCTTCTCAACCTAAAAAGAAGATAGTTATTGTAAAAAAGAAAAATCCTCAGGTTCCGCAGAATTCGCGTCCAAATTCAAATGTTCGTGTTGTTGCAAAGAAAAACGATGAGACAGAATCTGAAAAAAAATCAGAATCTCTTGATAAAAATGTATCACAGTCTCAGGTTTCTCAAGTAAATCATGAAACTTCTATTTCGAAAACTGAAACACGCCCTCAAAATCAGAGCCGTACGCAGCAGGGAAATAACCAGAATCGAGTTCCGTTTTCATTAAATTCTACACGCCCTAATGTGAAGGCAGGAAATTTAAGCGATTTCGGAAGGAAAGACAGAAACGGCTTTAATCGCGACAGAAACGGTTTTCAGGGACAAAGACAGAATCGAGAAAATTCTGGTTTTACAGGAACGCAAGCAAGACAGGGCTATCAGAATCGGGAACGTGATGGAAACCGTCAGTTCCAGAACAGAAACGGTCAGAATTCAAATTTCAACAATCGTCAGGGAAATTTTCAGAATAGAAATCAGCAAGGCGCAATGGGACAGAATCGTCAGAATGGTCAGCGTTTTTCAATGTCACAGGGCGGTTTCAAAGGTTCTCTGGCGCAAGGTTCTTCAAATGTAATTCCGCCAATGATGCAGAACCGAATGTCTACAAAAAAGACTTTTAAAGGCAAAAAACAGGTTTATAACCGCAAGGATGAAGAACAGTATGACGACAATCTTTTTGAAACTAAAAAGAAGTCTATAACTCCTGCAGCAGTTGTTCCAAAATCAATTGAAATAATGGAAACTGTTTCTGTTTCTGACCTTGCACGAAAAATGAATTTAAAGGCAAATGAAGTTATTGCAAAATTGATGGCTATGGGTATGATGGTTACAATTACTCAGTCAATCGATTCAGATACTGCAACACTTCTTGCTTCAGAATACGGCTGTGAAGTTAAATTAATCAGTCTTTACGACGAAACCGTAATAGAAGGCGATAAAGATATAGAAGAAAATATGCTTCCTCGCCCTCCGATTGTAACTGTAATGGGTCATGTAGACCACGGTAAAACAAAAACTCTCGATGCAATCAGAAAATCTCATGTTGCTGAAGGTGAAGCCGGTGGAATTACCCAATCAATCGGTGCATATTCGGTAAAAACAGATAAAGGCTCTATTACATTCCTCGATACCCCAGGTCATGAAGCGTTTACAATGATGCGTGCCCGTGGTGCTCAGGTTACAGATATTGTAGTTTTAGTTGTTGCAGCAGATGACGGTGTGATGCCTCAGACTCTTGAAGCAATTTCTCATGCAAAAGATGCAAAAGTTCCTATTATTGTTGCTGTAAATAAATGCGATAAACCGGAAGCAAATCCTGACCGAGTAAAAACTCAGCTTTCAGAACATGGTTTAACTCCTGAAGAATGGGGTGGGGATACTCAGTATGTTCATATCTCGGCTCTTAAAGGTGAAGGAATCGATGATCTTCTTGATGCAATTTTGCTTCAGGCAGAAATGCTTGAACTTAAGGCGACTTATGAATGTCGTGCAGAAGGAAAAATTCTTGAATCTAGAATCGATCAGGGGCGTGGCGTAGTTTCTACTGTTATCATTCAAAAAGGTTCTTTACAGCAGGGAGATCCGTTTGTTGCAGGTATTTTCCAGGGGCATGTAAGGGCAATGTTTGACGATTGCGGAAAAAGAATTCAAAAAGCAGGTCCTTCAACGCCTGTAGAAGTTCTTGGAATGGCAGAAATGCCGAATGCAGGAGATCCATTCCAGGTTACAGAAACAGAACGCGAAGCCCGTGATATTTCTGCAAAACGCCAGGAATTAAAACGCTTTGAAGATGCAAAAGCGGTTAAAAAAGTTACGCTGGAAAACTTTACTGATACAATTAAAAACAGTCAGATTGCAGAATTAAAAGTAATTATCAAGGCTGATTTACAGGGTTCTGCCGAAGCTCTAAAGGCATCTCTTGAAAAACTTTCTACAAAAGATATACGCCTTTCAGTAATTCATTCTTCTGCCGGTGCAATTAATGAATCAGATGTAACTCTTGCGGCAGCCGATTCTAATGCAATTATTATCGGTTTCAATGTTAGACCTACTCCGAAGGCAAAAATTTTGGCTGACCAGGAAAAGGTTGACATCAGAAAGTACAATATCATTTACAAGTGTGTTGAAGAAATTCAGGCTGCAATGGAAGGAATGCTTCGTCCTGATACAAAAGAACAGACTATTGGTGGCGTTGAAGTTAGAAATACATTTAAGGTTCCAAAAGTTGGTCTTATTGCAGGATGTTATGTTACTGATGGCTGCGTAAAGAAAAACGCTTTTGTAAATCTTGTTAGGGACGGAATCGTAAAATTTACAGGAAAGATTTCTTCTCTCCGCCGATTTAAAGACGATGTAAAAGAAGTTGCAACTGGTTTTGAATGTGGTATCGGTCTTGAAAACTGGCAGGATATTCAGGTTGGTGATCACCTTGAAATTTTTGAATACATCGAAATTGCAAGAAAACTTGGTGATGAACTTCATGATGATCGTGCTGAAAACGAGAAAAAAGCTAAAGAAGCTCAGGAAAAAGCTATGCAGATTGCAGAAGAAGAAAAGGCTCTTGAGGCAGAAAAACTTTCTCAGGAAAAAGCGCTGGCTAAAGCAAAAAAAGCCGGAAAAGTGCGTGATTTAGGAACTCAATATCCGGGAGATGCAAATTAATGGGTCAATATAGAATCGAAAGACTGAACTGTCAGTTACGGGAAGAAATTTCAAATTTGATTCTGCGCGGAGAAATCCGTGACCCGCGTGTAACTGGGAGAAAGGGTGGAAGTCAGACTCGAAACGATTTAACGCCTTTCCTTTCAGTGAACCGTGTTGAAGTCAGTCAGGATTTGAGCTACGCAAAAGTTTATGTTTCAAGTTTTGCTTCTGACGGAATGCTTGAAAAAGGTGTTCAGGGACTCAATAATGCAAAAGGTTTTATTCAGACTTCAATTGCTTCAAAACTGCGCATCAGAAAATTTCCTCAGCTGACTTTTCTTGTAGATTCAGGTATGAAAGAAGGGTTTGGAATGATTCGTAAACTTTCAGAACTTGAAAAAGAAACAAAAGCATGGGAAGAAAGTCATCCTGAAATGCTTGAACAGGAAGAATAGTTTTTGGAAAAAAATAAAATTGTTTTGCTTTCAAAACTTTCAGGATACACAAGTTTTTCTTCTCTTTATTCTGTAAAACATGCATTTAATACGCAGAAAGTCGGTCACACGGGAACTCTTGACAGTTTTGCTCAAGGTCTTTTAGTCGTGTGTACCGGAAGCCTTACAAAAATTGCAGGAAAAATTACAGAATTTAATAAAGTTTATGAGGCAGTTTTAAAATTCGGTGAAGAAACTGATACGCTTGAATGTACGGGAAAAATCATAAAAAAAACTGAACTTCCGCTTTTATCAGATTTAAAAAATGCCTTGAAAAAATTTACTGGGGAACTTTTTCAGGTTCCGCCTTTGTACAGTGCTCTTCATGTAGGGGGAAAGAGGGCAAGTGATGTTGCAAGAAGCGGAAAGTCGGTTGAGCTTCCTGAGCGAATAATAACTGTTTTTGATTCTGAACTTCTTGAAACTTCCTTAACTCCTGATAATCGTGTTTCAGAAGCAAGGATAAAATTCTCTGTCAGCAAAGGAACTTACATAAGAAGCCTTGCCCGCGATATTGCAGAATTTTCTGGGAGTTCTGCAACTTTATATGGACTTTACAGAAAGTCTGTCGGAAAATTTAATGCAGAGAATTCAGCCGGTTTTTCACTTTTTAAAGAATTTTCTATAAAATCTGCACTTGAAAATGCCAAAAAATTACAGGATTTCCAGAATAAAATAATTCTTCGTGAACAAAAACTTTTTAACGACGGAATTCCTAAAAAGGCATGGAAAGATGACGAAGAACTTTTAAATATAAAAAAATCTTTTTTATGTTATGATGAAAAACTTTTTGAAGAAGAAATAATAAAAAAATCTTTGGATTTTACACAGGAACTTTCATCGTTATGCGGTTTTGGAAATTTAATTCTTAACAAAGACAGTGAGAAAAGTTTTAAAAACGGAATGAAACTTCACAGTTCAATGTTTACTTCTTCACCTTTTTCTATTTCGCAGGAAATTGCTTCTGTTTTTGATTCTGAGAATCGTTTTGCAGGTCTTCTTCAAAAAGACAAAAATGGATATTTTAAATATTCTTTCGTAATAAATTAAAATTTTCTGTAACACGTTTATTTTCTACACTTGACCGGGTATTTATTGTCCGTTAAAATAAAAAACATGTACGATGTAAAAGAAACTGATTTTTTTGATCTTGAAGATGAAGCTTTCGATACTGTAATTGAACCGGGAATCAAATTCACCGGAAGCATAAAATTTGTAAAACCTTTCATGATAAGGGGCAAAATCAACGGTAAAATCGATGCTACAAGCGATTTAGTAATAGATTCCAGCGCAGAAGTAAATGCAGATATCAATGTTTCCCGGATTCTTGTAAAAGGTGTCGTTCATGGAAATATAAATGCAAAGAAACTTGTTTTTGTTTCTTCTTCAGGTGTTGTTGAAGGCGACATTTCTTCAAGTCAAGTTGTTTTAGAACCTGGAAGTAATTTTACAGGCCGCTGTACCATGGTGAAATAGATGAAAAAGTTTTCTGTTTTTTTATTATTTGTCTTTGTTTTTTTTAATCCTTCATTTTCTCAGACAAAACAGGATGCCCTTGTTCTCTATAATAATGGAAAATTTCGCGAGGCCATTTTAGTTTGTGAAGCTGAATTACAAGAAAATCCAAATCGCATTGAAAGTTATGTAGTAATGTGCTGGTCACTTGTAAAAAACAAGCAGTACAATGAAGCAGAAATTCGTGCTCTTGATGGGTTAAAGATAAGCCAGTACGACCTTCGGTTAATAGAAATCTTAGGTGAAGCGCGGTATTACCTTGGAAAAAATCAGGCTGCAATGGAACAATTTGAACGCTATGTTGCAAATGCTCCTGAAAGCGGAAGTCGTGTTGGTTCTGCCTATTATTTTATGGGAGAAATTTATATTCGTCAGGCAAAATATCAGCATGCAGATATGGCTTTTACGGCTGCTGTAAAAAAAGAACCTCTTCTTGATAAATGGTGGGTGCGTCTTGGTTATGCTCGCGAAATGGCAAAAAATTATTACGAAGCAATGGACGCTTACGATGAAGCATTGCGCCTAAATTCTTCTAGTATTGATGCTGAACGCGGTCGGAGTCGGGTTTCTGCAAAACTTCAGTAGTCTTTAGTTCTTATGGATGTAATTTTTTTTACTGTAGGCTGCCGGCTTAATCAGATTGAAAGTGAAAGTGCTGCCCGTTTTTTCGTGGAAAAATCTTTTTCTGTTTCTCTTGTTCCTTTAAATGCAAAAAGTCCGGTCGATTATGACACTCAGCTTGCTGTTATAAATACTTGCGCAGTTACTCAAAAAGCGGAACAAAAGGACAGGCGCATGATTCGTCTTATTCTTGAAAAATGTCCTAATGCCTGTGTTGTAGTAACCGGCTGTTATGCTCAACTTTCAAAACCTCAGATTCTTTCAATAAATTCAAGGATTGCAGTTTTAAAAGGTCTTTTAAAAAGCCGGATTACTGAAGTATCATCTCTCTTGCAAAAGCAGATAGAAAATTCGCCTGAAAAACGCATTAATCCTGTAGAATTTGCAGAATTTTTAAACGAAAAAATTTTTTCATCTAGCGAAAATTCTGTAAAAGTAAGTGAAAATCCTTTTAAACTTTCAACAGATTCTTTTCTTGCTCATTCACGGCCTTCTATAAAAATTCAGGACGGTTGTAATTCTTCTTGTTCGTATTGTACGATTCATATTGCACGCGGCTCTTCGGTAAGCCTTTCTCCGTCGGAAGTTGTCATGCGTGTGTTAAATCTTGAAAAATCCGGTTATGCGGAAGTTGTTTTTACTACGGTAAATATAAGTCAATACCGTGGAGAATACAATGGTGAAATTCTTGATTTTCCGCATCTTCTTGATTTGTGCATAAAAAAAACTTCAAAAATCGCATTCAGAATTTCAAGTCTTTACCCGGAAGTTATCGATGATTTTTTTTGCAGCGTAATTTCTTCAAGTCGCGTAAGACCTCATTTTCACATTTCAGTTCAATCAGGAAGCAACAAAATTCTTTCGGCAATGGGACGAAAATATTTACGCGAAGATGTCATTGAAGCGTGCCGAAAATTAAACGACGCAAAACTAAATCCTTTTATCGCTTCTGATATAATTACAGGTTTCCCAGGTGAAACTGATGAAGATTTTGCTCTTACGATGGATTTGTGCAGAAAATGCAATTTTTCCTATGTTCATGTTTTTCCGTTCAGTGAAAGAAAAAATACTCCTGCTTCGACTATGAAAAATAAAGTTCCGCAGTATGTTCGGGATGAAAGGGCAAAAAAGCTTTCTCTGCTTGCTCTAAAAAATAAAGAAGAATACATAAAAAAATGTGAAAATAAAGTTTTCGACGCAGTTCTTGAAACGGTAAAAGACGAAATGTATAAAATTCTTCCTTCAGGTAAAAAAGTTTTTCATGCCGTAACTGAAAATTTTCTTCACTGCATGATAACAGCTGAAAAAGATTTTGATGCGCCGCCTCAAGGCTCTTCTGTAAAATTGAGAATTCTTCCAGATTCAGTTTTTAACTTATCCGAGTCAGAAATCGAAGTGGAAGCGGAATTCGTGTAATTCTTTTTAAATAAAAATCAAATTTTTAAAGTTTTTTCTATTGATTAAAAATTAATTTTATTATATTATGAAAAACATCAACGGGATGTAGCGCAGCTGGTAGCGCATCTGGTTTGGGACCAGGGTGTCGCAGGTTCAAATCCTGTCATCCCGATAAAGGCTTTCTTAATTTTTGAGAGAGCCTTTTTTATTTTAAATCGCGTAAAAGTTTTTTTAATTTTTTTCGCTGTAAACTGTTTTACAATTCTTTGCTATTGCAGTAGAATAATTCCTATGAAAGTATGCACATTTAAAGGCGGAATTTTTCCCCCAGAAATGAAGGAACTTACAAATAAATGCCCAATAACAAAGGCTTTTCCTTCATCAAATACGGTAACTATTCCTGTAACAATGGGTGGTGCACCAAATACTCCTTTAGTAAAAGTTGGTGATGTTGTAAAAAAAGGTCAGAAAATTGCTGATGGCGAAAAATTGATGAACTGTCCTGTACATTCCTCTGTTTCTGGAAAAGTTAAGAAAATCTGTAAAAATCTTGTGACCGCAAATCAGGAAGCATTATGTATCGTAATAGAATCAGACGGTCTAGAAGAAACTGAATATTTACCTCCGTTAGATCCTTTTAATTGTGAAGTTCAGGATGCACTTTTAAGAATTCGTGAATGCGGAATTGTCGGAATGGGAGGAGCATCTTTCCCTTGTCATGTAAAATTAAATCCTCCGCAAGATAAAGAAATTGATTATGTTCTTGTAAATGCTGCAGAATGTGAGCCTTATCTTACATGCGATGAACGGACAATGCTTGAAAATCCTGAAAAAGTTGTTGACGGACTTGCAATTATTCTTCGTCTTGTTGGCGCAAAGGGTATTATTGCTTTAGAAAACAATAAGGCATATATAAAACCTCTTCTCGAAGTCGAAATTTCTAAAAAAGGCTATGTTGATGATATGTCAGTCTGTCTTGTAAAAACAAAATATCCTCAAGGTTCAGAAAAATTTATCGTCGCTTCGTGTTTAAAAACTGAAATCCCAACAAAAAAACTTCCGGCAGATGCTGGAGCAATCATTTCTAATGTCGGAACTGTCTGTGCAATAAGCGATGCTTTCAGGCTTGGAAAACCTTTAATAGAAAGAAGTCTTACAATTTCTGGGCTTGCCGTTGAAAATCCGTGTAATATTTCAGTTCCGGTCGGAACATTGATTTCTGATTTAATTCCGTCGGTTTTTTCTATAAAAGAATCGGAATGCGCAAAAATTATTGCAGGTGGTCCTATGATGGGCTTTGCAATGTGTGCAACTAATTTTCCTGTGACTAAAGGTACAAGCGGAGTTACATTCTTAACATCGTCAGAAACATTTCTTGTAGATGAAGATCAGTGCATCAACTGTGGAAAATGCGTTTCAACATGCGCGATGAAGTTGAGTCCTGTTCTTATAAAAAATGAAATCGAAAAAGGCAATTATGAAAAAGCGCAGCGGTTCGGTTTAATGGATTGTATTGAATGTGGCTGTTGTGCTTTTGTCTGTCCTGCAAATATCAGGCTTGTTCAGCGTTTCAGGCTCGGAAAAAATGTCGTTCGTGAAAAAATGGCAGAAGAAAGGCTTCGGTCTGAATTGAAGGCAAAGCGTGAAGCAGAAAAAAAATCAGAAGGGGCTTCATAATGAACGGAAACAGGTTTTATCTTTCTTCCAGTCCTCATTTTACATTGGGAAATTCAACGCAGAAAATAATGCTTACGGTTATTGTTGCGCTTCTTCCTGAATGTATCTGGGGCATTGTAATGTTTGGTTTAAAAGCATTGATTTCAATTTTAGTCAGTGTTTTAAGTTGCGTTGTCTTTGAACTTTTGTTTCAGCTTTGCACAAAACAAAAAATCGTAATTTCAAATTTATCGGCTGTCGTAACTGGAATTATGCTTTCACTTGTCTGTTCGCCTTTAGTTCCATGGTGGCTTTTGGTTTTAGGAAGTGCAGTGAGCATTATTGTTGCAAAAGGTCTTTTTGGCGGAATAGGCTCAAATGTGTTTAATCCGGCTTTAACAGGTCGTGCATTCCTTTTTATTAGTTTTCCGGCTTTGATGGGTTCAAAATGGCTTACGCCGTCTTTCATTCCTGATTTTACTTCTTCTGGAAAATTTATAAACAAAACTGTAGAGATTGCAAATGGGGCAGTTGATGCTTTTACTTCGGCAACTCCTTTAAGTTTAATTTCAAAACCTGATTTTAATTTTGACCTTCAGACTTTTTTTGAATATTTTTTAGGTTTTAAAAGCGGCTGTACAGGTGAAATTTCAATTTTATTGATTCTCATTTCTTTTGTTTTTCTTCTTGTAACAAAGACGATTGACTGGCGGGCTCCTTTTACATTTGTTTCTACGGTTGCAGTCTGTTCGTTTGTAAGCGGTTTTATTTCTTCTAAAAATTATATCGGTGCCGTAAATGAAATGCTTTTAAATCTTTTGACAGGCGGACTTTTCTTTGGCGCGTGTTTCATGGTTACCGATTATGCGACATCTCCTGTTACAAAACCGGGAAGGCTTTTATTCGGGTTTGGCTGCGGTCTTATTACATTTTTAATTAGACATTTTGGCGGTTATCCGGAAGGCGTTATGTTCAGTATTCTTATAATGAATCCAATCGTTCCTTTCCTGAATAACTTTACGGTCAGAATGTACGGATACGGAAAAAAGGCAAAAAAGCGTTCTTATGAAAAGAAAATTACACAGAATTTTGACCTTTCAACTGCAAAAAAACGGGAGGGAATCTAATTTATGGAAAAAACTAAAGATTCTTTTTTGGACATGGTAAAGCTCGGTTTGATTCTTGTCTGTTATGCAGTTGCTTCATGTACAGTTTTAGCAGTTGTAAATAATTTTACATCTTCAAAAATCAAGGAAAACCAAATAAAAAAAGCAGAAAAAGCGATGTCTTCTGTTATGCCTGAAGCAGACAGTTTTGATTTTATAAGTGATTTTGATAAAGGCGAAAGTCAAAAGTTTTCTTTAAGCGATTTTTATGTTGCAAAGAAAGATGGAAATATAATCGGCGCTGTTGTTCAGGTTCAAGGTCCTACTTATGATAAAGGAAAAATAATAGTAGGCGTTTATTCAGACGGAATTATTTCTGGAATGGAATTTCTTGAACTTTCTGATTCTCCGGGTTTTGGCTTAAAGGCAAATGATCCTGGTTTTATTCTTCCATCTGGAAAAACTTTCTACGGTCAGTTTGCAGGAAAAAATGCTTCAGAGGGATTTTCTGGTGGACGCAATTTTGATTCGATTTCCGGGGCAACGATTACAAGTCATGCTGCAGGAGAACTTGTAAATTACGGAGCAGAATGTATTTTAAAATATTTTTCCATTGGAGATGCAGTAAATGAATAAACAGTTGAAAATTTTCACTAATGGTTTTATAAAAGAAAATCCGCTTTTAGTTCTGAATATCGGGCTTTGTTCTTCTTTAGGAGTTACGACAAGTATTTTTAACGGACTTGGAATGGGGCTTGGAATGACTTTTGTTCTTTTGATGAGCGAAATTGTAATCAGTATTTTCAGGCGTTTAATTCCTTCTGCAATCAGACTTCCTGTTTTTATTATTGTAATTGCGGCGTTTACTACAATTGTTCAGCTTGTGCTTCAGGCTTATGTTGAATCTCTTTATTCTGCGCTTGGTGTTTTTCTTCCGTTGATTGTTGTAAACTGCATTATCATGGGGCGTGTTGAAGCGTTTGCCTCAAAAAACAATATCGGAAATTCGGTTTTGGATGCGCTTGGAATGGGAATCGGTTATACGCTTGTACTTGTTTTTATTTCTATGATTCGTGAACTTTTAGGCGGCGGAACTTTGATGGCTGGAACTGCGTTAAAGATTACTGTAATTCCAGAAGAATATCGAATCGGAATTTTTAACAGTGCGCCGGGCGGATTTTTGGTGTTTGGTTTTCTTGCGGCAATCGTTCAGTTTGGAAAGCACCTTAAAATTGTTTCAAACAAAAATAAAGCAAAAAAAGAATCTGTGGAGGCTGAATAATGATTGAAACTTTACAATTATTTTTAAAGGCTGCTATTGTCGATAATGTTGTTTTTATTCAGTATCTTGCAATTTGCCCATTTATCGGAATGACAAACGACACTGAAAAGGCAACCGGAATGTCTCTTGCAACTACTTTTGTTATTATTCTTGCGACTGCAGTAACATGGCCGCTGTATAAATTTGTAATGGTTCCGCTTGGGCTTGAATTTCTTCAGACGCTTTTTTTCATTCTTGTAATCGCATCCCTTGTTCAGCTTGTTGAATTCTTCTTAAAAAAGAAATCTCCAGGTCTTTACAATTCGATGGGTGTTTATCTTGCTCTCATTACGACTAACTGTGCCGTGTTAGGCGTTACAATTAACTGTATTTCAAAGAATTTTAATTATGGTCAGAGTCTCGTTTATGCTTTTGGAACTGCGATGGGCTTTTTAATGAGTATGGTCATTATGTCTGCCGTCCGAAACAGGCTGAAAACTGCAAAAATCCCGGAGTCATTTAAAGGAACTCCGATTTTATATGTGTCTGCAGGTCTTTTAAGTCTTGCTTTCTTAGGTTTTAAAGGGCTCATCGGCTAATTTTTTTCTTTTCTAAAAGGTGGTAAAAGATGAATTTAATTTTATATACAGTTATTTGTGCCGTTTCCATTGCGTTCGTGCTCGGAATTTTATTGGGACTTTTTAAGAAAATATTTCATGTAGATACAGACCCAAAAATTCAGAAGGTGCGTGAGGCGTTAAGTGGTGCAAATTGCGGAGGATGCGGGCTTGCAGGATGTGACAGTTTTGCAGGAGCGGTCGTAAAAGGAGAGGCTCCGACTGACGGTTGTGTTGCAGGAGGTGCTTCATGTGCTTCAAAAATTGCAGAAATTCTTGGGGTCAATGGTGTTGAAGTAAAACCAAAAGTTGCTTTTGTTGCCTGTAACGGAACTTTTGAAAACGCTCTTTCTAAAGGAATTTATAACGGCGTAAAATCGTGTAAAGCAGCAAATCTATCTATTAACGGAACAAAAAAATGTTCGTTTGGCTGTGTAGGTTATGGAGACTGTGTAAATGCTTGTCCTTTTGATGCAATATCCATGAATGCAAACGGTCTTCCAAAAGTTGATTATTCAAAATGCGTAGGCTGCGGAAAATGCGCTTCTGTTTGTCCAAAAAAGATAATTAAAATTATCGATAAAGATACAAAAGGTTCAATCGCTCTTTGTTCATGCTTAAGCGATAATAAACCTCAGATTAAAAAAGACTGCGTAACCGGGTGTTTTAAATGTGGGCTTTGCGCAAAAAAATGTCCTCAAGAGTGCATTGACATGACGCTTGGGCTTCCTAGAATTGATTATTCAAAATGCAATTCCTGTGGTGAATGTATAAATGCCTGTCCTGATAAGGTTTTGCATTTGTTTCAGGATATTGTAAAATAAAAAAAATTTAATCATCAGGCTTGAGTTCGTCCTCTTCTTTTTTTTCAAGAAGCATTTGGGCATCTTCTCTTCCCTGATGATTGTTCCATTTTGTATATTGAAAATCCTTATTTACTTTTTTTTCAGAACGGTGAGAATATTGGTTTCTCATCATTCTGTAATATTCTTCGTCTTCCATTTTTAGATTCCGACTACATGGTTTTCAATTTTGTCTTTTGCATATTGAATGAATTCTTCGAGTTTGAATGTTTTTTGTTCAAGTCCGCTTGACTGCCTGAATCTTACAGAAACTGTCTGTTCGTTTTGTTCGTTTTCACCGACTACAAGGATGTACGGAGTTTTGTGTTCTTTTGTGATGAATTTGATTTTTGCTCTCATATTGTCGTCTGAAATGTAGGCGTTTGACCTGATGTCATTTTGAAGAAGAATATCATTTACTTTTTTTGCGTATTCATCAAAATTGTTTGAAACAGGAACTACGGCAGCCTGCTCAAAAGAAAGCCATGTTGGGAAGGCGCCTGCAAAATTTTCGATAAGAATTCCGAGAAATCTTTCTAGTGAACCTAAAATTGCGCGGTGAAGCATTACAGGATGATGTTTTTGATTGTCCTGACCGATGTATGTTGCATCAAGGCGTTCTTTAGAAGGAAGCTGAAAATCTGCCTGAATTGTTCCGCACTGCCATTCTCGTCCAAGACAGTCGTAAAGTTTGAATTCTAGTTTTGGTCCGTAGAATGCTCCTTCTCCTGGCTGAAGTTCGTATTCAAGACCTGCTTCATGACAGGCATCTGAAAGCGCTTTTTCTGCTCTTTGCCATGTTTCTATGTCTCCTACATGGTCTTCTGGCATTGTTGAAAATTTTACTACGAGGTCGTCAAATCCGAAGTCGTGGTAAACTTTTTTAAGGAGTTTGCAGAATTTTGAAACTTCTTCTGCAACCTGTTCTTCTGTACAGATGATATGCGCATCGTCTTGAACGAATCCTCTTACGCGCATGATTCCATGAAGAGTTCCACTTGGCTCGTTTCTTACATCGTGCCCGAATTCTGCAAGGCGAAGCGGAAGATCCTTGTATGAACGCAGCCTGCTTTTAAAAATTTCAAGTGCACCCGGGCAGTTCATTGGTTTTATTGCAAAGAGTCTTTTTTCTGATTCTGTGATGAACATATTTTTCTGGTAATGCTCCCAGTGCCCTGATTTTTCCCATAAAGAGCGCGGCATAATTGCAGGTGTATTTACTTCAAGATACCCGTCGCGTTTTACCTGTTTTCGCATATAATCCTGAATTGTTGTGTAAATTGCCCAGCCGTTTGGATGCCAGAAAATCTGACCTGGATCTTCAGGGTCTAGGTGGAATAAATCCATTTCTACACCGATTTTTCTGTGGTCTCGTTTTTCTGCTTCTTGAAGCATTGTAAGGTAATCTTTTAATTCGTTTGGTTTTTCAAAACAGAATGCGTAAACTCGTGTGAGCATTGGTCGGTTAGAGTCTCCTCTCCAGTATGCTCCTGCGATTTTTGAAAGTTTAAATGCCTGTCCGTTTATTTCTTTTGTAGATGAAACATGAGGTCCGCGGCATAAATCAAGGTAATCGTCCTGCTGGTAAGTTGAAATTGTTTCGTTTTCTGGAAGGTCATTTATAAGTTCGATTTTATATGGCTGATCCTGAAAGAGTTTTAAGGCTTCTTCTTTTGAAACTTCTTTTCTTATGAATTCGTGGTTTCCTGAAAGAATTTTGCGCATTTCTTTTTCTACTTTCGGAAAATCATTTTCTGTGAATTTGGTGTCTTGTGGAAAATCAAAATCGTAGTAAAAACCGTTATCAATGCTGGGACCGATTGCAATTTTTGTTCCCGGATATAAATGAAGAATTGCTTCTGCCATAACATGTGCGCACGAGTGTCGGATTGTCTGTAGTTTTTCGTTTTCCATTTTAGTATCTCCAAATTGACAAATTTTTTATAACATACAGGGAAATATTTTTTAAGTAGATTTTATCTCTGTGTTCTTTCGATTATAGTATTCGAAAAAAGAATATTCAAGGGCACGAAAAAAGCGCGTTTCCAGGAAATAATTTAAAAAAAACAGATAAATCTCTTCAAATTTAAGATATAAATGCTAAAATAAATGTGAAAAACTTTTATTTTCGTATGGATTGTTCTGTCTGTGGAACTTTTTTATGTCGGTTTTAAAATTGTAAAAAATTGTGATTAATTTTTTTTGGATTTTGTTATGAAAGTGATTCTTGCAGATATTTTAGGTTATTGTATGGGTGTTCGTTGTGCAATGGAAAAGGCTGAAAATGCACTTGAAAAATTTGAGGGAAAAAATGTTTATTCGCTCGGACCTTTGATTCACAATGAAAATGCTTTAAATTCCTTGAAGCAAAAGGGGTTAAAAATTCTTTCTGAAAACGATTTTAAGAATGCAGAAGATTCTTCTGTCGTGATTATAAGGGCACATGGAGTTTCTCCTGAAGTTTTAAAAGTTCTTGAAGAAAAAAAATGTACGATTATAAATGCAACTTGTCCAAGAGTCGTTGCAAGTCAGAAAAATGCAGAAAAATTTTCTAAAAAAGGATTTAAAATAATTCTTGCGGGCGATAAAAATCACGGTGAAGTAACAGGAATTCAAGGTTATGCCGGAAGTAAATTTAATCTTGTTGAAAATGTTTCAGACGCATTAAATTTTTCTTTTTCAGAA
Organism: Treponema sp.; assembly: GCA_016293005.1. Classification (GTDB taxonomy): domain Bacteria; phylum Spirochaetota; class Spirochaetia; order Treponematales; family Treponemataceae; genus Treponema_D. The sequence goes on from JAEDFA010000001.1 coordinate 57,867, forward strand.
GAAGGAGAGGCTTCTGTTCTTTTAAGCCAGACGACTTTTTCTCCCGGCGAGTTTGAAAAAATTTCGCAGATTCTTTTTGAAAAAAATAAAAAATTAAAAATTCTCAATACTATTTGCCCGGCTACAAAAGAAAGACAGGATTCGCTTTTTAAACTTTGTGAAAAAGTCGATGGAATTCTTGTTGTCGGCGGAAAAAAATCTGCAAATACAAAACGCCTTCTTGAAAGCGCAAAAAAAATCTGTAAAAAAGCAGATTTAATAGAAGATTCTTCCGAAATAAAACCTGAATTTTTTAATTTAAAAACAGTCGGTATTACGGCAGGAGCATCAACCCCAGATTCTGTGATTCAGGAAGTAAAAAATGCACTTGAAAAATCTTAGCGTTCTTAAATAATTGTCAATTGTAAGTGATTTTTTTCTTTTATTTTATAAAATCCGTGATATATTATAAATAGTGTTGTGCAGGAGATTTTGGAGGATTTATGAAAAATAAATTATTCTGCGGATTGTGCGTTTTATTTCTGCTTTTTTTATCAGGCTGTAAACAGAACAGGCAGGTTATGCGGCTTCAGAAACTTGAAGAAGGCGTTTCTTCTCCTACTACAATTGAAGAATTAAAAGACGCAATTTCAAAATACGAAAGTCGCGTTCAGGATATTCAGCTTGCGCAGACTCAAATTGGTATATGGTATAAAATTCTTGGAACTCGTTATGTTGATAATAAAATGTACGGTGAGGCACTTGATTGTTTTAAAAAAGCTCTTGAATTTTATCCTGATAACCAGAATATTCATTATTATGTAGGTCTTTGTGCAGGGTATATGGCAAAAGCCTCTTATGATTTTGAAGGAACAGGATTAAATAGCCGCAAGGAAAATTATTTAAGGCTTTCTGAACAGGCATATTTGACTGCAATTCAGATTGAAAACAGATATGGCAGGGCTTTGTACGCTCTTGGTGTTCTTTACACATTTGGCTCTCAACCTGGTGAAATCGGTTTAAATGAACCTCAAAAAGCGCTTCCTTATCTTGAAAAATATCTTACAATAGAAACAAAAGATGTTCAGGGAATGTTTGTTCTTGCAAGGGCTTATTATTCAGTTTATGAATTTCAGAAAGCCTGTGATATGTACGATAAAATAATTTCAACGACAAAATCTTCGGAACTTAAATCGCAGGCACAAGCTTTAAAACAGATTGTTTTGGGTGCAATGGATGAGTTTTAGAGATTGTGATGAACTTTTATTGATTTCTATTGGCCGGATAACTTTTCTTTCTGTTGCAGAAAAAATAACGCTTTTAAATTCTGTATCAGATCCATATATTCTTTCTGAATTAAAAAAAGAAAATTTTGTTTCGCTTTTTAAAAGAAATATTTCGGCTTATTGGAACGGTCATGAAAATTTTTTGGCGGCAAAAAAAGAACTTTCTATTTTAAAAGCAAAAAAAATTGAATATATTTTGTACGATGAAAAAGATTATCCTTTTCTTTTAAGACAGACTACAAATGCGCCTTTTATTCTGTTTTACCGCGGGAATATAAATGCCCTTAAGAAAAAGACTGTTTCTGTTGTTGGAACAAGACTTGTTTCTCCGGAAGCAAAAAAAGCAGCGTATGAGTTTTCGTATAATGCTTCAAAAAACGGTTATGCGGTTGTTTCCGGCCTTGCTTACGGAATAGACTGCATTTCTCATAGCGGGGCAGTTGATGCAGTTTTTGATGCAGATAAAAATTCAGTCTTGCCGGGCGGAACTGTGGCTGTTTTACCATGCGGCTGTGAATCTGTCGTTCCTAAGGGAAATATCAGGCTTGCTGAAAATATTTTAAAAACCGGTGGCTGCCTTTTAAGTGAATATGTTCCTGGCATTCAGGCAGAGTCATGGCGTTTTGTTCAGCGAAATAGAATTATTGCATCTTTGTCTCCAGCTGTTGTCGTAATTCAGGCTCCTCCCGGAAGCGGTTCTTTGATTACGGCAGATTATGCGCTTGAATATGGTCGGGATGTAATTTTTCATGAAGCGGCATTTTCAGAAAATTCCATGCAGATTTCAAAAGTTGTTATGGAGAAAAAAACGAAAATCCGTGAGAAACAACTTAACTCATCTTCATTTTCACTTAATTCTGCTGAAAAATTCGTTTTTGAAGGAGCGCCTGTTATAAAAAATTTTCAAGATTATGAAAGGTGTCTTGAAGAAATTCCTGGTATTCGTAATAATAAAGAAATTCAGTATGAATTATTCAGTGAGGTTTGCTGAAAAAAATATAATTTTATTTTAAATGGTATAAAAAAACGGGTGAGTTTAAAAAATTCCCTTAAGATAACTTAAAATAAAACTGTAGGTGTTGAAATGGCTGAAAAAAAATCATCAACAAAAAAATCAAAAAGTATTGAAACATTGATTATCGTTGAGTCTCCTTCAAAAGCGCAGTCAATCGAAGGATATTTAGGTCCAGGTTATACTGTAAAAGCTTCTGTAGGTCATTTAATCGATTTACCAAAGTCACGACTTGGGATTGATGTTGATAATAATTTTGAGCCTGAATACATTACTTGTCGCGGAAAAGCAAAAATTTTAAAAGAACTTCAAAAAGATGCAAAAAAATCAAAAAATGTACTGCTTGCTTCCGATCCCGACCGTGAAGGAGAAGCGATTGCATGGCATTTGAACAATGTTTTGAAAGATAAAACTGATGCAAAAATCAGCCGAATTGTATTTCATGAAATTACGGTTGGTGCAATAAAAGAAGCGGTGAAACATCCTGGTGAAATAGATGAATCAAAGGTGAATTCACAGAAGGCTAGACGCGTACTTGACCGTCTTGTGGGTTACAATCTTAGCCCGCTTTTGTGGAGTAAGGTAAAAAACGGACTTTCTGCCGGCCGTGTACAGTCAGTTGCCCTTCGCCTTATTTGTGAGCGTGAAGAAGAGGTGGAAAATTTTCTACCAGAAGAATATTGGACGCTTGATGCATCTTTTTCAAAAGGTCGTTCAGAGTTTAAAGCTCAGCTTGTAAGTTATAAAGGTGAAAAACCAGATTTTAAAAATATTGAACCGGTTAATTCTATTATCGAAAAAATTAAAAAATCAGAGTGCACGGTTTCTTCTGTAAAGTCAACAGAAAAAACTGTAAGGCCAAAACCGCCGTTTACGACTTCAACTCTTCAGCAGGTTGCAGCAAACAGACTTGGTTTTACTTCCAGAAAAACTATGCAGATTGCACAGCAGCTTTATGAAGGTATAAATATCGGTGCGCATCGAACAGGTCTTATCACTTATATGCGAACTGACTCGGTTCGAATTTCGGATATGGCGCTTGAAAATGTACGAAAATGGATTTTATCAAATTATCCTGAAAATCTTCCTGAAAAACCAATTTTTTATAGTGTTGAAAAAGATGCTCAGGATGCTCATGAAGGTATAAGACCGACTTACATAGAATATACTCCGGACAGTATAAAGAATTTTCTTTCGCGTGATCAGTTAAAACTTTATTCTATTATTTGGGAACGCTTTGTTTCAAGTCAGATGACAAATGCAAAAACTACAACTGTAAGCGTTGAACTTTCTGTAGAAGATGCTTTGTTCAGGGCGAGTGCAAGCAAGGTTTCAGAAAAAGGTTTTTACAATGTAATAAAACTTCTTTCTTCGCGAGAAGATAAAACAGGAAATTTTCCTTCATTAAAACAGGGAGAAACTCTTCAAATAAAAGAATTTTATCCTGAACAGCATTTTACGCAAGGTCCTGCCCGCTATAATGATGCTACGATTGTTGCTACATTAAAAGAAAAAGGTCTTGCCCGTCCTTCAACTTATGTAGCTACAATTGATAAATTATTTGATCGTTATTATGTAACAAGAAACAACAAGCAGATTGTTCCGACTCAGCTTGGAAAAATTATTTGTAAAATTTTAGTTGAATCTTTCCCAGAGGTTATAAACGAACATTTTACAGCCGAAGTTGAAAATAATCTTGATAAAGTTGAACGCAATGAACTTGTATGGAACACGATGATTGCAGATTTCTTTTCTCCGTTTAAAGAACGTGTTGATAAGGTGATGGAATCAGTTGCAAGTGTAAAGGGAAGTCTTGATGAACCTACAGATAAAATTTGCGAAAAATGCGGAAAACCTATGATGAAGAAACTCGGAAGATTCGGTTTTTTCCTTGCATGTTCAGGTTTCCCAGAATGTCACAATACAAAATCTATTCCTTTGGCAAAATGTCCTGTTAAAGGCTGTAATGGTGAAATTGTTGCCAGAAAAACAAAAGGTCGTGGAAAAGAATTCTACGGCTGTACAAATTATCCTGAATGTAGTTTCATAAGTCATTTTAAACCGATTGATCAGTATTGTCCTAAGTGCGGCTGGTTTCTTGTTGAAAAATTTGATAAGAAAAACGGTTCGTATAAATCTTGTATAAATCCGGACTGCGATTACTTACATTCTGCCGATGAAGAAACATCTCATTTACCAGAAGCGTAATATTTTTTTAATTAAAAAATAAAAAAATTGGTGGCAGGTAAAATATGATTCTAAAAGATGTCTGTGAAGAATTTATAATTTACATAAAATCTGTCCGTGGGCTTTCAGAAAATACGGTTACAGGTTATACAAAAGATCTTGAACATCTTTGTGAGATTTTAGGGGATGATGCGCCAATTGACAATGTTTCTTCAGAAGATTTAAGGCTTTGTATTGCAAAACTCTCCGATGCAAAAATGGCAGTAACTTCAGTAAACCGTTTTATCGCCGCAGTAAGGACTTTGTTTTCTTATGCAAGAAGGTTTGGTTATATTTTAAAAAATCCCGCGCTCGAAATAAAAACTCTAAAAGCGCCAAAATATATGCCTAAATTTCTTACTTCCCCGGAAATTGACAGTCTTTGCAAGGCGCCTGAAAAAAATGAACTTTTATGGAAAACGCGTGATAAAGCATTGTTTGAGATGATGTATTCAAGTGGTTGCCGTGTAAGTGAAATTATTTCTTTAAAAATTTCAGATCTTGAAAACGGGAATTCGTCTGCGATTGTGACTGGAAAAGGCAAAAAAGACAGAAGGGTTTTCTTTGAAGAAGATGCAAAAAAAGCGCTTGATGATTATTTAAATGACAGAAAAAATCGTTTTCAAAATCAGGCTGAAGGGGATTGTCCGTATCTTTTTGTAAATCAAAACGGGACTCACCTTACATCAGGCGGAGTTCGATATATTCTTTCACGATATTCAGGTGAAGAAGGAATAAATCATCATATAAATCCGCACGCGATTCGTCATACATTTGCAACGAGCATGCTTTCAAATGGAGCTGATGTTCGCTATATTCAGGAAATGCTAGGGCATTCAAGTATTTCAACAACGCAGCGGTATACGCACATTACGACAGAATCTCTGATTGAAATTTATAAAAAAGCGCATCCGCATGGAAAAAATTAAAATTTGATGTCAGTGTTTTGTTATTTTTACTTTTCATTTTGAAATCTTTTATGTATATTTAAAAGAAATTCTTTAAAAATAGAATTTTATTTGTGTAGAAGGTTTTTGCTCCGGCGTTTTGTCGTATAAAGTGCATAAAATCCTTTTGCAATACCTTTTAAAGGCCAACATACTTCGTTCATTTAGTCGAGGTTGTTGATTGGAGTTTTTATGGGAAAAAAAATAAAAATCCGTTCGACTACAATTCTTGCTGTAAGAAAAGACGGAAAAGTTGCTATGGCAGGCGACGGTCAGTGTACTTTAGGTGAAACTGTCTGTAAAGGCAATTCTCGAAAAGTTAGAAAAATTTACGATGGAAAAATTTTGACAGGTTTTGCAGGAAGCGTTGCAGATGCTTTTACTTTGCTTGATAAATTTGAATCTAAAGTAAAAGAATATAATGGCGATTTAATGCGTTCTGCTGTTGAACTTGCAAAAGCATGGAGGACTGACCGCTCTCTTCAAAAATTAGAGGCGATGCTTTTAGTTGCCGATAAAGAAAAAATTCTTTTAATCAGCGGGGATGGAAATGTGATTGAACCTGAAAGTGATGCAATTGCAATCGGGTCGGGTGGAAATTACGCTTATTCTGCGGCTTTAGCTTATCTTGACAGTTCTGATTTAACGGCAAAAGAAATTGCAGAACGAGCAGTTCATATCGCAGGTAGAATCTGTATTTATACTAACGAAAATATTATTGTGGAGGAACTTTAACTTGAGTTCAGAAAATATTATGTCTGTCGTTACAGATGAAAATAATAAAGATTTGACGCCAAGTCAGATTGTTGAAAAACTTGATCAGTATATAATCGGGCAGAATAAAGCAAAAAAAGCCGTTGCAGTCGCTTTAAGAAACAGAATCCGAAGACTTAAGCTTCCGGAAGAAATTCGTGATGAAGTCGCTCCAAAAAATATTCTTATGATTGGTTCTACTGGCGTTGGAAAAACAGAAATCGCACGAAGGCTTGCAAAGTTGTGTAAAGCTCCGTTTTTAAAAGTTGAAGCTACAAAATATACTGAAGTTGGTTATGTCGGCCGCGATGTAGAATCTATGATTCGTGATTTAATGGCTGTCGGTTATAAAGATGTTAAGCACGAGATGGAAGATACTCTCCGCGAAAAAAGTGCAGGAATCGTTGAAGAAAAAATTCTTGACCTTCTTCTTCCGGGGTCTGCAGCAAAAAAAACATATAAAAAAGATGATAAAGCCTTGAAATCTCTTCCAGAAGCTTCAGATAAAGAAAATTTAAACGGAGAAGCGTCTGAATCACAATCTTCTTCAACATCAGAAGGTGAGAATGTTAATTCTACAAGAGAAAAATTCAGGGTTATGCTGCGTGAAGGAAAACTTGAAGAGCGCGAGGTTGAATTAGTCGTTCATCAGAACAGTGTTCCTTCTATGGAAATTATTGCAGGCGGAAGTATCGATGATTTACAGAACAGTATGCAGAGCCTTGCTTCGATGTTAAGCGGCGGAAGGCACAAGCGAAGAACAGTAAGTATAAAGGAAGCCCGCAAAATTCTTACAGAGGAAACTTTAGACAGTATGGTTGACAGCGATAAAGTTGCAGAAATCGCTAAAAACCGCGTTGAGCAGAGCGGAATTATTTTTATCGACGAAATTGATAAAATTGCAGTTCATGGTGAAAGTCACGGTCAGGATGTAAGCCGGGAAGGTGTTCAGCGCGATATTCTTCCAATTGTTGAAGGCAGCAATGTTAATACAAAATTCGGAGTGATAAATACAAATCATATTCTGTTTATTGCCGCCGGTGCTTTTAGCGTTTCTTCTCCAAGCGATTTGATTCCTGAACTTCAGGGACGATTCCCGTTGCGTGTTGAACTTGAACCGCTGCATAAAGAAGATTTTAAACGGATTTTACTAGAACCAAAAAATTCTTTGATAAAACAGTATACTGCTCTTTTAAAAACTGAAGATGTTACGCTTGAGTTTACCGATGATGCAATCGACAGAATGAGTTTTTTAGCTGAAGATGTTAATTCAAAAAGTGAAAATATTGGTGCAAGACGACTTCATACAATTATAGAAAAAGTTCTTGATGAAATCAGTTTTGATGCAGATAAGCACAAGGGCGAAACAATTTCTGTAGACGCATCTTATGTCAATTTAAAACTTGAAGGTATCGTTCAAAGTCAGGATCTTTCGCGTTATATACTTTAGGTCTTTTGGTTATAAAAACTTCAAACTGAAAATTTGTGTTTTCGCGCAGATTTTCAGTTTTTTTTTAAACTTTTAAAATTTTTATCCGATTTATATAGTAAGGATGTTATTATGAATGATTTTACACGGTCGGTAGATTTATTATACAGAGCAATGGATGCAAGTTCTTTAAGGTATCAGGTTACTTCTGATAATCTTGCAAATTCCGGTACTCCAAAATTTAAGCGTACGGTCGTAAATTTTGAAAGTGAAATAAAACGCGCTTTTGAATCTGAAAAAAAAGCTAAAAACGGTTTTCAGTTTACAAAAACGGATCCTCGTCATTTAGATTTTAATGAAGTTTACGATTATCGTGATGTTGAACCTCGCCGTGTTGTAGATTATATAAGTACTGCCAAAGCAAACGGAAATAATGTTGATGCAGAAACCGAAGCAAACAATATACTTCAGATTCAGATGCAGTATAGGCTTTTAACACAGCTTACGAGTTTTCATTTCAGTCAGCTTAATGTGGCAATGAAATAAAATATTTAAAAATTCTGTTTTGATTTTCTGGAGGTTATTATGGGTCTTTTCACAAGTATAAATATCGCTGCAACTGGAATGAGTGCAGAAAGGCTTCGTTCTGATGTAATTTCAAACAATATTGCAAATGCATCTACGACAAGAACTCAGGAAGGTGGTGCTTTTAAAAGATCTCGTGTAATACTTCAGCCTGTTGCTCAGAAAAATCCTACATATACAAGTCCGTTTATTCCTTCTTCACTTGATAACGGTCCGGGGCGTGGTGTAAAAGTTCTTGAAATTGTAAAAGATACATCGGAAGGTCGGTTTGTCTATGATCCTGATAACCCGGATGCAATAAAATCAGGCCCTCATGCAGGTTATGTTGAATATCCGAATGTAAATATCGTAAATGAAATGGTTGATTTAATTTCTGCAAGCCGTGCCTACGAAGCGAATGCCACTGTAGTTGAAGGCGCTAAAGATATGTTTACGGCTGCAATGGAGATAGGTCGTTAAAATTTCGTTGACAGGTTTTATTTTTTAGTTGATAATCTTAAAGAATTATTTGAAACACCATGAAATTAATTTTTAGATGTTAGTAAATTGAGGTTATTAAAGCATGAAAATCGAAAGCATTGAATCAGTAAGCAAAATAGAAAAAATTTTTCCGGACGCAGGTTTAAAAGTAAATTCTGTTTCAAAATCAGAAAGTTCTAAAACTTTTAAAGATTATCTTCTTTCTGCAATGTCCCAGATGAACGACCAGCAGATTAAAGTTTCAAATCTTGGCGAACAGCTTATAACTGATCCTGATTCTGTTGATGTTCACGATGTTATGATTTCCGTTGCAAAAGCAAAAAGTTCCCTCAATCTTGCGCAGACTGTAATCGACAGGCTTGTAAAAGGCTGGTCAGAAATTACGACAACGCGTTAAATTTTTGATAAATTTTAATAATTAAAATTGAAGTTTCTTCTCATAAAATTACACATTTTTGAAATATTGCTTTTCAGAAATGTTCTTATATGATATAATAATAGAAAGATTTTTTTTAACATCGTTCATGGGAGGGGAAAATGAACGACTGGCTTAAAAAAGTAACTGAAAAAATTAAATCTTTCTGGAAAGATTCTTCAGTTGCAAAGAAAGCAATTTTTATCGGTGTTATCGCCTTAGTTATTGTTATTTTTGTCGTCACGGCAACGGTTTCTTCATCAGATACTATGGTTTCTGTGTTTACTGAGTCGTTAACAGATGAAAATGATATAATACGCATTACAAATTTTCTCGATTCAAAAAATGTAGATTATCGTTTTGATAAGCAGAATGGAAAAATTCTTGTAAAAGACAAAAAAACTGCTTCGTACTGGAAGTCAAATCTTTCTGCAGAAGGACTTGTTCCGTCTTATATTGATCCTTATAAGGAGTTAAAGCGGGAGTGGTCTACAACTGATGCAGATCAGAACATTAAAATAAAACAGGCAGTTCAAAAGCAACTTAAAAATTATCTTGAAAATATCGAAGACATTTCTTCTGCAAATGTAATTTTAGTTCTTCCGGAAGAAAATCTTTTTAAAGATGCGCAAAAACCTGTAAAAGCAAGCGTTACCTTAAATTTAAAAACTGGAAGTACCCTCGCTTCTGAAAAAAAACGCATTCAAGGCGTTGAATCTTTAATTCTTTCTGCTGTAAATGGTCTTGAACACGAAAATCTTTCGATTGCAGACAACAAAGGAAATATTTTAAACGATTTTGAGGGAATGGCAGATTTTGACAGGCTTTCTAGAATCGAAAAAGAATTAAAAATCAAGTCAAAAGAAGAAAAGGTGCTTGCAGAAAAAACTCTACAGGTTCTTCAAACTCTTGTTTCTTCAAAGCGGGTAAAAGAGACAATCGTTTCTATAGATATGGATTTTTCAAAAAAAGAATCAGAATCTACGGAATATTCACCTATAGTTATAAAAGGACAGGATCCGTCAAAACCTTACGATACAACAGAAACTCGAGATTATTTACCAATATCGTCAAAGACTGTTACAAAAACTTTTGAAGGAACTGCATTTAATCCTGAAGGTCCGGCCGGAATTGAAGGGCAGAATCCGCCTACGTATATAGATAATTCAAATACAATCGGAAAATCTACAGAAACAGGTGTTGAACAGAACAATGTAATCAATACAACTTATAAAAAAGAAGAATATTCGCCGCAGGTCGGTCGTCGTTCTATTTCTGCATTTATAGATGGTGTCTGGGAAATTGAACTTGATGAAAACGGAAATCAGATTTGGGAAGGTAGACGTCGAAAAAGAAAGTGTACTCTAGTCGATGATAAAACGCTTGAAAAATGGGCAGCAACTATTTTTGTCGGAACAGGATGCAGTTCTACTCGCGGAGATAAAGTAACTTTAACATCGTATGAGGCAGATCACACGGATGAGTGGGCTCTTGAGGATGAAAAAGAACTTAAAGCACAGCAGATGCGAAAAACTGTTCTTATGGTGCTTGGTGTAATCGCTGTTGTTTTAGTCGGATTTATTTTATTCCGTGTAATCAGTAAAGAAATCGAACGGCGAAAGCGTCTTCGTGAAGAAGAACTTCTTAGAAAGCAGCAGGCAGACAGAGAACAGGCATTGTGGGCTGCTCAAGATGATGCAAATATGAATATTTCCATGTCAGTTGAAGAAAGCAGGCGTGCAGAACTTCTTGAAAATGCAATTAACCTTGCAAAAGAGCATCCTGAAGATGTTGCGCTTCTTATTCGAACTTGGCTTATGGAGGAGTAAAAAATGGCTGAAGATAGCGTTCCAAAAACAAATAATATAAAACCAATTCCAAAACCGGGAAGTTTAAAAACTCCTTCGTCTTCAAAAAAGGACAAGAAAGATTACAAGAGTTTAACCGGACGGCAGAAAGCGGCTATATTTTTAGTTTCACTCGGTTCTGATATTTCATCTGAAATCATGAAACATCTTCGTGAAGATGAAGTTGAAACTTTAACATTTGAAATTGCCCGCCTTGAAACAGTTGATGCAGAATACAAAGATGCAGTTCTTGAAGAATTTCAGGAATTGATGCAGGCTCAGAACTTTATTACAACTGGTGGTATAGATTATGCCCGCGAACTTCTTGAAAAATCATTAGGAAGTCAGAAGGCTATTGATATTATAAACAGACTCACTTCAAGCCTTCAGGTAAGACCGTTTGATTTCATCAGAAAAACAGATCCTGCGCATCTTTTAAACTTTATTCAGCAGGAACATCCTCAGACAATTGCTCTTATTCTCGCTTATCTTGAGCCTGGAAAAGCGGCCATTATTCTTCAAAATCTTCCAGAAGAAATGCAGCCGGAAGTTTCAAAGCGTCTTGCAACAATGGACAGAACTTCTCCTGATGTTTTGCGTGAAGTTGAACGGGTTCTTGAAAAGAAACTTTCTACGCTTTCTTCAGAAGATTACACTGCAGCCGGAGGTGTTGAATCTGTTGTTGAAATCTTGAACCTTGTTGACCGTTCTTCAGAAAAAGCGATTATCGAATCACTCGAAGAAGAAGATCCTGACCTTGCAGAAGAAATTAAAAAACGAATGTTCGTTTTCGAAGATATCGTTATGCTCGACGACCGTGCAATTCAGAAAGTTCTTCGCGATGTAGATACACAGGAACTTTCAAAAGCATTGAAGTCAGTAGATGCAGAAGTTCAGGATAAAATCTTTAAAAATATGTCAAAGCGTGCTGCTGCAATGTTAAAAGAAGATATGGAATTTATGGGACCTGTAAGGCTTAAAGATGTTGAAGAAGCTCAGCAGCGAATCGTTTCTACAATCCGCCGTCTTGAAGATTCTGGAGATATCGTTATTGCCCGCGCTGGAGAAGACGAATTAGTTCAGTAAATTTGAGGTGCATATATGGGAAAAACCGTTTTTCGTCCAAGTGAAATAAATTCAAAACAGGGTGAAAAAGTTACTTTAAAACTGATTCACGATTATTCTCCACAAAAAGATGACGAATCTGAAAAAATAGAAGAATATACAGGTCCAACTCCTGAAGAATTGCGTCGAGAAGCAGAAGCGTTTAAAGCTGGTTGGGAAATCGAAAAACAGCATCTTCTTTCAGAAGCTCAAAAACAGGCTGATGAAATTATAAAAAAAGCAGAGGATTCGGCATTTGAAATAGTAAAAAAGAATACTGATGAAGTTCAGGTTATAAAAAATGATGCTTCCATTGATGCAGAAAAAATTATTTCAGATGCAAAACAGGAAGCGGAAAAAATTATTTCAGAGGCAAAAGCACAGGAAGAATTTATAAAAAGCCAGGCTGAAAAAACTGGTTATGATGCCGGATACAAAGACGGTTTTTCTTCTGGTGAAGATGAACAGAATCTTTTAATCGGTCGGATTCATAAAATAATTGAATCGATTATGAAAAGACGCGAGGAAATTCTAAAAGAAACGGAATCTCAGATTGTTGAACTCATTCTTTTAATGACAAGAAAAGTCGTAAAAGTTATTTCTGAAAATCAAAAACAGGTTTTGGCAAACAATATTCTTTCAGCGTTGAATAAAGTGCGTTCAAAAGGTGAAGTGATTTTAAGGGTAAATCTTGATGATGTAAAAATCGCTGCGCAAAACCTTTCAGAATTTACAAAGCGTGTTGAAAATGTTTCAAAAATTACTGTTGTGGAAGATTCTACTGTCGAAAAAGGCGGCTGTATCGTTGAAACTGATTTTGGTGAAATCGATGCGACAATTCACAGTCAGCTTCATGAACTCGAAGAAAAAATTCTTGAAGTTTCACCTATAAAAAGCGTTCCAAAAAAAACTGAAAAATCATAAGTTTTTGGAATAATATTTTTTATATCCGTTTTTTTTTAAGTTGTTTTTGTAACAGTTTAAATTCTTTTATCGGAGTTTTTATGGAACAGGAAGAATCTATTTACAGTCATTTTAAATTCTCTAAATATCTTGACCAGATTAAAAATTCTGAGCCTATAAAATACATCGGTCATGTGTGTACTGTAAAAGGTCTTGAAATTTTGAGTAAAGGTCCGTGTGCAAAAATCGGTGAAATCTGTACTATAAAAAAATCTGATGGAACAGAAGTTTTAAGCGAAGTTGTCGGGTTAAACGAAAATATCGTAAAACTTACTGTTTATGGCCTTACAGACGGAATAGAAATCGGCTGCGAAGTAATCGCTTCTGGGGAAACTTTAAAAGTCCCTGTTGGCTATTCTCTTTTAGGAAGAACAATAAATGCCGTTGGAAAACCGTGTGACAATCTTGGTGAGATAATTCCGGAAACTTATTATCCTGCCGTTCAGATTGCCCCGGATGCAATGACAAAACTTGAAATTAATAAAAGAATTACTACAGGTGTCCGTGCAATAGATTCAATGCTTACAATTGGAAAAGGTCAGCGAATCGGAATTTTTGCAGGTTCTGGTGTCGGAAAATCTACGATAATGGGAATGATTGCAAGAAATACAAATGCAGACATAAATGTAATCGGTCTTATAGGTGAACGCGGACGGGAAGTTCTTGACTTTATAAACCGCGATTTAGGACCTGAAGGAATGAAAAGGTCTGTAGTCGTTGTTGCAAAAGGTGATGAGCCTGCAATCTGTAAAATGCGTGCCGCTCAGGTTTGTACAGCAGTTGCAGAATTTTTCAGGGACAAGGGAAAAGATGTAATGCTTATGATGGATAATGTTACTCGGTTTGCAAAGGCGCAGGGAGAAATTTGTCTTTCAAGCGGTGAAGCTCCGGCACAAAGAGGCTATCCATCGAGCGTTTTTGATTCTATTCCAAAACTTCTTGAACGAACGGGAACTAATGATAAAGGTTCTATTACGGCTTTTTATGCGGTTTTAGTTGACGGCGATGACATGGACGAGCCGATTTCTGACTGCGTAAGGGGAGTTTTAGACGGTCATATTGTTTTAAGTAGAAAACTCGCTTCAAATTTTCATTATCCTGCTATTGATGTTCTTCAGTCTATAAGCCGACTTTCCCGACGCGTTACAGGTGAAAAAACTCGTCTTGCCGTTGGAAAAATCCGTACTTTAATGTCAGTTTATCAGACAAATGCCGTAATGATTAATTCTGGTATTTATCAAAAAGGAACTTCTCCTTCAATTGATGAGGCAATTTCAAAACATGAGCAGATTGAAGAATTTTTAAAACAGAAAGAATACGAAAAAGTCACTATGGAAGATACTTTGAAAAGCCTTTCTATTCTTTCAGAAATTGAAATTCCGCTTGAAGAATATTCTGAAACTCCGTGTCTTGTTCAAAAAAAATATGAAATGCCAAAAGATCAGGATGAATTTGAAAAAACTGCCATAAATTTTGACCAGACAGTTCCGGCAATAAAATAATTCATTATGAAAAAATTCGTTTTTGAGCTTGAAGATATTTTACAGTTTCGCAAATTTGAACAGGAGCAGGCTGAAATTGCTCTTGCAAAGGCATTGAGTGATGAAAGAGAAATTCAGGAAAAAATCGAGATGCTTGCAGCCCAAAAAGTAACGAACAGGCGTCTTGTAGAAAATTCAAAAAGCATCGAAGCGATTTATAGTGCAAATCAGTTTTCACAGTTTGTAAACATCCAGACTGAGCAGCTTTTAAAGCAAAAAGCAGAACTAGCACTCATTACAGAACAAAAACGAGAGGCGTTAAAAAAATGTATTCAGAATACTGATTCTCTTCAGAGCCTTAAAGATTCTCAATTTTCTGAATACAAAAAAAATGTCCGCGATGCCGAAAATAAAAACATCGAAGACATTATTTCTGGAAGAATTAATATTTAAATGAAGAATTTCCAATAAACTCCCGAATAATTGAACGGCCTGGAACTGCTGTCGGCGGAATAGTTGCAAAATTTTCAAGGAATTTTAAAAGTCTGCATGCTTCTGCGTATTCTTTCATATTTGGTTTTACGCATTTTAAAAGAGGTTCTGCAAAAGTTTTTAAAACGGAAAGTTCATAATCTAGTGCAGTATTTAAAATTGCATCGGCATTGTTGTGGAACGGATAAATGTGTTTTTCTTCACCTTTGCGGACGCTTGGCCACATTGCGATAGTTCCGTCTGCCGGTTTTCCGCGAAATTGTGCATCCCGGACAATTCTTCTGATTAATCTGTTGTCGCTTGTAGAAATTCTTGTGTGGTCGTCTAAGTTTAATTGTGTGAGTGCAGAAAGATAAATTTTGAATTTGTATTCGTTTGGAATTTTGGGCGTAAGGCGATCATTTAAACCGTGAATGCCTTCCATAATGAGGATTTCGTTTTCTTCGAGTTTCATTTTGTTCTTTTCGTCAAAATTCTGTTTTCCTTCGTGAAAATTATAAGAAGGAATTATTACTTCTTTTGAATCAAACAAATCAATCAGGTTTTTGTTTAAAAGGTCAATGTCAAGCGCTTCAAGGCATTCAAAATCAAGGTTTCCGTTTTCATCGCGCGGTGTTTTTGAATGGTCAAGATAGTAATTATCGAGACTTATGATTTTTGGTTTGAAACCGATTGCCTGAAGCTGAAGGGAAAGTTTTTTTGAAGTTGTTGTTTTACCTGAACTTGAAGGTCCTGCAATCAGAACTACTTTTGTTTGTTTTCGTGATGCAATCTGAGATGCGATGTCTGCGATATTCCGTTCCTGAAAAGTTTCTGAAATGTTTACAAAATCGTTTACTTTTCTATTTATGATAAGGCTGTTTAAAGATGCGACGCTTGTAACATTCAAAAGAGAGCCCCATTTTTTGTATTTGCTGTAGATTGAAAAAAGTTTCGGTTCATCTGAAAACTCTGTAAGTTTTTCTGGAGTTGAAGTGAGCGGAAATCTTAAAAGAAAACCGTTTCCGTATTTTTTTATGTCAAAAACTTTAAGGCATCCTGTTGATTTTACGCATGGTCCGAAATTTCTCTCACAGTAGTCTTCGATTTTATTTATTTTTATTACAGGAGGAGCGTAATATTCAAGTTGTTTTGCCGCAGTTACAAGTCCTTCTTCTTTAAAAATTTTATATGCTTCATTGTACGGAATTTTTAAAGTTTCAATCGGGATGTCTTTGCTGATTGTGTTTTGCATTTGAGTTTTAAGGAGTTTTACATCATCTTCGCTTAAATCGTCGATATTTTCATAAGTGTAATAATATCCGTGTGAAATGCTGTGCCCTATTAAAAGTCTTCTGTTTGGAAAAAGTTTTTGTGAACAGTATGCAAGAACATTGCACAACGACCTTCTGTAAATTAAAGAACCATTTTTTTCTGTGTTTAAGACAGGTCTGATTTCTGAATTGTATTCGAAAACTTCGTTTAAAGAATGCGCTTTGTTATTTATGTAAAGTCCGATTATATTTTCTTTTGGAACTGAAAAATCGCAAACGACAGAAAATAGGGGAGTCCCTTTTTGAATTGATTTTATTTTTCCGTCTGGGAAAGTAATTTGTAATTCTGTGCACTTCATATTTAGCCTCTGGTGTATGATTTTGACTTCTTTTTATTTAAAATTGTATGATATAATTTTACACGATAATTTTAAGATGTCAAAAAAATGTTCTGTTTCCGCTGTCAATTTAAGATGTGCGCTCTGTTTTTTTGTTTTAAAATGATGTACAATCTTTTTATATGAAAAGAAATTTCAAATTCTTTCTGGCTATTTTAATCTTCTTATTCTCGTTTTATTCTTTTTCTGAAAGCGTTGAAAATCTTTTTTCCGATTTAACTCAAGAACTTGCAGAAGATAAAAAAATTCAGACTGGATGTCTTTATGGACTTTCTTCAATTCCTTTTGCATCTTTAAAATATATTTGTGAAGTTCACAATTATTTTCCGGTTAATGTAAATTTTTATTCTTCGCAAAAAGAAATCGTTTCAGATTTTTTAAATAAGAAAACGGCTTTTATTTTCGTTCCTTATCAAACTGCTCTTGAAATTTTACAGGCGTTTCCAGATGAAGTCGTTTTGAGCGCAATTGTTCAAAAATCGAATGTTTACCTTATTTCAGCCGGAGAAAAAATAAACGCGCTTTCAGATTTGCTTGGAAAAACAGTTTCAATTCCAAAAGATGATATGATTTGCCAGAAACTTTTCAAATGGCTTTGCTATCAGTACGGAATTCCTGTAAATAAAGGCCCCCGCGGAATTACTTTAAACGATTTAGATACAAGCGCAGAAATCGTTCCAAAAATTGTAAACCGTTCCGTAAAATATGCTGTTTTAGGCGAGCCTTATTCCGGGATTGCAATGAAAAAAAATCGTAAGAATTTTTTGTCTCTTGATTTACAGAAAGAATTTGATTCAGTTATAGGAAAATTCTCTTACTTTCCAGAAACTGTAATGATAGTCCACAGAAATTTTTCGCACACAAAAGAATTTGCCGCTTTTTCTGAACTTTTGAAAAAACTTTTTCCGTATATTTTAAAAAATCCAGAAGAGACTGCTCTTTGCAATAAAATGTTCAATCTTCCAAAAACTGATGAATTTTCCCGTCTTTCGCTTTTTAATTTAAATTTTTGTTTTGTAAATGATAAATCTATTTTTGATGAACTTTTCTTGAGTTCCCGTGTTATGACTTATACCGAGGCGAATTCTTCTTATTTTACGATTTCTGAAAAAAATGTTTTTTTTACTGAAGCAAGATAACAAATGCCTGAATAAACTTTTTTTTCGTTGAATTATAGGATTTTTTGATTTATAATTTATCATTATGAAATATTTTTTAAATTATGAAGTTGTCAGAAATAATGCTTTGAAACTTGCAGATAAAATTTACAGAAAAGATAAATTTATTCCTGATATAATTTATTGTTCTATGCGTGGCGGTGCTTATATGGCAAATGTAATAAGCGAATATTTTAAAATCGCCTGCAAAGATGAAAAACCAATTTTGTTTGCGGCAGTCGTATGTCATTCTTATACGGGAGTTGCTTCAAGTTCTTCAAAAATCGTAATCGACGGCTGGACTTATCCTCCTGAAAAATTAAAAAAAACAGACAAAATTCTTTTAGTTGATGACATTTATGACAGCGGACGGACTTTAAATTTTCTTGTAAATCTTTTAACTGAATCGGGTTTAGATAGAAATAACATTAAGGCGGTTGTTCATGATTACAAGGTTTTTAAATATAAAAAGCCGCTTGAAAATGTTCCTGATTATTATTGCCGCAAATTTGAAATTGAAAAGCCGGAAGACAATTTCTGGATTCATTATTTAAGTCATGAACTTACTGGGCTTTCAAAAGAAGAATTGGAAAAATATTATTATTCAGGCGATTCTGAATTAAAAAATATTCTCGAACCGCTTTTTACTAAAAAAAATTGAGGCGTTTATGAATTTATCAGGAAAGAAAATTGTTTTTGTTTCAGTTTTAATATTGATTTTCAGTTTTTCAGTTTTTTCTCAAATAATAAATCCAGTGGAAGGAGTTTGGGCAAACAAGCAGAGCCTTGTAATCGATTTAGAAGAAGGTGACAGCGCTTTTTATTCTTTCAACGGCGAAAATCCTGAGGTTCAAGGCTTTGCATACGACGGACCTGTTTTTCTTGATGTCGATGGTTCTGTTTTTTTAAAAATCGTAATCATCAGAAAGAACGGAAACAAAATTATAAAGAATCTGAATTACACTGTAAACGATGTAAGCCTTCCAGATGATGAAAAAGCATCTTCTTTCCTTTCAAAAATAAAAAATTCGCCGTTTTATGAATATTTTGCAGGTGATAAAATCGAAATTCCTGAAAATATTTTCTATTCATTTTCATCTTTGAAGGATGCCGAAAACGGAAAAACAATTTCAATTGTAAAAGATTCAATAATTTCAAGGTTTCTTCCGTGCAATTTTATATATGAAGAAAATGTGTGGCGGACTGTTTTAAAAATTCAGCCTTCGTCTCAGGGAATTTTCACGCGAAAAGATGTTCCTTTTAAAATTTCAGACTGGAATAATCTTTCTTTTTCAGATTTAAAACTTTTATATAAAATTGATGATGAATATTGGAAGCAGATGAAAAAGCCTGTTTCTCTTGAACGAACTGAAAGTCACATGATTTCCTGGCAAGATGTGAATTACAATCCTGAAAATCCTGTAAATTATTTTGTTCTCCCGGAAAAGCCTGAAATTTTTGTAAAAACTGACGAGCGTGGCGTAAAAAATATTTCTTTCAAAGAAGGAACTAGCGAAGGATTTAAATTTGCTGTTCTTCAAGGCGATTCTTTCGGGGAACTTTTTGATTCAGTTTCAATCGACACTTTTGAAGGCGATGCATTCAGCGGAAAACTTCATCTTGGAATTTTTTACGATTCTGTTTTTCAGGCGCTTGAAGAAATTGATTTCAATGTGTTTAAAAAATCCCCGTCAAAACCAGAATTTCTTTCTTCTGCAAGTCAGTATATTTCGCGTGAACCTGTAAAAGTAAAAATTTCGGCAGAAAATTCAAAAGAAATTTATTATTATATTTTCGGTCCGGTAGAACTTTCTTCTGAAAATTACTCAAAAGCGTCTGAAGTTCTTCTAAAACTTTCTGATTCTTCTTTTAAAAAATATGTTCAGCCGATTATTCTTGATTCAAAAACTGAAGGCGGAAGTTTATATAAAATTTCTGCATATTCAATAGATTCTTATGGTCAGAAAAGTCTTAATTCAGAATATTCTGTAATAATCGACCAGTCTAATTTTTATGTAAATCCTTCTTCAGACAGTGAATTTTCTCTTGGTTCGTACGAAAATCCGTTTAAAAGTTTTGAAGAATGCATTCCGTTTATAAATCAGACCCGTTATGCAAATGTAAGAATTTCAGGAGAAGTTTCTTTCCCGGAAGGAAATACAGTTCTTTCATCAAACTGCACGATTTCTGGGAATGAAAACGCAAAGCTTATTCTTCCAGAGAACAGTTCTGTTACGGTAAGAAATTCAAGTCTTGCTTTTAACGCTCTCTTGATTGAACATAAAGGTTTTAAAGGCAAAGCTCAAACTGATTCTGTATTTTCTGTAAGTTACGGTGTCCTTGATTTTTTTGATTGCGAAGTTTTAATTCCATTTTCAAGGAACGGCATGGCGATAAAATCAGAAAAATCTGTCGTAAATTTATGCAAAACTGGTTTTACCGTAACGGCGGATTCTTATAATTCTGTCTGCGCTTCAGTTAATTCAAAAATTTTTGTGAAAAAATCAAAAATTTCAGGTGTGGCCCAGACTTCAGTTTTGTTTTCTGTTCAAGGCGGTTCATTTGAAATGACAGATTCTTTCGGAAAAGTAACATGTGATTTGGGGCGCATTGCAGAACTTTTTGAATCTGAATCGGTTTTAAAAAATAATGTATTTACCGGTGAACTTTCAAAGCCCTTAGGAACCACAAAACCTGTTTATGTAAATTCAAAAAATGCTTCTTTTATATCAGAAAACAATCAGGAGAGTGGATTTTGACAATTTTAGAATGTGGTTTAGATGAAGCCGGAAGAGGACCTCTTGCAGGACCTGTTACAGCTGGGTGTGTAATTCTTCCTGAAGATTTTCCTTTTGAAATTTTAAATGATTCAAAAAAACTTTCAGAGAAAAAAAGGGAAGAAGCTGAAAAAATTATTCTTGAAAAAGCGTGCTGGGGACTTGGCGTTGTTGATCATGAAACAATCGACAAAATAAACATTTTAAAAGCAAGTCTTTATGCTATGCGTCTTTCTTTTGAGATGATGAAGTTAAAACTTCCTTCATGGCTTTCTCTAAATGGAATCAGCGAATATAAAATCAGTGTGATTGCAGATGGAAACAAAATGCCAGAAATTGATGCACCTGATTTAAAAGCTGTAGTAAAAGCCGATTCAAAATTTCACAGTGTAATGGCAGCCAGTATTATTGCAAAAGTTGAGCGTGATAAAATTATGAAAGAAATGGATGCTCTTTACCCTGAATACGGTTACGCAAAACATAAAGGTTATCCTACAAAGAGTCATATTGAAATTTGCAGAAAAATAGGTCCGTCCCCGATTCAAAGAAATTCTTTTAAGTATTAAAAAATTATTAAAAAAACTTGACGCTTTAAAATTTTTTTTTATGAGGCGGAATATTGAAACTTTAGAGATGTTTTTTATTCTTCCTGTGGATTTTGCGGTCTTTTTGATACGACATGAATTCTTCCTGTTCTTTTTATGCCGTCATCCTGCTTTTCTTTTATTTTATAGATTTTTTTTGCTTTTTCGATTTTTGCAGCTTTTTTTTCTGCCTTTATTTTTGCACGATTTTTCTGTTCTTTTTCGATGAATGAGAGAGATTTTTCAAGCCCCTGAAGAAATTTCTGCATATCTTCGGCAAAAACTGCGATTTGATGCCTGTCCTGGTCTGCTCCGTCGCGGTTTTTTGATTCTACAACTTGAAGAAAAATGTCACCTGTTCTTGTTTCTTTTACATTGAAAAAATATGAACGGTTATCAAGATAAATTTCATTTGTGAATAATTCTCCGCGTACGCCCATTTTTGCCATCCTTATAAATTGTTAGTAGAATTTTTACTTGTGAAAATTAATTGTAAAAGTTCATTTGAAAATCTATCATAAAATTCTTTAATGGTCAATTAAGACATCTTTTTAAATTGTAATTTTTAGAAATTACGGGTTGAATCTTTTGTAGATCTCTTTGACTTTTTCAAAAAGTTCATCCATGGCTTTTTTTTCTGTTGCAAAACCGAAACTGAACCTTACTGCCGTTTCGCTTAAAGATTCTGGTATGTGCATTGCCTTTAATACAGGACGATTATTTTTTTTTGCAGAACATGCGCTTCCTGTAGAGATGTAAAATCCTTCGGCGTCTAATGCTCTGAGCATCACTTGTCCCGGGATATTTTTAAACGCTATCTGCACGACCCACGGAGAATAATTTTCTGGTTTTGAAAGCCTGTTTTCAGGAATTAGTGAAACACCGTCTAGTTGTGATAATTTTTTTATAAAATCAGAGGTGTATTCTTTTTGTTTTTCAAAGCGTTCAAGTGCAAAAGAATTTTCTTTTCTTATGAAATATTTTTCAAGGCATTTTGAAAATGCGACTGCCCCGAAAAGATTTTCTGTTCCGCTTCTTATATATTTTTCCTGTCCGCCGCCTTTTAAAAAAGGCTCAATTGGTTCTTTTAAATACAAAATTCCGATTCCGCGCGGTCCTGAAATTTTGTGCGCTGAAAATGCTGCGCTGTCGATTCCGTCGGCTGATATGTTTAAAGGAATTTTTCCGGCAGCCTGAACACAGTCAATGTGAAATTTTGGTTTTCTTTTTCCGCTGTAGAATTTTTTTAGAAGTTCTGCGATTTCGTAAACAGGCTGAATGGCTCCCGTTTCATTGTTGACAGCCATGATTGAAACAAAAACTGTATCGTCAGAAAGACATTTTTCTACGCTTGCTGGCGTTATGATTCCATCAGATGATGAAGGAATGAAAACTGTTTTCCAGCCGCATTTTTGAAGTGAAGATGCCATTTCTCTGTTTGCAGGATGTTCAATCGAACTTAAAAGAACAGTGCCTTTTTTTGGTCTGTTTAAAACTGAAAGAAGCGGAATGTGGTTGCTTTCTGTTCCGCCTGAAGTAAAGTAAATTTGTTCTGTTTTTACGCCTAGAACTGAAGCGCATTTTTCGCGTGAAGATTCAAGAATTGTCCTTGCTTCTTTTCCGCCTGCATGAATGCTACTTGGATTTGCCCATGCCGACTGAGAAATTTCTAAAGCTTCCTGAAGAATTTTGTTGTCTGAAGGTGAAGTTGAGGCCCAGTCGAAATAGTGAAATTTTTGTTCTTCTGTCATATTATTTTACTGTAAGTACGTTTAAAATTTCTTCATCGGTGAATTCTTTTGTGAAAGTGTCGCAAAGTCCTTTTTGAAGAACAAGTTTGATTTTTTCATGAGAATTTTTTTTGTCTTTGTGCATGGCTAGTAAAAGCCTTTCGCCAGTCCCGCCTCCTAGAATTAAAGAGTGAACTGGTTTTGTTTCCCAACCGTAGTCATTTAAAATATTTAAAACTTCGTCTTTGTAGCTTTCAAGACAAAAATCAAATTTTGCGCTTAAATCAAGTGCTCGTCCGATTCCCCATGCAACTGCATCTCCGTGAGCGATGTTTCCAAGCCCGACGATAGTTTCAAGCGCATGACCGAATGTGTGTCCGAAATTTAAAAACATTCTTTCGTTCTTTTCTGTGAAGTCTCTTTCGACAACATTTCCTTTTGCGTTTGCACTTGCTTGAATAATCTTAGTCAGAATTTCTGGGTCGCGTTCAAGAATTTTTTGTTTTTCTGTTTTAAAAATTTGGAAAAGGTTTTTGTCGTATAAAAGGGAAGTTTTAAATGCTTCTGCAAGTCCTGAACGGAACTGTTCTTTTGAAAGTGATTTTAAAAATTCAGGGAACATGTAGATTTTTTGTGCAGGAAAGAAACTTCCTATCATATTTTTGTAATTGTCAAAATCACAGCCTGTTTTTCCGCCGATTGAAGCATCTACCATTGCAAGAAGTGTCGTAGGAACGAATTCAACATGTGCGCCGCGTTTAAAAAGAGATGCGGCAAATCCTGTTAAGTCGCAGATTACTCCACCGCCAATTCCAACAAAAAGGTCTTTTCTTGCAAAACCTGCATTTACGGCTGTTTTTACGATTGTAAGGACGCTTTCTATGTTTTTATATGCTTCTCCTGAACCTAAAATTATAAGTTCATCATTTTTGCATTTGCCGTCTGTAAAGTTTTTTATAAAATCAACCATGCACGGAAGCGTTGCAACTGTTGCATCTGTTACAAAGCACCGCCTTTGAAAATCGTTTTTGCCCGGTTTGTAGATTTCTGTTAAATTTGGTGTAGAATTTGTGAAGAAAATTTGAGTTTCATTTGTTCCGACATAGATTGAAGGATAAGTTACCGTCATGGAATTGTTGTTTAATTCGTTCATAGAGTATATATTAGTAACTTTTTGATGGAGTTTCAAGGAATTCTTTCTGAACTTTTTTTACTCTTTCTATTTCGCGGTTTAAAATTTTGGTGTAATCCAATTCTCCTGTTTTTATTCTTTCTCGTTCATCTTCCCACGCTTGTCTTTTAGTGATGAAAAGAAAATTAAAATCATTTACATTTGCTTTTTCGGCCCAGAGTTTTGCTTCTTTCCAGTAATAAAGTCCTGCTTCATAACAAGAGAGGGTTTTTTCAAGATTGCGCAGATATTCGTCTTTCCACGGTGCATCATAGAAATTCTTTACTTTTTTATCGTAAATTCGTCCAAGACGCAGATGCTGTTCGATTAATTTTAAATTTATGTGCATTTGAAAAAGATATCTGTACTTTTCCCATTCTTTTTCTGTTGTGATTCCGGCGTCGCAGAAAAGGGGATTGCAGAAATCAGAAAGGGTTGCTTTTTCGAGGTAGTATATGTTTTCGATGCAGTCGTCAGGATTTTGCGCATAGTGAATGTGATAAAGCTTATACCAGTCTTCTTTGTATTTTACTACATAAGGAAAAAAGTTTTGTGGAAGAGAAAAAATTAAAACTGAAAAAAGAATTATTTTAGAAAATCTGGAAAAATGCTTTTTCATATTCAGTTTATCGGAATATTTTTAAGCGAACTCCATATTATTTCTGAAATTTCGTCAATCGGTTTTTCGGCATCGATAGTTATGATTTTCATTCCTTGAGATTTTTCTTTTTCTTTGTAGCTGTTTATTACTTGATCGTAAATATCGGCTGTCTTTTTTTGAAATTCTATTTTTTCGTAGATTTCTGTTTTTTCTCCGCGGGCTGTAACTCGGTTGATTGAAATTTCTGGATTTATTTTAAAATAGAAAAGAATTTCTGGAAGCGGAAAAAAGCTGTTTAGATGTTCCGGGAAGTTTTTTCCGCATGAAACAGACTGGTATGCAAGACTTGAAAAAAAGTATCTGTCGCTTAATGCAATTTTTCCATTTTGGATTTGTTCAAGGATTCCGTTCTTACCGTAAAGATGTTCGCACCTGTCGGCTGCAAAAAGAAACGAAGCGGTTTTTTCATTTACGGAAAATTCGCCTTTTAGCATTCGCCGTAAAAAAAGTCCTGTCTCGTTTTTTGTTGGCTCTGCACTTACGAAAACTTTTTCTTTTGGAAAACGCTCTGCAAGTTTTTTGATTTGCGTCGTTGTTCCCGAGCCGTCTATTCCTTCAAAAACAATAAAATTCTTTAACATCATATTAAACACCTATAAAAAAATAGTAGAATACATTATAATAGAATTCATTGTAAACAGGCAAATGAAAAATTTTAAAAAGAAAGATAAATTTTTTATTTATATTTTTCTCACTGTTGTTCTCTTTTCGCTTTTGGGAACAATCCCTCTTTATTTAAAAATTTCAGATGCTATAAAAAATACAATCGTAAAAAATATTGAAGAGCTTCAGGAAAAAACTGGCCTTTTAATTTCTTACGATTCGATTTCGCCTTCAGTTTTAACTGGAATAAAATTAAATTCTGTTTCCTTTTCAGATTTAGAGTCTGGAAAACGCATTTTTGAGGTAAATTCGTGCCTCCTTGAATACAATCTTTTAAAAATTTTTTCAAGAAAACCTTATGAAATTTTCCAGTCGCTTGTGATTGACGGACTTCATTTAGATTTTGATAAAAATACCGATTTTAAAATTTTTGAAAATTTAAAATCGCTTCTTTCGCTTACAGAAAAAGAAGAAAATCCTAAAGAAAAAAAAATAGATTTTTCAAATTTAAAATTAAATTTTCCGTTCGATGTCACGGTAAAAAATATCGAAATCAATTATTCGTCTTTTTCTTCAAAATATTCTATTCTTTTGCGGAGAATTGGTTTTGATTTCAGGCAGAGTGACAAATCGGCTTCAGTTGTAATCGATGGAAATGTTTTTGCTTCTGTAAACGGTCACAATTATTCAGGAAAATTTTTGACTAACGGAGTTTTGCGCGAAAATTTTACCGGAAGTTCGCTTATATTCAGGTTTTCAAATATTTCAGACGGCGATTTTAATCTTGCAAGAATGAATCTTTTGCTTGAATACACAGACGATGGATTTTCTTTAAAAACCGTGCAGAACAATTATCCGCTTTTCATAAGCGCATTTTTTAATCCTTCAACAAAAGATGCCCGACTTTCTTTTAAAACTAATAATCTTACTGTTTCTTCACTCGTTACGACATCAAAAAAACGGGAACTTTCTAAAAAATTAAAAAATCTTTCCGTTTCAATTTCTCTCGATGCTTTTACTAACATTTCAGAAAAAAAACTTTCGTATTCGTCTTCGGGAAAACTGCAATATTTAATCGGAACAAATGATGTTTTTTCCGTTTTTTACGATTTTTCTGGGGATGAAAAAGAAATTTCGTTTTCAAGCCTGAACGCAGAAAGTTCTTTCTGTAAAGCGGATTTTTCAGGCGGTTTCGATTTTAAAAATTTTTCGCTTTTCGGGTTTTTAGATGTAAAAAAGGTTAAGTTAAAAAGCGGTCTTGAAATTTCTTCAGAAATTTATTTTGACAGGCTTGAAAAAGGTTTTATGGCATTTTCACCGCAAGTTTTTTTAGGTGAAAAAATATTTACGGCCCTTGAAATCGCTGTCCGGCCGGAAAAAGATTCGTTTGATTTTGATTTTGAAATTTCAGATTATGCTCATGAAGATTCTGAAAATCCTGGTCTTATAGAAATCGGAGGTTCTTTTATTCCGAAAGAAAAATATTTTCAGGTGAGTCTCGATGCTTCAAATTTGTTTTTAGACAGTATTGCACAGACAGCG
Organism: Treponema sp.; assembly: GCA_016293005.1. GTDB lineage: Bacteria > Spirochaetota > Spirochaetia > Treponematales > Treponemataceae > Treponema_D. The sequence goes on from JAEDFA010000001.1 coordinate 84,742, forward strand.
CTTCTTTTTGTTTCTCCGCAAAAGAAAATGAATCTTTCAAAACTGAAGAATTATGTTTTTAACGGCGAATTTTATGCATCTTCTGATTTAGAAACTTTGACTTTTAATGTTCCGTATGCGTATGCGGCAAATGTTAAATCTGATGACGAATTTCTTTATATTTCGATTGACGGAAACAATAATTCTCTTAAGATGTCAAGGTGCGATTACATAAAAAAAGGAAAGAAAACTTCGTTTCAGGTTCAGCTTGACAGGAATCCCGGTTCAAGCGATTTTTTCATGGGTTTGAATTTTACGCTGAATTCGATTCCTTACTATTTTACAGGTTCTCTGATGCCAGGAGTTTTAAATATTTCAGGCGATTACGGAACGAATCTTGTTCTTTACAAATCAAGGAAAAACAGATATGACGGTTCGTTTTCGTTTGAAAATCTTCCTGTTTCGTTTGGAAATGCAGTTTTTTCGTGCGCGCTTGATTCTGCTTTAAGTTTTACTCTAGAAGACGGAATAAATGTTCAGATTGCAAATTTTTCAGTTTCCGAGACGACTTCGCGCTTTAAATTTTATCCGAAATTCAGTTTAAAAGGCGAAGCGACTTCAGACGGAATCATCCTGAATGAAATTATTTATTCGGATATTTATTCAACTCTTTCAGGAAATTCTGTCGGAACATGGCAGTTTTCAAAAGGAGTGTTTGAGGCGGCTTCATTTGAAATGTTTGCTTCTTCAGAAAAAGAATCTGTTTCGCTTGATTTTAAGTTATCAAATCCAGAGTTAAAAGAAATTTCTGGAAAAACCTTTATGGAAAATCTTTATATAAACTCTCAGATTGTCCTTAATAATTTTAATTTAAATCGTTTTTCTTTAGAAGAAAGTGAAAATAATTCTATTTCGGCGTCTTTGGTCATGGCAGGAAGTGTAAACGAACCTTATATCGGCTTAAATGTCAGCAATGCAAGCGTTATGTTCACGGGAAATATTCTTTCAACAAATTTTACTGCGTTTGTAGAAGACAAAAAACTTTCTGTAAGCGATTTTTATTTAAAATACAACAATATCGAATTACAAAAACTCTCTGCAGGCTTTGATTTTAACGCTTTTGAAGGAAATGCCGAAACTTCTGTTTTTGTTGAATTAAACGAAGGTTCTGTTACATTTCCTGTAAAACTTACTCTCTTCGATGCGCAAAAAACAGAAGATTCTTTTTTACCTAAAGAATTTAAGGCAAAACTTGAAAGCCATAATATTAACGGTTCGATTTTTAAAAATCCATTTGATTTTGAAGTTCTTGCGCTTTGTTCACCAGAAAAAGTTTCGTTTACGGCTTCAGATTATACGGGCATAACTGGAGAAATTTTTAAAAACGGCGATTTAACTGTTTCTGCACCAAGTACTTCTCCCGTTTCTTTTGATGCGCGGGGAAACATTTCATCGAAAGAACTTTTTATAAATGTTTCAAAAATCAGCGTAAATCTTTCTGAAATTTTTAGAAATCTCTCGCTTAAAAAAATCGATGTTCCTAAAGGTTTCGTGAATGGACAGATTTTGATTACGGGATTAAAAAGCGATCCTTATTTTCAGGGAAAACTTCTTGCATCTTCTGTAGAACTTTCACTTCCGCTTATTGTTTCAAACCGAATTTCTATTCCTTTTGCAAAAATAAATGTCGAGCATAATGAATTTATTCTTTTAAAAACTTCTGGAAAAGTGAAAAAAGATTATGAAATCTTTGCCGAAGGAAAAATCGTCATGGACCGCTGGAAATTTGACCATGCGGAGGCAAATATAAGCACTTATGAAAAATATTTTCCCTGCGATTTAAATGTGAGGGTTGCGCAGTTTACGGGACTTGCAGATTTAAATCTTGATATTTATCTTGCAGACGGATTTTTAGATGTTTCAGGCGATGTAAAAGTTCAGAAAACTAAGGCAAAAGTTTTAAACAGTCAGCTTCTTCAAAAGCCACCGCGAAAAAAAACTCATATACGGACAGATTTAAATATTTTCTTAGGTCCTCATGTAAACTTTCAGTTTGATCCGATTCTTCGCTGTCTTTTTGCGCCTGATTCTGAGTTTAAGTTTAAATACAGCGAAGAAGACAGTTCTTTTTCTGTGGACGGAGTTATTGAATTAAAATCAGGAGATATTGCTTATTTAAATAGAAACTTTTATTTAAAATCTGGAACATTGAAATTCAACGAGAATGACCCGGAATTTAATCCGATTATTTCTGTAAAAGCTGAAACAAGGGAAAAGGACGAAAACGGACACGATGTTACTATTATAATGTCGGTCGAAAATCAGAGCCTTTTAGATTTCAGTCCGGTTTTTTCTTCTATTCCTGCAAAATCTGAAACAGAAATCCGTACGCTTTTAGGTGAAATTGTAAAAGGTGACAGCGACAGCGTGACAAATCTTTTTATTGCGGCAAGCGATTACGCACTTCAGTCTCTTTTAGGTCGCAGCGTAGAAAACAAGTTGCGAGATTTTTTGAATTTTGATATATTATCAATCAGGACTTTAGTGCTTCAAAACGCATTTAAGTCTAGTTTTTTGAAAGATAAATCTCAGAATAAATCTGAGGATTTGACAATCGGTAACCTTTTAGACAATTCAACTGTTTATATAGGTAAATATATTGGAAGTGATTTATATCTTGATGCCCTGATGCACTGGTCTTACGACGAATCAAGGCAGAATGATTTTATGACACCGGGCGGTCTTGTTTTTAAACCTGAAATTGGTCTGGAAATTGAAACTCCATTCGCTAATATCAAGTGGAAAATGGCTCCTGAGTTTACAAATGTTTTTGACAGAAAATTAGTTTCTTCAACATCTGTAACGCTTTCATGGAAATTTTCATTCTAAAATTTAAAAAATTAATTTTTTAACGCATGAAAATTTTCTTTTTTTGACGATTTTACGGTACTTTTTAAACATTTGTTTTTAAGTGCTTAGATTTTATAAAGGATTTTTAAATTCCTATAATTTTTTGGAGTCATTATGTTTCTAAACTGGAAAAAACTTGCTAAAGTTCTTGTTTTTGTTTCCTTGATTTTTTCGGTTTCTTCTGTTTTTGCCGAAGATGAAAACTGGTTCTGGGGAAAACCTATTTCTCAGATTGCTTTTCAGGGCTTGAACAGTGTAAAAAAATCAGATGTTTTAAGCATTACAAATAATTTTATTGGGAAAAGTTTCACAGAAGATGTCTACAACGAAATGCTTGACAGGCTTTATTCACTTGCATATTTTGAAGAAGTTGAGCCTTTTGCAAAACACGACCCTTCAAATAAAGATAAAGTTCTTCTTGTTTTCAGCGTAAAAGAACATCCTCAAATTTCTTCCATAACTTTCCGCGGAAACAAAAAAATCAGAAATAACGAACTTCGTGAAGCGATTGCTTTAAAAGCCGGTGACATTTATATCGAAAACAATGTTCTTATGGACGAAAGGGCAATTCGCGACCTTTACATAAAAAAAGGTTACATGAATGCAAAAATTATAAATACAAAAGAAGAAACTCCATCAGGAATCGAAGTAATTTTTCAGATTAATGAAGGCGGAAGTACTGTAATTTCAAGTATTCAGTTTAAAGGAAACACTGTTGCTTCTGACAAGACTTTAAAAGGAAAACTTTCTCTAAAAGAAGCGGGATTTTTAAAAGATGGCGCTTTTCAAAAGTCAAAACTTGAAACTGACAGGCAAGCAATCGTAATGTATTATACTTCAAAAGGTTATATTGATGCGCGTGTTTTAGATGTCATTCAGGATGTCGTTTACAACGAAAAAAAAGAACGTGATGAAATGACGCTTACTTTTATAATTCAGGAAGGGGCTCAGTATACTTACAATGGAATAAAAATTACAGGAAACGAAATTTTTTCAACAGAAAAACTTGAGTCTTTTATAAAATTAAAGAAAGGTTCTGTTTTTAATCAGGTAAAATTTCAGGAAGGACTTTCAGGAATTACAAATCTTTACTACGAAAATGGTTTTATGGAAAATCAGTTTTATCCTTCTATAAATAAAGATCCAGAACGAAAAACTGTTTCTTATGACCTTGCAATTACGGAACGCTCTCGAAGTCATATCGAAAACATTATAATTAAAGGAAATACAAAAACAAAAGACAATGTAATTCTACGAGAACTTCCTTTTACATCAGGTGATGTTTTTTCACGCGACAAAGTTATGCAGGGCTTACGAAATCTTTACAATACTCAATATTTTTCAAGTATCGTGCCGGAGCCTGTTTCAGGTTCAGAGTCAAATCTTGTTGACCTTGTAATTTCCGTAGAAGAACAGTCTACAATTTCCCTTCAGTTTGGTATGACTTTTTCCGGAATAGAAAACCCCGATGACCTTCCTATTGCGCTTTTTGCAAAATGGCAGAATTCAAATTTAAAAGGCGAAGGACGAAGCATTTCAATCGGTGCAAATGTTGCAACTACAGAACAGTCTGTTGATTTTTCTTACGGGCAGAACTGGCTTTTCAATAAACCGATTCAATTTAGCGAAAGCCTTTCGTTCAGTCATTATAATACTTCTGTCCTGACAGCATCTTTTGTAAATGGCGGATATTTAGACGATGATTATTATTATACAAAACTTCAGTCTTGGGGAGGCTCATTAAATTCTTCATTCGGAAGAAGGTGGCTTCCAAGTTTTGCAATTTTAACTGTTTCAGGCGGAATGACAAATTCTTTGTCAACAAATATTTACAACGAAAATATGTATATTCCGCTTGATCTTGGAATCAGTAAAAACGCAAACAGGCTTGGTTTAAAAAATGCGTTGTTTGCTTCAATTTCTCTTGATAACCGCGATATAAATTATGACCCTTCAACAGGTTGGTTCATAAATGAAAGAGTTGCCTGGTACGGTCTGATTCCGGGGCTTGAACAGGAATTTTATTTTAGGACAGATACAAAACTTGAATCGTATTTAAAACTTTTTGATATTCCGCTTTTTAATAATTTCTGGAATTTTAAGGCAGTTCTTGCATGTTTTACTCAATTTACAGGAATTTTCCCGGTTCCAGGTTCTCTTTTTGGAGATTCAAGCAAAGTTTACATCGACGGTATGTTTAATGCCCGCGGTTGGACTTCAATTTACAATGACCAGAAAGCAAGGGGAAAATCGATGTTCTCAAACCGTATAGAACTTAGAATTCCTATTTTTCAGGGGGTAATTGGTCTTGATGCTTTCTTTGATGCGTGTGCAGTAAAAGACACTGTTGAAAATATGTTTACGGCCTTAAAACTTGATGATTTTTATTTTAGTTTTGGCCCTGGTCTTCGTTTCCTTGTTCCTCAGTTCCCGCTTCACCTTCTTTTTGCAAACTGTTTCCGTGTAATTGATGGAAATGTTCAGTGGGGAGAAACATGGAAATTCGTTCTTTCATTTAATATGACGAATAAATAATTATAATTTCTGGAGGAATAAAGTGAAAGTTTCATTGAAAGTCTTAATTTCTTTTTTAATAGTTTTTTTATCTCAAGGTGTTTTTGCCCAGCAGATTACAAAATTCGGTGTAGTTGATACTGCGCGCGTTTATAATGCGTACTTCAGGGATTCAGCTGCCGTCAGAAATTACGAAAAGAAAAAGTCAGAATTTCAGGAAGAAATCAACAAGCGAACCGAAGAAATCCGTAACCTTCAGTCTAAAAAAGTTGAATACGAAAAAAATGACAATGAAGCAATGGCTTTAAGGACTCAAGCGGAGATTACTAAAAAATCAGATTTTCTTCTTGAATATACTTCAGCAAAAAATGTGGAACTCGAGTCAATGCAAAAATCGATGCAAAGTTCTGATGCTTTCAATAAAAAACTTTCCGAAACTCTTGCAAAAATAGCAGAAAGTGAAGGTTACAGTATGATTTTAAGCCTTCAGCAGGCGAACGCAATTTTGTGGTATTCAAATTCTGTAGACATTACAGATCAGATTATAAAAAGACTGGGGTTATAAAAAATGGAGCAGGGAAAGCCGCTTACTCCTTTAATGGTTCAGTATAATTCAATTAAGAGTAAGTATAAAAATGAAGTCCTGTTTTTTAGGCTTGGTGATTTTTATGAAATGTTCGATGATGATGCAGTTGAGGTCTCAAGGCTTTTAAACCTTACATTGACGCACCGAAGCGATTCTAAAATGTGCGGCATTCCCTATCATGCGGCAAAAGTTTATATAGCCCGGCTTTTACGACTTGGGAAAAAAATCGTAATCTGCGAGCAGGTTCCTGAAACAATCGGCGGAAAGGGAATTGCAGAGCGCAAGGTTACAGAAATTATAACTCCTGGAACTGCTTTAGAAAGTGAATATCTTGACGGAAAAGTCAATAATTTTCTTGCTGCTTTCTGCGTTACTCCTAAAGGCTGTGGTTTTGCTTTTATTGATGTTACGACTTCGGCGTTTATGGCAACTTCGTTTCCTGCATCTTCTCTGGCTGAAAATTTTTCAAAGGAACTTTCGCGTGTTCTTCCAAGGGAACTTTTGCTTCCATCATCGTTAAAAAATAATGAATCGGTTCAAAATGCGCTTTCCTTTTATACCGAAATGGCTGTTTCTTATTATCCTGATTGGGATTTTAACCTTGAATTTTCATATAAAAAACTTTGCCGCCAGTTTTCAACTGCAAATTTGAAATCGTTTTCACTTATAGAATCTTCACCGGAAGTCGTTCCTGCGGGTTTTCTTTTAGATTATCTTGAAAAAACTACAAATTCAAAAATTCCGCACATAAAAGAAATAAAAATTTTCAAAGACGAGCAGTATCTTATGATAGATGATTCTTCAAGGCGTAATCTTGAAATCGTAAGCAATTTGCGCGATGGTTCAAAGAATTTCAGTCTTTTTGAATGTGTGGATTTTACTAAAACTGCAATGGGCTCAAGGCTTTTACGCTCATGGCTTTTGTACCCTTTAGTAGACATAAAAAAAATAAACGCCCGCCTTTCAAATGTTGAATATTTTGTAAATGAATCTCTTCTGCGCGAAAAACTGTCTTTTATTCTTTCAAATATTCTTGACATCGAACGCCTTGCAAGTCGAATCTCGATGGAAAAAGCTCATCCTAAAGATCTTGTTGCGTTAAAGCAAAGTTTGAATGAAGTTTTTAAAATCGAAAATGAACTTTCTTCTTCAAACATTCATTTTTCAGATTTAAGTGATGCAAAAATGATTGCTGAGCTTATCGAAAAATCAATTTTAGATGAACCTTCAACTCAGATTACGGACGGAGGAATCATAAAACCGCTTTGGTCGGAGGAATTAGACCGTTTAAGAAAAATTCATGACAATTTTGATTCAATTTTAAGCGATTATGAAGAAGAAGAAAAGAAAAATACAGGAATTTCAAACCTTAAAATAAAATATACAAAGGCATTTGGTTATTATATCGAAGTCAGCAAAGGAAAACTCGCTTCGGTTCCTTCCCATTTTATTCTTAGGAGAGCTCTTGTAAACGGTGACAGGTACACGACTGTTCGTCTTCAGGAACTTGAGCAGGAGTTAAATCATTCTGGTGTTCAGGTTCTTGAAACTGAAAGGGATTTGTTCCTTGAAATCAGGGGAAAACTTCAAAATTTCGTTCAGTATCTTATAAATATTGCAGAAGAAGTTGCATACATTGACTGCATTTTATCGTATTCTTCCGCCGCCGTTACACATTCATGGTGCAAGCCGAATCTTTTAGAATCAGGCGGTTTTGAAATTGTAAAAGGTCGTCATCCTGTCGTTGAAAATCATCTTCCGTCAGGCGAATTTGTTCCTAATGATCTTGAACTTTTTTCTTATACAGAAGAAAAACCGTTTTTTGCTTTGATTACAGGTCCTAACATGGCTGGAAAAAGCACTTTCTTGAGGCAGACTGCTCTTATTTCGCTTCTTGCACAGTCAGGTTCTTTTGTTCCAGCTTCTAAGGCAACTTTGTCTTTGGTAGATAAAATTTTCTGCCGTGTAGGTGCAAGCGACAATCTTGCAAAAGGCGAGTCAACTTTTTTAGTCGAAATGAACGAAACTGCCAGAATTTTAAGATCGGCAACTGAAAAATCTCTTGTAATAATGGATGAAGTCGGTCGCGGGACATCTACTGAAGACGGACTTGCAATCGCATGGGCTGTCTGCGAACACCTTCTTGATAATGTAAAATCGAAAACGCTTTTTGCAACTCATTATCACGAACTTACGCGTCTTAATCATAAATTTATAAAATTTTTGTGCATGCAGGTAGATGAGTCCGGCGGTTCTGTAGTTTTTTTGCGAAAAGTAAAAGAAGGTTCTTCCCAAAACAGTTACGGTCTTCATGTTGCTCGTCTTGCCGGTCTTCCTGAAATTGTCGTAAATCGCGCGCAAAAAATCCTTGATGCAATTCAGGATAAAACTTCGGAGAATCTTGAAAAAATTTCAAAAGTGCCGGAAACTTCCTCTTTAAAAACTCAAGCGGGTCTTTTTAGCGATGAGGAAATCATTTTAGACGAAATTCTTTCTTCTTCACCAGATGAAATTAAACCTATTGACGCGCTTCAGATGATTTCACGATGGAAAAAGACTTTAAGCGGAAGATAAAAGTTTATAAGGGCTGTTATATTTTCATTAATTTCTTAAAATATTACAAAATATTATAATTTTTTTTTGATTTTCATTTCCGAAACTGAAAATTTTCGCATATATAATATATATGAAAAGATTTGTTTTTTTAGCAGGCTTTTATATTTTAAAAATTATCCGTGCGTTTTTCTCACTTTTCAATGAAAAATCATCTTGCGAAATCTGTTCAGGAAGCGCTTCGTTTGATATGATGGTTTGTAAAAAGTGTTATTGCAAGTTTCTTGATGTAAAACTCAATACGGAAAATATTTGTTCGGTCTGTGGGAAAAATTTGATTTCAGAAGATGTCATTTGCCTTGAGTGCCGCGAAAACAAAATTTTAAAATCTTGTGATAAAGTTTTCCCGATTTTTCCATACATTTTATGGAACAAAAAACTTCTTCTTCGCTGGAAAATAAACGGAGAAAGACAGTTTTCAACTTTTTTTGCAAAAGTTGTCTATAAACGGCTTTGTGAAATAAAAGAAATAACAGGTTTTTTTGCTGTTGTGCCAGTTCCGCCTCGAAAAGGAAAAATGCGTGAAAAAGGCTGGGATCAAATAAGTGAGCTTTCAAGACTTTTAAAATATGTTTACGGAATGAAAGTTGTTTCAATGCTTGAAAGAGTAAGTTATGTTCAGCAGAAAAAACTTGACAGGCTTGAGCGTCTTGGAACTATAAACCGCTCGTATGTTCTTAAAAAAAAATTAAAAGAAATTCCCGAAAGAGCTGTAATCATCGACGATGTTCTTACAACTGGCGCAACAATCGAAAGCTGTTCTTTTCTTTTAAAAAAAGCTGGAGTAAAAGAAGTTTATGCAGTTTCCATATTTGCAGTTTCATAAGGCATTTAAAAGATGAATAGATGGAAAAATTTATAGAAACTTTCTTTTTGCTTTCGATAAGATGTTTTTACGACTTTTAAAAGGAATGTCTTATAATTCTAAAAGCCGGTTACAAAAAATTCTTGTATGTTGCAAAATGAACATTTTAAAGGTAAAATTGAAATATGATACAGACTTACAGTACAACAATCAGAAGAAAAGAAATGGACGCAGTTTTAACATGTATGGTCGATGAAAAAATCGGTCCTGGAGAGTTAAATCTTCGTTTTTTGTCCTCAGTAAAAGAATTTTTTAACTGTGATGGTGCAGTTGCTCTACGAAGTCCGCACATGGCTTTAAAATATGCTTTACGAGCCCTGGAGTTTAATAAAACAGATAAAGTAATGATTTCTTCACTTGCACCTTCCTGGCATTATACTTCACTTGTAGATTTGGGATACGATGTGCTTGTTCTTGATGTAAATGAAAATACAGGTCTTGTAACTCCAGAAATCGTATCTAAAGGTATAGAAGACGGTGGAAAACTTCTTCTTTTGCATGAAACAAATGGAATTCTTCCTGATTTTTTAAACTTAATGGCTTTAAATATTCCCATAATTGAAGATATAAGTCAGTCTGCAGGTTCTGTTTATTCTTTTGAAAACCCAGATGCTCCTTGCGGAATTGAAAAACGAAAGGCTGGCCTTTTTGGACTTTATACAATTCTTTCTCTGGAAGAAAAAGATGTTTTGACTTCAGGCGGCGGTTCGGTTTTGATGGCTCCAAAAAGAAAAGAATGGTCTATGCTAAAAAAATATACAGACGAAATTTCAAAAGTTGAACTTCTTCCCGACATAAATTGCGCACTTGCATGGATTCAGTTAAAAGAATTTCCAAAAAACGAAATGATTCGAAAAGAAATTTACAATATTTATTACCGTGCAAGCTTTTCTGGAAAGCATAAGGTTTTTATCCGCAGTAAAAAATCAGATTCAAATCTTGAAAATGTTTCAATGGATTCTTCTGATTCAGAAAATGAAAAAGAAAAAATTCAAAAAGACTTGAGTTCAACTGTTTCTAATTTTCCGCTGATTCTTTCAAGTCCGTATAAAGATGTCAAAATGTATGCGCAAAAAAAAGAAATTCAGATTTCGCAGACTTTTGAAGATTCTGTCATCGCCTTAAAGCAGGAAGAACTTTCTTCATCATGCATCAAGGCAAAATCGCTTTATTTAAGGTGTGCAGATTTTCCTCTTTATCCGCGTCTTTCTCATTCTCAAGTTGCAAAAATTGCTAAAATTTTAGGAACTTTACCATAAAATGAAAAAATGTCTTATCGTTGTAAATACAAAAAAAAGCGAATCTCAGACTTCCGGAAAAAAAATTGCAGAATTTTTACTTCAGAACGGTATTGTTTCACAATTTTTTAATTTTGATGGCTTTAGCGATGAAAATCCGTTTTCGGGCTTTGATTTTGTCATCACTTTAGGCGGCGACGGAACTGTTTTGTTTGCCGCTAGAGGTTGCGCAAAACTTGCTATTCCTGTTTTTCCTGTGAATTTCGGAGAATTTGGATTTATTGCAAGCGTTCAAAAAAATGAGTGGCAAAAAGATTTAAAAGATTTTTTAGACGGAAAATTGCCGTGCGAAACAAGGAGTATGGTTCAGGCTTCTCTTGTAAATTCAAGCGGCGAACGGAATTTTTTTTCTGTCGGTCTTAATGATGTTGTAATCTGTGCAAAAACTGCGGCAAGAACAATTTCAATGGAAGTTATGTACAACTGCGTTTCCCTTGGAAATTTTAAGGCAGACGGAATTATAATCAGCACTCCTACAGGTTCAACTGCATATTCTGTAAGTGCAGGCGGTCCTATTATAGATCCTGAACTTGATGCGCTTGTATTAACTCCAATAAATTCTTTTTCGCTCAGTTCCAGACCACTTGTTTTAAGTCCAAAAGGTGAAATTGCGGTAAAAATTCTTCCTTCACGGGATAACGCTGTGATTACTGTTGACGGTCAAAAACCATTTGAACTTTTTGAAAACGATTTTATAAAAATCAGGCGGACATCTGAAAAAGTGATTCTTGCCGGCTGCACTTCAAATAAATTTTATGGCGCGTTAAAGTCAAAACTAAATTGGGCTGGAGGTCCTCATGCTTGAAGAATTATCCATAAAAAATTTCGCAATTATAGATTCCGTAAATATTGAATTTAATTCAGGTTTTACAGTTCTTTCAGGTGAAACTGGGGCTGGAAAATCTATTTTAATAGGAGCGCTTTCATTTCTGTTAGGCGGAAAAGCAGATGTTTCTGTCATAAGAAAAGGCGCAAGTGAAGCGTCTGTTTCTGCTGTTTTTTATTTGAATCCAGAAAAAATTTCTCCAGAGGCATTTTCATGGCTTTCAGAGCACGCAATAGAAACTGACGATAACAGGCTTTTGCTTAGAAGAATTATACGTGAAAATGGAAAGTCTTCTTCGTATGCAGGTTCAACTCCTGTAACAAGAAGCGATATTCAGACTTTTTCATCGTTTTTAATTGATATTCACGGTCAGCACGAACATCAGTCGCTTATGAAAGTCAGCGAACACAGAAAATTTCTTGATGCAAGGGCGGGACTTACTCAGCAGGTTTCAGATTTTTCACATCTTTTTTCAATTCTTGTAGAAAAAAAACGCCTTTTAGAGTCTATTAACGATTCTGATTCAAGACGAAAAGAAAAAATCGAAATGTTAAAATTTTCACTTGATGAAATAAAAAACGCAAAGTTAAAGAAAGGTGAGGACGAAGAACTTGAAAGCGAAGAGGCAAGGCTTTCATCTTTTGAAAAACTTTATTCAGATATCGATTCAATAAATTCACACCTTTCTGGAACAGAAGAATCTGTTGTTTCTCTTCTTAAAAAATCTTCACGGGAATGTCAGCATGCACTCGAATTTGATAAATCTCTTGAAAAACTTTTCAGTCGCCTTGAAGCAGTTTTTTACGAAGTTTCAGATTTGTCAGAAGAATTTTCTTCATATCAAAATCATCTTGTTTTCGATCCTTCAAGACTTTCAGAAGTTCAGGAAAGGCTTTCTGTTTTGTATAATCTAAAGAAAAAATACGCTTCTTCTGTTTCATCTTCAATCGATGAAGTTATAAAATATTCAGAAGATGCACAAAAATCGCTGGAAGAACTTGAGAATTCGTTTCAGAATAAAGAAAAACTTCAAGCTGAAGTTTCGGACTTAGAAAAAACAGTCTATATAGAAGCAAAGAAAATTTCTGTAAAGCGAAAAGAATATTCCAAAACGCTTTCAAACGAAGTTGAAAATCTTCTTTCGTCGCTTGGAATGAAGGGCGCAGGTTTTTGTGTGAGCATAAACGATAAACCCGGAACAAGTATCGAACAAAAATGCGGTCAGTACGGAATGGATAATATCGAATTCCTTATCCGTTCTAATGCGGGTTCAGATTTTCTTCCTCTTGCAAAAATTGCCAGTGGTGGTGAACTTTCGAGGGTTATGCTTGCGTTAAAAACTATTTTTGCACAGAATGATTCTGTTGAAACTTTGATTTTTGATGAAATTGACACTGGAATCGGAGGTGAGGTTGCAGTGTCTGTTGGACTTCATATAAAAAATCTTTCTAAAAATAAGCAGATTTTTTGTATTACGCACTTAGCAAGTATTGCAGTTTATGCCGATAATCAAATTAAAATTGAAAAAGGAATCGTTTCGGGTAAAACAGAATCGAATCTTCATGAAGTTTCAGGTGAGGAACGCGTAAAGGAAATTGCAAGAATGCTTTCCGGTGATTCAAACGACGAACAGTCTCTTGAACATGCCCGTTCAATGCTTGAAAAATTCTGTTAGAAAACCTTAAATTTATTTTAAGGAATTTTTAAAATTTTACGGGGGATTTATGGCAAAAATTAATGAAACAAACCGAATTGAATTACAGGAGGCAATCAAGCCTTATAAAACAAGAATTCAGGAAATTCTTGAAAAAGAAAAAACTGTGCTGAATGCAATTCGTTCAGGCTGTGATGACATTCCCGGTGAAAAAATTATGCTTTGTGAAGATATGATATATGTTTCCTCTCTTTATATGGCGCAAAATGAACTTTCATTGAAAATTCTTGAAGTAAAGAATAACGATGCTTTAAATGAAGCGAGAAAAGTTTTATATCGGGCAATAATTTATCTTGAAGATTTAGTTTCAAATTTTATTGATGTTTCATATTCAGAACTTGCAGAAAAATACGAGGCAATTTCTCATATTTCTCTTGAAAAACGCTATTATATTTCAAGAAAATTAGGCCTTGCAATTAATCTTCTTGAAGAAGCATTCGGTGAAAACAGTAAATGGAAATGGTCGTTTGTTGAATTAAAAGGTCGTTTTGCTGTTGTTGCAAAAAATCTCCTGGATATGCGCACTCATGCAAAAGACTATTTTGACCCGAATTCACCTTTATACGAAACTGCTGTTCAATATGTAAGAATGGTTAATCAGCTTCTTGAAAGTTCTGCTTCCGGCTACCGTGATAAATATGAACTTTCTACAAGACGGCTTGATGATATGAGAAATGCAATAAAATTTCTTCTTGCGCGCCACAAAATTGCAATGGCAATCGGGGATAAGACTTATGCTGCAGAAGTAAAAAAGAAAGCGCTTGTTTGGCGTGATAAAATGGATGCAGATGCAAAGGCAGGTTCAAGCCATTAAAATGATAAGTAAAGAAATAATTCTAAAGATTTTTGAAGGATTCTCAATTCAACGGTGGACTGATTTACTTCGACCTTTTGACATCGTAGAAATGGATAAAGCGGCTGAAAAAACTGTTCTTGCTTATATAATCGGAAAATATGAAGAGCATAATTCAAAATTTGTTGACTGGCTATGGATAATTTACGCTTCTTTATTTGATTTGTTAAAAAAAATTGCCCTTTGTGACATAAAAGCGCCTGTACTTCAGATGCTTGAAGAAAAATATCCGGAAGAATATGCGCGGCTTAATGAATGGGTTTTAAGTCAGTATAAAACTATTTTGGATGAAGAACTTTATTTAAAATTCTGTGAGTACATGATGCAGAAATCTTTTCCCGATAAAATTCCTGAAAAATCTCGTCTTGCTTTCAGAATTTTTAGCGCGGCGAATAAATTTGCGACTATCCGAGAACTTCAGATGCTTTCGGTTGTAAATGAAAGTTTCCGGCTTGAACAGATTAATACTGAACTTCAGACTTCGCTGCAGCCGTTTCTTGATTTGCAGGGACTTCAGATGCTTTTTACGCATCAGCATTCTTTTGATTTCCTTATGAAAGTAGAACAACTTCGTTTTCAGATTAGATGGAATCAGACTCCCCGCGTTCCTAAAACAAGCGTTCTTGGGCACTGTTTTTTTGTTGCGGTTATAACTCTTCTTTTGTGTCGTGAAAATCCTGTAAAAATGTGTGAAAAACGTATAATCAACAATTTCTTTTCAGCACTTTTTCATGATTTACCTGAGGCTGTTACGCGCGACATAATTTCTCCTGTAAAACAGGCAACCGACGAACTTCCAAATATCGTAAAAAAAATTGAAGATGAAATCGTAAACAAAGAACTAGTTCCCCTTATGGAAGATTTCTATTCTGAAGAAATTATTTTTTACACAAGTGATGAATTTTCAAACCGGATTAAAGAGCCTTCTTCAGACACAAAAATCGTTTCATGGGAAGAATTAAATTCAGTTTACAATAAGGATTCTTTTAATCCTGTCGACGGGCGCACTGTTAGAATTGCAGATCATCTTTCTGCCTTAATCGAAGCCGACCGTTCTATAAAACACGGAATTACATCAAGTCATCTTGAGTCAGGAATAAACGGAATGCTTTCAACTTATCCTTGTTCGTCTTTGATAAATGGTATTGATGTAGGTTTTCTGTTTAGAAAATTAATTGAATAGCATATTTTGATTCTTTCTTCTAAAAAAAATCAGAGAAGTTTCCGATAATTGAAATATGAGAAATAAATTTTTTGGAATATTCTTCTTATTTTTTGCTTTTTCTTTATATGCTGATTCTGTTTACGAAGTTCAGAAAGGTGACACGCTTTATTCTATAAGTCGAAAATATCAGATAACTGTAAATGAATTAAGAATTGCAAATAATCTTTCAGAAAGCGATGTGATAAAGACGGGCGAGAAACTTACTATTCCTTCTGCAAATATTGCAAATGCCGCTGCATTGACACAAAAATCAGAAGAAAAATCTAGTAATAAAATTGCTCAATCTTCTTCGGAAAAATATATGGTTCAGAAAGGCGATACATTGTACGGTCTTTCAAGAAAATACGGAATTTCCGTGGCTGATTTGATGAATTTTAACGGATTTGACAGTTCTTCAACGCTAAAAATCGGACAAGAGATTTTAATTCCTGGAAAAATTTCAAAGGAAGAGCAGAAATCTGTTACTCAAAAAAATGAAGAGCCCAAAAACAAGACGAAACAAGATTCTAAAAATGAAAATTCAAAGCCTTCAAAAAATATTCTCTGGCCGCTTGAAAATCCGAAAGTAAAAAATATCAGCGGAAAGGTAAGCGGTGTTCTTTTAACAGGAAAAGACAATGAAAGTGTAAAAGCGGTTCGGGAAGGAACTGTAATGTATACGGGAGTTTACCGCGGATTTGGAGAACTTGTATTTGTTCAGTCTAAAACCGGCGGCTTGATTTATTCTTATTCAGGGCTTGATTCTGTGAGCGTAAAAAAAGGAGATTATATTCTTTCCGGCTCTGAAATAGGAAAAACTGGTAAAGGAAAAGAGTCTTCAATTAAGTTTATGGTCTTCAAAAATGGAAAACCTGTAAATCCAGAAACTGCTCCAAGAGGCTGATTTTTGAAAAGTTAATCGATTCTGATTTTTTGCCTTTCTGCAGAAACTTTTATGCAGTTTAGGAAAATTTGCCCGCAGACATAAGCATCGTCTTCTGCTCTGTGGGCATTTTTTATTTTTATGTTGAAATATTCGGCGAGAATACTCTGATTATATTTTTGCATTTCTGGTAAAGTCCATCTTGAAAGTGAAAGCGTATCGATGAAACTGTTTTTAAGTTGAAAAAATCCGTTGCGTTCAAGTTCTGCATTTAAAAAACGAAGATCAAAGTTTATGTTGTGCCCGATTAAAACTGAACCTTCGATGAATTTTAATAATTCAGGGAGAATTTGTTTTATTTTTGGTGCAGACTGAACCATTTGGTCTGTTATGTGGTGAATTTGTATGCACTGAAAGGGAATTTTTTGCTCAGGATTAACAAGCGTGGAAAATTTGTCTAAAATACCATCTTTTGAGAATTTTATAGCCGCAACTTCAACGATTCTGTTTTCTATACTGCTTAAACCTGTAGTTTCTGTGTCTATGACAGTGAAAACTGTTCCGTCTTTTAAAAGACAGAACAGTTTTCGATAATCTTTTATGGCTTTATTTTGAAGCATCGTCTAAAATTTTATTAATATCTTTTTCGATTGCATCACAAAGTTTAGATGCTTCTTCTTTTGTTGCCTTTAAGCAGCCATCGCATTTTGCACCGCCAACTTCAGTTTTTGTATTGATGTAGAATTTGATTTTTGGCTCTGTTCCAGAAGGTCGTGCAGAAACGATTGTTCCGCCTTCGAGGAAAAACTGAAGTACATTGCTCTTTGGAAGTGAAACAGCTTCTTTTTTATCTGGAGAATTTGGATCGTATGAAACGGATGTCTGAATATCGCGGATTTTGAGGACTTTTTTTCCACCTAAAGTTTTAAGTCCGTCTGTTCTAAGTTTTGACATAATGCCTTTCATTACAGAAACGCCTTCGATTCCCGGGAAGTTTTTTGAGATTGAACGGTCTTCAAAATATCCGTATTCTTTGTACATGTCGTCTAAGTGTTCAAGAAGCGATTTTCCTTTTGATCTCCAGTACATTGTCATTTCTGCACACATTGCGGCAGCAGAAACACCGTCTTTATCCATAACTTCTTTTTCGATTTTGTAGCCGTAACTTTCTTCAAGTCCGAAAACATATTCACCTTGATTTTTTGCTTCTCTTTCTGCTTCTACAGCGGCAATCCATTTAAAACCTGTAAGGCATTCAATCATTTCTACGCCGTATTTTTTACAGATTTCATCGCCAAAAGGAGATGTTACGATTGAGCGTACGCAGTAAGAACCTTGAGGAAGTTTTCCGAATTCTTTTCTTGAAAGGAAAATGTATTCCATAAGAAGAGCACCCATTTGGTTTCCTGAAAGAAGTACGAATTCCCCGTTTTTATCTGGGAAAGCAGTTCCGAATCTGTCTGAATCTGGATCAGTTGCCATTACACAGTCAGCGTTTTCTTTTTTACCAAGTTCAACAGCCATTTTCATTGCAGGTTTTTCTTCTGGATTTGGTTTTTCAACTGTAGGAAAGTTTCCGTCTGGATTTCGCTGTTCGGGAACTGTGTTTACATGAAGACCTAAATCTCCTAAAACTTTTTCTACATGCATTGCACCTGTTCCGTGGAGCGGCGTGTATACGACATTTACATTTGAGGCGTATTCTTTGATTAATTCCGGGCGGAAAAGCTGTGCTTTACACATTTGCCAGTATTGTTCGTCAACTTCTGAATCGATTAAAACGAGTTTGCCGGAATTTATTGCTTCTTCTTTTGAAATTGTCTTTACGCTTTGAACTTTGTTTACTTCTTCGATTATTCCTGTATCATGAGGTTCTGTAACCTGCGCGCCATCGTTCCAATATGCTTTGTAACCGTTGTAAATTTTAGGATTGTGCGATGCTGTTACGACAACACCTGTATCTGCTTTAAAATATCTTATTGCGAATGAAAGTTCTGGAGTAGGGCGCAAACCGCTGAAAAGATACGCTTTGATTCCGTTTGCCGCAAAAATTAATGCCGTCGCCTCTGCAAAAACATCAGAATTATTTCTTGAGTCGTAGGCGATTACTGCACTCAATGAACCTTCTTTTGCTTTTTGAGGGAAAGCCTTGATTACATAATTTGCAAGACCTTGAGTTGCAAGGTTGATTTCAAGAGTGTTCATTCGGTTTGTTCCGCCGCCCATGATTCCTCTTAAGCCGCCAGTTCCGAACTCTAGAGTCTGGTAGAATCTGTCTTCAAGTTCTTTGAAATCTTCTTTTTTTACAAGTTCTTCGACTTCTTTTTTGAATTTTTCGTCTTTTTCGGCAGAAATATAATCGTTTGCCCGTTTTAAGATTTCATTTTTATCCATTTATTTGCTCCCGTAATCTGTATTTCATGATTTAAAATTCTGTTTCTGATTATATAAAATTTTTTTCTTTAAATAAAGGTGTATTAAAAAGAACTTTTCAAAATCAGTTTTAATCGCATTTTTAGAGATTTCATTCAGTTTTAGATTTTTTCCATGTTCTTGTTAAAAGCGGAACAATCATTCCTCCAAGTGCGTTTCCGAGTATGACGGAAATAAATATCAGACAGTTTTTTACCGTGAATGCATCTGAAAATCCGTTTGCAACTCCGTTATAAAATGAATTTGCGACACTGTGGTCAAATCCGCTTAAAATGAACACAGGAATAAAGATAAAACAGCCGATTTTGCTTCCGTTTTTCCATGTGTCGACTGCGAGAAACATCAAAAGTCCGCAGTAAATTCCTGAAATAAAAAGTTTTATGAATGATTTTTCAAGTTTTGCAGAGAAAATATTTTTTGCAGGCTCTATAATCTGTGGAAAAACATTCCTTAAAAGAATGCCTAAAATGAATGTCGTTAAAAGATTGAATGTCAAAATTAAAATGACAAGACCGATATATTTGTAATCTTTAAAATGAAGTGCAATGTAGCCGACTTTTCCTGTGTAAAGGTTGAAATCGTACTGGCAGATTGTATAAAGACCTGCAGAAAATAAAAAGGCTCCAAGCCACGAAAGGTTTTGCGAAACGCATGAAAGGTATACGGCCCCTCCAATTGAAATCATTATTCCTGAAAGAATTGACTTTTTTATTTCGTTAATCATCTTTTTTCTCCCGGTATTTATTTTAAAGACTTTGTGAATCGGCTTTTAAAAGCATCGAGGTTTCCCATTCAAGAAGTGATTTTTCTTCTTTTGAAGTTTTTTCAATGTCGCCGTAAATGTTTTTTACATCGCATAAAATCCTGAAAACGCTTTCTGTTCCGCTTCCACGCATCCAGAAAAATGCAAGAGGTTTTTCGTTTGCATCGTAAAACTGAATTTTTAAGCCGCCTTTTTGGCTTTCTTCCCAATTTTGAGAGCCTTCAGTTTCTTTTGTTCCGTTTGTAAGAAAAACCTTAAAACTTGAGATTTTATATTCAGTCTCAAGCTGATTTTTTTTATTTTTCCATTCTTCTTCAAAAATTTTCTGGAAATTCCGTTTTAATTTTCCATGATTTTCTGTTTTAATTTTTAAAACCGCTCTTTTTTCGGAAACGCCTGTAGTTTTATATTCCGGGAGCGTAGAAAAAATCTGTGTGATGTCGTAATTTTCTGTAAATTGATTTCTGCTTTTTTCACACCAGATTTTAAAAAGTTCATCCATGGAAAGAAGTTTAATTATTGCAAAAATCGTATTTATAGGATCTCTTACAGCTGATGGATAAGTTATAGTTCCTCCGTTTGAACCTTCCCCGAAAATTCTTGCATCAAAACCCTGAAGTCGTTTTTCTTTTGCAAGGTTTACGACATTTGCTTCTCCAACTTCTGAACGGAAAACTTTTGCGTTTAATTTTTCTGCGATTTCGTTGATTCTAAGCGAAGTAGGGCAGTTTACGCACACGCAAGAATTTTCTTTTTTTGAATAAAGCGAAAAAAGAAGTTCTGAGAGAACTGAAAGACTGAAAACTTCCTGAGCTTTTAAAATTACAGATTTTTTCTGATTTTTATCCCAGTAAACAATGTTTCCTCTGTCACCGTCGCAGTCAGGCATATAACCTAGAACGGCATCGTGAAGTCCTTTCTTCTGAAGATTTTCCATTTCGTTTGCAACGAAAATTAAATTTTCTGATTCCGGAATTATTTCGTGGACTATTTTTCCAGGCTTGTCGTTTATTGAATAAAAATTTATTCCAAACTGAGAAAAAAAATCTTTGTCAACTGAAACTGTCCTTGCAGAACCGTTAAAATCACATACAACGCCGATTTTTTTTGATTTTAATTTTTCTTTTAAACTTTTGAAGAAAGTTTCCTGTTCACTTTTGTCTTTTGACGCGGAAATTGTTTCTAAAAGAAAATTTTTGTAAGAAACAAGCGCATTGTTTTTATATTTTTTCTGATTTTTGTATACTTCATCGATTTCTTTTTCTGAAAAACCGTTTATGAGTGTGAAAGCGTATTCTTTCGCGTCAGTTCTGTTTGTAAGATTCAGAAAATTTTCTGTGAGTGTGGCATTTTCTTTTTGATTTAAAACGCCTCCTGAGTTCAAACCGAATTTTATTCCGTTGTGACCAATCGGATTATGGCTTGCTGAAATGTACATAAAACCGTCAGCCTCTTTTGAATAAGCCATAATTTCTGGCGCTGCGATTATTCCTGTAAAACGGACAGAGATTTTTTGATTCAGGAAAGTTTTTATGCACGCTTCACAGATTGCGTTTCCTGTAGGACGCGTATCATGACCTAAAATCACTGAAGGATTTTCTTTTTTGGTTTTTGCTTTAAGGTAATCTGAAAAAACTTTTGCGGCAAGGACTGAAAGAGCAATATTTTCTTCGCCGATTAAAGAAGTTTTGTCCTGTTCGTCGTTTGAAATGGCAAAAATTTTTCGCCAGCCTGACGCAGATAAAATCATGTTTGTGTTCATTTTTTACCAGACCATAAGATTGTATGTTTGTGAATATTGTTTTTCAAGAATGTCAAGGACAGTGATTTTTAGAGTATTTTTTCCAGGTGAAATTACCGCTTCTCCGATAAATTGCAGGTTTTCGTTTGGATAAATCTGATTTTTGATGTAATTCTTTTTTCCGACAGCGCTGATTAATCCGTCAGTTTGTTTTAAAAGATCGAAAGATATTGTGTCGACTATTGTTCCGTTTATGGAAACTGCCGTTTTAAAAGGAACTGCTGTATTCTGCCGTTTTTTGAAAACTTTGTATGTGCCGGACGGAATCGAAGAATTTTCAGGAAGACTGTAGAATTTTCCGTTTTTGGCGTTTTGAAGTTTTACTTCTGAAATTGAAAGTGGAAGTTCTTTCCCGATTCTTGGCATTAAAAGACGAGGATTTATTGAAATATTTTTTGTTATGTCAAAAACCTGAAATTCAAGCGCCGACCTTCCTTGCTGCCACGCTGAATTTCCGCTGTAACCTAAACTTGCGCCTGAAGAAATTTCGTTTACTTGAAAATGTTCTTTTGTAAGGCTTTCTGAATCAAGATTTGCGTAAACGGTGATTAAATTATCTTCGTGTGAAATGACAGCTGCGTTTCCTAATGTTGAAGGGAAAAAATCAGAATCATCGCTGTGTTCTGTTATGTAAACTGTGAGAAATCCGTCTTCGCAGGCTTTTATTTCTGAAGTTTCTGCAAAAATCAGTGAATTGCTTATTGTATTTCCGCGAAGTTGTGCAAAATACGAATAAAATGCATCTGATTCTACGATTTGCTCTTGCGGCCAGTTGAATGAAAACGCTGTGAAAGTTATAAAAAGCAAAAAAAATGTGACAGCTGATTTTTTCTTCATTTTTTATTCCTTTGAGATTTTTATTTTTGAAATTGTAGAATTTTTTCCGATGTAAAGGTTTTCTTCGTCAGTTTCGATGAATGCCGCATCTGCTTGAAATTGAAAGCAACCTGTAAAAGATGTGAATTTTTCTATTATATAAACAGAATATTCTTTTTGTTTTTTTGTAAGCAGGAAAAAGCAGTCTTTTGATTCTTTTAAACTTATGGCAGAACCGTTTATTGGAATGTGTGTGGATTTTTTCTTTTTGATGTCAACGATTCCTGCAGAATTTTTGCATGTGTAAAAACAGAGTCTGTCATCGTTTGAAAATTTTACAATCTGCTGAACTTTTGTATTTGTTGGAAAATATTCGTGGAAAACGATTTTTGTTTGTGCGCCTTCTTTTTTTGCAAGAACAAATCTCTGTCTGTTTTGACCTGAAACAGATGCGATGTATGAGCCGTCGTTGCTTAAAGCTGCTGCAAGAATTACAGGATAATCGCTCCCGCCGGGCTGAAAATTTTGGATTATATCGCCTTCGTTTGTAAAGTGAACGATTGTTCCGTCTGCATATCCTGCAACAAGTGCATTTTTTGCAGAATAGAACGCAGTTATTGGACAAGTTGAGTCGTATTCCCAGTCTTTTGAACCGTCCTCTTTACATTTTACAAAAGATGAACCGCCAGGAAGAAAAACGAAAATTCTGTCTTCGATAATCATAGGAAAACCTGGCTGCGTGATTGTGCCTTTTTTTGTTCCTTCCGGAGTGAAAAAATCTGTTGAAGTGTTATTTGAATTGTATGAAGTGTAGTAATAATCTGAAATTGATGCTTTATATGGAAAAGTTATAAAATTTGTAACTTCACCGTCAGAAGTAAAATAACCTGCCGTTTGGGAAAGTTTAAAATAATTTACGGAAGAATTGTTTTTGTTTTCTTTTATAGTTGGATTTGAAACATCGATTTTCCATTCTGGTGTAAACTGAAATTCTTTTCCGATTGGCTGTATAGAAAAAATTATATATAAAATTGAAAGAATAACTGCAATTGTAATATAAAACGAAAGCTGTTTTTTGATTTTCATGATGTTTTATTCTATTAAATATAGTAATGACAGTCAAGATTTAAGATTTGACATTTTTTTCGATAATTAATATACTTCTCAAA
>JAEDFA010000009.1 GCA_016293005.1 Treponema sp.
CAAACTTTAGGTAAGATAAAGCCACGCTATTTTAGTGGTTTTATCTTACACTCCTTATTTTATGTATAAAAATCCTCTCTTCTGCTTTTTTAATGCTTAAAAGTTTTAAGATGCTATTTTAAACTGTTTTTTAATTCTTTTTTGAAAATGAAAAAATAAACGCTCATCAAAATTAAATAAGTGACTACCCAGCTGAAACAATACGAGACATAAATGCTGTCTAAAGAATGATATTCAGGAATGCGGAATACAGTAAAAATCCAGAGAATTCTAAAACCGCAGGCGCCGAAAAGCGTAATCAGCATTGGAGTCATACTGTGCCCTAAAGCCCTGATTAAATTTGCAGCGCAATCCATAAGACCGCACAAACCGTAAGTCGTACAGATATATTTCATTCTGACCATTGCAACAGCAACAGATTCCGGAGTATCGGTATAAAGGGAAAGAAGTGGTTTTGCAAAATAATAGATTAAATTTCCCAGCACTAAACCGAATAAAAAAGCTGTCATCTGTGAATAAAATATTACCTTTTTTATTCTCGAAATTTTTCCGGCGCCCAGATTCTGCGAAGTAAAAGTTAAAGTTCCCTGAGCAATACTGTTCATTGAAATATAGACAAAACCTTCAAGACTTTGAGAAGCACTGTTTCCGGCTACTGCAATTTTTCCGAAAGAATTTACGCTAGTTTGAATTACCATATTTGAAAGCGAAAAAATAATCCCCTGAACTCCTGCCGGAACTCCGATTTTCACGATTTTAATTACGATATCGCGGTTTAATTTAAGATTTTTTAAATTCAGTTTAAAATCGTCTGGTTCATGCATTAAAAGAAAAATAATAAGGAAAGCGCTTAAAGTCTGACTGATTACAGTTGCAAGCGAAACTCCCGTAACATCCATTTTAAAAAGAATTACAAAAATCAAATTCAAAACTACATTAAGGATTCCAGATAAAATTAAAATCAGAAGAGGTCTTTTAGTATCGCCTTTTGCCCTTAAAACAGCACTTCCAAAGTTGTAAATCATTGTTGAAGTCATTCCACAAAAATATATTTTTAAATAAATTTTCGCTTTTGGAAAAACATCTTCAGGGGAAGACATCAAAATTAAAATCGGCTTTACAAGAGGAATTGCAATAACCGTAAGAAAAATTCCTGAAATAATACTTAAAAAAATTGCCGTATGAACTGCAATATTTAATTCTTTTGATTTTTTTGCTCCAAAAAAATTTGAACAGACAACATTTGTTCCGATTGAAAGTCCCATAAAAAGATTTGTAAGAAGGTTTATGATAACAGAAGTTGAACCAACTGCAGCAAGAGATTCATCCCCTGAAAATTTACCGACTACAATTACATCACAGGCATTAAATAAAAGCTGAAGAATATTTGATAATATAAGAGGAACAGAAAAAGCCATCAGTTTTGCAACAATTGGCCCTTCCGTCATATCAAGGCTGTTTTTATTCATAAATTACGCCTCACAAAATTAAAGTTCCCGGGTTAAACCAAATAGAACAATTTTAACCATTTATTTAAACTTTTTTTTAAAGACCAAAATAGCCCTTATAAAATTACAGTAATGCTATCATAATTTAAAAAAAAAATCTAAGATGTATAAATTATTTTCCTTGAATTTATAAAAAAGATAATTTTTCTAAATTTTTGTCACTCATTTTTCAGATTTAAATTTATGTTTTATCATTTTGAATTGCTCATTTTAAATGCGTATCACCCTTAAAATAAGTCATTTTCAATTTATATCAAAAACATTTTTTTTCATTTAAAATGGTAACAATATGATTGATTATCAGAAATGCTTTATTGAGAATGTAAAATTTTATCGAAAGCAAAAAAGATTTTCTCAGGCAGATTTAGCAGAAGCCTGCGATGTTTCTAACGGGACAATCGGAAATATTGAATGTGGTCTTACAAAACCATCTTTTGATCTTCTTATAAAAATCGCAGACAGTCTGGACATTCAGCCTCAGATGCTTTTTTATGATATGTCATCACCTGAATCACCTCAATTTATTTTAAAAACTTTTACAGAAGACCAGCTTTTTAGAATCAAAAAAGCTTTTAGTTCAGCAATGAAAAATGCACTAAATAAGTTAAAAGACATGGAATTAAATTAAATCTCGCTTTCTAAAAAATTAAAAAAGACGACTTTGCATAGTAGCCCCGAGCTTTATTGCACTTTTACATTTATAAAGATATAATAACCTTAATTTTATTTTTAAGAGGTTTTTAAAATGACTGCTTATTTAGCCGGGATGTGTTCATCTGCCCTGTCATTTATTTTTATCATTTTTGCCATCGGAGCAATCGGATACCTTGTTGGCGGAATAAAAATCAAAGGCATTGAACTTGGTACTGCAGGTGTTCTTCTTGTAGCGTTAATCTGGGGTGTTATAATTAATTTTATTCCATCTTTTAACTGTTTTGGTGTAAAAGAAATTGTACTTTGGTCAGATAAAATTAAAGGGAATTTTGGAATCGTTTCTAATATTGGAACAGCTCTCTTTGTTACTGCCGTAGGTCTTATTGCAGGACCAAAATTCTTCCGTTCTTTTAATAAAAGTACTATTGCATATATCGTACTTGGTTTTGTTATAATTATAATCGGTGCAATTACAGCATCTCTTTTTGCTTTCTTTGATCCAAACTGTTCTTCTTCAATGGCAGTAGGACTTTTAACCGGCGGACTTACTTCAACTCCAGGTTTCAGCGCAGGAAAAGAAGTTGCAGTTGCTTTAGATGAAGCGGCAAAAGTCGCAGGTCAAGTTTCAACTCTAGAAGCAGATGTTACAGCCGGTTACGGAATTGCCTATACATTCGGAGTTTTAGGTGTTGTTCTTTTTGTTCAGATTCTTCCAAAAATATTAAAAGTCAATATGGCCGATGAAGTTGCGCATTTTCAGGCTGCAAATCAGATTCAGATTCCTGAACCAAAAGGTAAACTTACTCAGATTGATCCATTCGGATTTTTCCCATTCGTTCTTGCGGTTGCTTTAGGTTGTATAATTGGTGCAATTAAAATTCCTGGAATTAATTTTTCTTTAGGAAATTCTGGCGGTTGTCTTATCGGAGGTTTAATTGTAGGCCATATTGCCCACATCGGAAAACTAGATTTACGCATCAGTAAGCAGACTCTAAATTTTATGCGGGAACTAGGTCTTGTTTTATTCCTGATTGGCGCTGGTGTTCCGGGCGGAGTAAATTTTATTTCTAAATTCCGTTGGACTTATTTCATTTACGGCGCTGTAATGACGCTTGTTCCTATGATTGCAGGTTATATCATTGCCCGCTATATTTTCAAATTAAGCATTCTAAATAATCTTGGTTCGATTACCGGAGGTATGACTTCAACACCTGCTCTTGGAACTCTCATTGCAACAGCCGGAACAGATGAAGTTTCTGCAGCTTATGCCGCAACCTATCCTTTTGCCCTTGTTTCGATTGTTCTAGCATCAAAAATAATCATAATGGTTTTATAAAATAAAAGAAAACCTTAAAAAATCATTAAAATTTAAGGAAACCATAAAAGAAAAACTTTTTTGGTTTCCTTTTTTTTATTTTTTCAAAGAAACTGCATTCTGAACAAGAGTCAAAGTCTGATTTACTGATTTTTCCCAATTGAACATGTTTGACCATTCTATTGCAGTTTTTATAATTTTATCACGCATTTGTAAATCAGTGCAGATTTTTTCGATTGATGATGCAAACTGTTCTGTATCATCTGGATTTATAAGCAAAAAAGCGTTTTTATTGATTTCAGAAAGAGAAGCTTTATCGGTGCACAAAACAGGAATTCCTGTTGACATTGCCTCTAAAACCGAAAGCCCTACACCTTCATCGACTGACGGAAAAATGCACGCTTCTGAATTTGCATACAAAAGAGGAAAATTTTTATGCGGAAAATGTCCGGTAACAAAAATATCATTTCTGAAAGGAGATTTTGAAATTGCACTGTAAATTTCTTCTATATATGAAGAATCTTCGCTTCCTGCGATTACAAGTCTGTGAGGAAAACCTGTATTTTTTTTGAAAAGTTCAAACGCTTTTATAAGTTCAAGATGTTTTTTGTTCGGACCTGAAATTCTTGAAGGATAAATGAAATACGGTTTTTTTATTGCAAATGGTTTTATATCGACGATTTCTGGATTTGATTCCATCTGCGGATAAAAAAGTTTGTGGTCAATCCCGTTATAAATTACTGAAATTTTTTCTTCGGCTATTCCATTTTGAACAAGATCATCTTTTATAAATCTAGTTGCAGCGACAATCAGCGTAGATTTTTTTACGACTTTTTTAAGAATCCGCCTTTCTGCCTGAGATTTACCTTCGATAAGACTTGAAAAAACCGTATTCACGATTGCAACGGTCGCAATATTAGTTTTTATTGGAAAGCAGTTTGAAATGAGCGGAAAAATTACGGCATCATATTTTTGCTTTTTTACAAATTTTTTGAATTTCATGATGTGCCACAACCGTTCTGCTTTATGGTCGTCTGAAAGTTTTATGCCTTCAAAAGAAATGCGTTTTCCTGAAGTATAAGTAAACCTGTCTATTTCTGAACCGAAAAGTTCGATTTTATTTTCTTTATAAAAATCATCTGACTGCGGAAGATTTGATGTAAAAGAACTAATATATGAACCAAGTCCGCTACGGGAATGATTTAAACCGAATGTATCAATTCCAATTTTCATGTTTTTGATTATAGCATACAGATTAAAAATTTGCTATAATTCATTTTATGAGTGACAAATCTGCTTTCGGTCTTTTAAATCCGGCTCTTGTAGAAAATTTAAAAAAAATCAACATAACAGAACCAACTCCAGTTCAAAATACTGTAATTCCAAAAATTCTTGATAAAAAAAATATCGTCTTTCAGTCAGAAACAGGAACGGGAAAAACTTTTGCATTTGCACTTCCGTTAATTTCAAACATTTTAAATTCGCCTTCAGATTCTGACCATGTAAAAATCATAATTGTTTCTCCAACATTTGAACTTTCTTCACAAATAAAACAGGCAATTCAATCTTTAACAAATTTAAAAACTGCACTTTTTATCGGCGGAACTCCTTTAAAAAGACAGATTGAAACCTTAAAAGAAAAACCACAGATTGTAATCGGAACAACTGTTCGACTTTCAGAACTCATTCTTTTAAAAAAATTAAAAGTTCACAATTTGCAAACCGTCGTTTTCGATGAAGCAGATCGTCTTTTAAAAAAAGAAGCAAAAAACGAAACAGAAAAACTTCTTTCACTTCTTCCAAAAGAAATTCAAACAATCGCGTGTTCTGCAACAATCGACAAAAATACAAAAAATTTTTTCAAAGGAGAAGTCGTTCTTCTTCCGCCTGAAGATATTTTAAAAACAAGAGTAACGCACTGGGCAATTTTTTCAGAAAAAAGAGACAAAATCGACACTTTACGAAAATTTATTTACGCTGAAAATCCTGAAAAACTTTTGATTTTCACTTCACGTCCCCAGGATGTCGAAAACATTTATTCGAAATTAAAATATAAAAAAATAAACTGCGCCTGCCTTCATTCAAAAAACGACAAACAGGAACGAAAAACTGCAATCGACCGTTTTAAAAGCGGAAAAGAAAAAATTTTAATTACAAGCGACCTTTCATCTCGTGGTCTTGACATTCAGAATATTAGCCACATCGTGCAGATGGATTTGCCTGAAAACACAGATTTTTTTATTCACAGAGCAGGAAGAACTGCCAGAGCCGGAAAAAAAGGCATTAATGTCGTTATTGGCGACGAATTTGAAATGCAAAATTATTCAAAACTGGAAAAAAAATTAAACATTACAGTTTACCCAAAAGAAATCTATAAAGGAAAAATCATAGAGTGCGGCCTTTAACTTTTTACTTTTCTATTTAAACTTAAAATCATTTATTGAAATAGATAAGTTTAATCAGTATAATGTAAGTTATCTCTAAAAACTAAAATTTTTAGAGGTGTCCAGATGATATTTTTATAAGAATTTAATTTTTTCGAGGTCATTTTGTTTCTTAAAAGTCTTGATATTTTTGGATTTAAATCTTTTGCAGACAGAACTCACATCGATTTTTCAGACGGAATTACAGCGCTTTTAGGTCCAAACGGCTGCGGAAAAAGCAATATTGTTGACGCCATAAAATGGGTACTTGCAGAAAATAAAGCAAAAAATTTGAGGGCAACTTCAAAAGAAGATGTAATTTTTAACGGAACTGAACGACGCTCACCTTTAAATGTTGCAGAAGTCACATTGACAATGAGCAACGAAACTGGTCTTCTTCCGCTTGAAGAATCAGAAATCGCAATCAAAAGGCGTCTTTACAGAAATGGCGATAACGAATATTTCATCAATAATAAACCGGCATCCGGAAGAGATATTTTAAGGCTTTTTATGGACACTGGTGTCGGAAAATCTGCCTATTCTGTAATGGAACAAGGAAAAATCGACCAAATTCTTTCAAGCAAACCAGAAGATCGCCGTTACCTTTTTGAAGAAGCTGCAGGAATCAGCAAAAGCAAAGTTGAATGTCAGGAAGCCGAAAGACAACTTGAAATCGTAAGAAACAACATGAAGCAAATTGAAGCCTCCATCGTCGAAATCAAAAAATCTTACGATACGCTTAAAGTTCAGGCTGAAAAAACTTCAAAATACCGCAATCTCAAAGAAGAAATTTTCAATTACGACTTAGACATCACTTTAATAAAGTTAAAAAATTTCATTCAGGAAAGAGCTCGCCACGAAAAAGAATTACGCGAAGTTGAATTAAAACGAAACGAAGTCAGAAGTCAGATTGATGAAATCAACAATTCAATCACAGAAAACACAGATAAAGTAAAAGAAATGCAGGAAATGCTTTATTCAAAGCAGACAGAAGCATTCGGACTTCAAAAAGAAAAAAATGGAAAACTCGAATTAATTAAAAAATTCAACGAAGATGCCTCAAAAATAAAGTTAAAAATTACTCAACTTGAAGCAACCTTAAAATCAGTTCAGGACAGAATTGACGATTTAAATCAGGAAATTGATGAAAACAAAGCATCCCTTCACGATAAACAAAAACAGCTTTCAGATATTTCAACAAACATCGAAAATTTTAAAGAAAACATCGAACTTTCTTCAAATCAAATTACAGAAAATTCAAAAAACATTCAGAATATCAAACAAAAAATTCAAGATTTAACAGAAAAAGACCATACACTTCAGCAAAATCTTACGCAAATAACAGAAGACATCGTAACTCTGCTTGATTCAAAAATGAATGAACAGGGATTTTCTGAAAATGCCCTAAAAACTGCCCGTGAAAATCTTGAAATGACAGTTTCAAAATTAAAAATTTTCACTGAAGGCCGGAAAAACATTTTTTCAGATTTCATAAACGCATCTTCTTCAAACCTTGAACAGTGGCAAAAAAAATTAAAAGAAGCGGTAGATGCTTTTTCAGAGGCAAATGCACTTACTGTTTCACTTGAAAAAAGCCTCAATGATTTTATAAATTCTTCACCGTCGTTTATTTCTGATTTTCTTTCGCCAGAAGGAATAATGACAAAAAAACGCAAAATTGACTCAGAAATTCAGGATAATAAAAACGAAATCTCATCAAATTCATCAAAAATCGAAGAACTTAATTCAGAAAATTCTAGACTTTCTGCAAAAATCGAAGAATTTAAAGATACTCTCGACAAATTAAAACTCAACAAAGTCAGAATGCAAGAACAGATTTCTTCAAGCGAAAAACAGGTTTTGATTCTTCAAAGAAATCTTTCAACAGAACAAAATTCTTTGCGTGGAACAGAAGACCAGCTTTATGAAGAAAACAAAGCGCATGAAGATTTGCAGGAACAGATTATCGATCTTCAGAGCGAACTTGCCGAAATCGAACACAAAGGCCAAAAACTCGTTGAAGAAATGAACAGCCTTGACGAAAAAATTCAGGAAAGCAACAGCCGGGTTTCAGGTAAAAAAGACACTTTAATCAGAAAGCAGAACGAGCAAAAAAAATACCAGGAGCAGTTTGAAAAACTTTCGCTTTCCCTTGCAGCCTCAGAAACAGAAATCAAAAACATCAAGCAGAATTTTCAGGAACAAAATTCAAGGGACTTGATGGAATTCGAAGAACACATGTATAAAATTACAACACCGATTGCAGATTTGAGAGAAAAACTTGCGGCAGCTAAAACTGAATTTAAAAATTTAGGTCAAGTAAATCTCATGGCGGTCGAAGAATTTGCAGAACAAAAAGAACGATATGAAAAGCAAAAAGCAAATTACGATGACACTCAAAAAAGCCTTGAAAACCTTATCCGCGTAAGTGAAGAAATTAAAGCAAAATCTTCAGAGATGTTCATCGAAACATACAATAAAATTAAAAAGAATTTCCACAATATGTTCCGCAGGCTTTTCAACGGAGGACGAGCAGAATTAAAACTGCAAGATCCGCAGAATGTACTTACAAGCGGAATTGATATCCTTGCTCAGCCTCCTGGAAAAAAACTTGAAAGCATCGGACTTTTAAGTGGTGGAGAAAAAACTATGACTGCGGTTGCACTTTTATTTGCAACTTATCAGGTTCGCCCTAGCCCATTCTGTCTTTTAGACGAAATCGATGCAGCTCTTGACGATAAAAATGTTTCAAGTTTTGTAACGGCACTTGAATCATTCTCAAAAGTAAGCCAGTACATTGTCATCACCCACAACAAAAAAACTGTATTAGGTGCAAAAACAATGCTTGGTATTACAATGGAAGAATCTGGCGTAAGTAAAATAGTTCAATTCAGACTCGATAAAGATATAAAAATCAGTTCTTTAACAGATGAAAATTCTGAAATTTTTGTCGAAGAAGATGTTCCGCTAGAAGAAAACGCATATATTCCTCCAAGACCAAAACCGCGCGTTCATAATCCAGACGGAACAATTTACGACCCTGAAATCGAAAAATACAGGAAAGAATTAAAAGAAAAGGAGCTTCAAGAAAAAAAAGCGCGTGAAGAGGCAAAAAAAGCGGCTATGGAACTTGAAAATAAAGCGTTTCAAGAAGATTCTCAAAACTCATCCGTTTCTAATGAAAATTAATTTTTAAGGACTAAATAAAAAATGTCATTTTTAAAAGAAACATTTGAAAACATAAAATTTCTCATAGATGAACACAAAAAGCAGACTGTAATAATCTGTGCAATCCTCATTTTTATGACAGTCTGTGCAGTTTTCATGCTGATTTTTTCAAATATTTCATTCAGTAAAAAAGATAGTTTTCAAATGTCAGAAAAATTATATCTTTCCGAAAAACTTCTTCTTCCAAAAAATTCTCTTGAAACACAGAGTTACATTCAGTCAAGAAAAACACCTGAAAAATGGTCAAAAGAAGAAGCAGAAAAATATTTTACGCTTCCATCTCAGTCTGAAGTTCAAAAACTTTCTGATTCAAATAAAAAAATCATAAACGAAATTCTTGGAGCAACACCGTGAAACTTCAAAAATTTTTAATTAAGATTTTATTTTTTTCATTTATTTTTTTCTCGTGCGCAACAACAAAAAACGCATCTTCAGTTTCTTCTGTGAAAGACGATTCTGAAATTTTAAAAGAACAGGAAGAATTAGCAGTTTCAGAAGAAACTCAAGAAGAAAATCTAAATGAAGAGCCTTTTTTAGAAGAAAAAGTTACAGAAGAAGAACTTCCGCCGCTTGAAATTCCAGAAGAAAATCAAACAGAAGAAGCAAAAATCGAAAAAATCGAGACAGAAAACGAACTTTCTCCGATTGAAAATATTTTTTCAGAAGAAGAACAACAAGAAGAACCGGAAATAATCGACATCAAAGAAGAAATCCCTGAAATTCCCGAAGATTATACAAATATCATAGAAGAATCTAGTAAAACAACAGAAGAAAACTCAAATAAAAATGATGAAATAAAATCAGATGAAAAAAACTTAGGCTCACAGGAAGAAAACAATGATATTTTAGAGTTTCCTTTACAAGATGAAAAGTCAGAAGAATTTATTCAGGTTAAAAGCGAAAATTCTTTAGATGAAAATCAAACTGAAGAAATTCAAGAAAAATCCGAAATCATTCCTTCGCGTTCAGTTTCAATGAAAAACTATCAGTATCTTGATATAGTTTATCCTGGAAACGGTTGGATTTATCTTGGAGAATCTGACAATTCAAAAAATTTTATTTTTTATGGGCGAAAACTCGGCGGAAAAGACACTTCCTTTACGCTAAGATCAAAAAATCCGGGAAGATTTATCCTTCATTTTTATAAAAATGATGCGCTCACAGGAAATTTTATCGACGATTATCTTGAAGTAATTGTAGATGATGAAAAATCTTCATCAAACGAACATATTCTCTGCCCGATGTACAAAGAAATTGTTCCGCCAAAATACGAAAAAAATCAGGTTAAAGACGAAAATCTTCAAAAAGAAGAGCTTCTTCAGGAAAACCAAAATACAACTGAAGCAAGTCCACAGGAAAAAACGCAGACAGAAAAAGAAGAACAAGACATTCAGGGAAAAACTGTAATTCAAAATGCCTCTTCGCTTCAAGATGAAAATTCATTAGAAAAAACTGTTTCACCTGAAAATTCTTTAAAATCTGAAAATCCTCAAAATCCTCTTGAAACACAAAAAGAAGAAATTGAGAGTTTACCTGTTGAACTTCTTTTAGACAAAGCACAAGAACTCTATGAGCAAAAAAATTATGAAGAAGCAAAAAAAGTTTTAGACAAGTTTATGCTTTCTTCTGTTTCAAAAATTGATGAAGCGCTTTTCCTTCAGGGAAAGATTCTAGAAGCAAAATCTCCCGTTCAAAATATAAAAGGAGCTGTAGATTCTTATGATTTAATCGTAAAACGCTATCCAAAAAGCAAATTCTGGACACAGGCAAATAAAAGAAGCATTTATTTAAAACGCTTTTATATTAATATAAATTAAAACTAGAGGTTTAATATGAAAAAAATCAAATTTTTCCTTCTTCCGCTTGCATTTCTTCTCTTTTCAGGATGCTACAGGAATCAGGAAATTCAGCCGCAGAAAAGCATTACTGTAAACGGAACAGGAACTGTTTCCTGTATTCCAGACACCGCTTTTCTCACTTTTACAGTAACTACTTCAGGTTGGAGCGCAAAAAACATCACTTTAGATAACGATACAATTTCAAACCGACTGATTGATTCTATAAAAAATATAGGAGTCAGCGAAGAAGACATTTCAAAATCGCAATGTGTCATTTCAAATCCTGGAAATTCTTATGAATCTAAACGAAATATTTCTGTAACAGTGCGAAACCTTAGCCTTGTTCCGCAAATTATCGACTGCAAAACAGCTTCAATAAAATTAAAATCAGTTGAATACTCAGTTAATGACGAACAGACTCTTACACGGCAGGCAAGAACGAAGGCAATCAAAAATGCGCAGGATGCCGCTTCCCTTTTTGCAGGAGCAAGCGGAACTAAAACTGGTTCAGTTATAAATCTTTTAGACATGAACTATCAGAAAATCTTTGACGATTCTGGAAAAATAAACATTACGGCAACAGTTTCAGTTACTTTTGAAATTCAATAAAATATTTAGCGTTGTAAACTTTTTTAATATATTGGGGGAATTATGTTAGATTATAAATTTATAAAAGACAATCTTGAAGCGGTAAAAGAAAATATCAAAAACCGAAATATGAATGCAGATGCAGACAAAGTTGTTGAATTATACGACAAACGAACGAGTCTTGTAACAAAACAGCAGGATTTACAGCAGAAGCGAAACGAAAACGCAAAAGCCATGAAGCAAAAACTCGACGATGAAAAAAGAGCAGAACTTGTAAACGCAGGAAAAAAGATTAAAGACGACATACAGATTCTTGAAAAAGAACTTTCGCAGGTAGAAACAGCCCTTGAAGATGCTGCAAGGCAGATTCCGAATATGATGCACCCGGATGCTCCAATTGGAAAACTCGACACTGAAAACCTTGAAGTTAAAAAGGTCGGAACACCGCGCGTTTTTGATTTTGAAATAAAAGACCATGTTCAGCTTGCAGAAGACCTTGATCTCCTTGATTTTGACCGTGGAACAAAAGTTTCAGGTCCAAAGTTTTATTATCTTAAAAATGAAGCGGTTTTCCTTGAACAGGCACTCATTCAGTACGCGTTAAATATTCTAAGAAAACACGGATTCGAACTTTTCATAACTCCTGATGTTGCCCGCGAAGAAGTTTTAAAAGGAATCGGTTTTAACCCGCGTGGAAACGAATCAAATGTTTATTCCATAGAAGACGAAGGAACTTGTCTTGTTGCAACTGCCGAAATCACTTTAGGCGGCTATCACTCAGGAGAAATTCTTGACAAATCAAAACTTCCTCTTTTATACGGCGGACTATCACACTGTTTCAGGCGTGAAGCAGGAGCAGCAGGTCAATTTTCAAAAGGTCTTTACCGCGTTCATCAGTTTGACAAGGTTGAAATGTTCGTTTATTCAACGCCGGAAGAATCAGACAAGCTGCATTTAAAACTTCGCGAAATCGAAGAAGAAATTTTTGAAGGTCTTGGCATTCCTTTCCATGTTGTTGACACATGTTCAGGAGATCTTGGAGCCCCTGCATACAGAAAATGGGATCTTGAAGCATGGATGCCTGGAAGAAACGGCGGAGAATACGGAGAAGTAACTTCTACTTCAAACTGTACAGATTATCAGTCAAGAAGACTTAATATCAAATATAAAGACGATGATGGTAAAAATAAATATGTTCACACATTAAACGGAACTGCAATCGCTGTAGGAAGGGCAATGCTTGCAATTATTGAAAATTACCAGAATGCAGACGGTTCTGTAACAATTCCAGAAGTATTAGTTCCGTTCTGCGGCTTTGACAAAATAAGTCCAAAAAAATAAATTTTAATTGACCGGAGATTATATGCAGATTAAAAACTTTTCTCATCACATTTTTACAATTCTTCTCGTTCTTGCAATAATCACCGGTGGATTTGTCTTAAAAATCGCCCAGAATGTAATTCTTCTTGTTTTTATTTCAGTTCTGCTTGCGTTCGTTTTTTATCCAATTGTAAAAAAACTGAATCAAAGCGTTCACATTCCCTGGACAATTTCGGTTATCATAAGCGTATTTATCTTTGTAATACTTTTCATGCTCCTTTTTTCAATTCTGTTTATAAGCGGAAGCAAAGTCATTGAAAATTATCCTAATTATGAAGCAAAATTCTTGACGCTTTACAAAAATTTTGAAGAAAATTTTGTCGATTCAAAAATTGAAACTATCATGAAAGCGCTAGATGCAAATTATAAACCTGATGAATCTTTCTTCAAAAAAATCTGGGATGCGCTCAAAGTCGGGGAATTATTAAAAACACTTACCTTTTCTACATCTTCATCGATAATTTCATTTTTTAAAAACTTTTTCACAGTACTCCTCTTGATGGTTTTCCTCTTAATCGAAATGAAAAATGGAAATGAAAAAATAGAAATGATGTTCGAAGGCAAAAGAAAAACAAGCGTTCACAATATGGTCTCAAAAACAATAAAAGAAGTTGTTCATTACCTTTCAATAAAATTTTTCATATCATTTGCAACCTCTATTTTAGTTTTCATTCTTCTTATGATAATGAAAATTGATTTTGCAATAATCTGGGCCTTTCTTGCATTCATAATGAATTTTATTCCAACATTCGGTTCCATAATTTCAGTGGGAATAACTTCTCTTTTTGCATTAATTCAATATTTTCCAAATCCGATTCCAATGTTCGTAGTGTTAATCGGAATGACTGCGATAAATTTTACACTTGGAAATATAATTGAACCAAAAATTGAAGGCGACAATCTTGATTTAAGTCCTTTTATAATTCTTGTAAGCCTTCTTTTCTGGGGCTGGATGTGGGGCTTTGTCGGAATGATTCTTTCAGTTCCAATAATGGTAATTTTAAAAATCATCTGTGAAAATTTTAAAATCCTACACCCGATTGCAATTCTGTTAGGAAACAAGACTTCAAAAACCTTAAAGGAACTTTCTAATTTTGAAGACGAGGAAGAAGAAAAAAACAGCAAAAATGCGGAAACAAATAAGAGTTGATTTACACAAAAAGACTTTTTGAAGTTTTTTCATAAAGGAAACGAATATCTTCGTTTTGAATTGTCGTAAAGTTGCAGTCCGCGCAGAATTTTTGATTTTCATCATCAGAGTAAAGTGCTGAAACTTTAAAAGTAACAAAAACATCCCTATAAAACGCTTTTGTCTCATTTACAGCGAAACTCATTTTTAAAGCGTATTCTTTTCCTGAATCAAGAAAAACCGAATCATTTTTTTTGTATGCAAGCACAATTCTTTCATGATCAACAAATAGAATGTCAAAAGGTTCAATAAGATTTTCTACGGCCGTAATTTGAGTTGATGAATTTTCAACAAGATACTTGCATATATTTATAAGTTGAATACCCGTTCCTGCTGCTTTTGTAATTCTTGCCTTTTCTACAAATTTTTCAAGATATTCTTTTGCTTTTTTTTGATTTTCTAAATTTATTGAACTCCAGACAGGCTTTGTAAACAAGTCAAAACCTTCCTTTGGATAACATAAAAAGTTTAAATCCTTGTTTGAATCAACTGAATAATAAAGAATTGCAGAAAAATCAAATTTTTTTACGGATTCAACTGTTTCGATTCTTTCAATTTCTGACGGAATTAAAATATATGCACCTGATTTAGAAAATTTTAAAACTGAGTTAAAGAAAAGCCCTACTCGATTAAAATAAAATTCTACTTTTATTTCCTTATCTTCAAGAATTTTTATTGATTCCGGGACATTTTGCAGAAAAATTATGCCTTCTTTTAATACAGCCATTTTTTCCCGTCTCACTAAGACAGGAAGAACTAAAGTTTCAACAGATTTAATTTCAGAAGAGTCTTTTTTTTCTAAAACCGGCGTAATTGTTACAGGAACATTTCCGTCAATTAAATATTTTAAAACAAGTTCCCTTTCAATTCCTGTCAATTTTTTTTCAGACATGTATCCTCCTGTCAGATAAAGAATTAGCAACGCAAAAATTGTGAATAAAAAGTTTATAAAGAAAAATTAAAAATTTATTTTTGCCATTGTAAAATTCTTATCTGCGACAATTTAAAATCGTCATTGTTTTCTATATACATCTGTACATCCATAAATGATTCACTTTTATAAAACCGAACCAAAGCGATTATAATATTTTCTCTGGAAACCGGATTTCCTATAACATAATTTGAAAAAATTTTTTCACGCGCACCAGATTTTTCATCTTCATTTTGATTTGCGTATTCAGGAAATTTTAATGAAAAATAATTTTCATAACCATTTATTAAATCGTCTTGAAAAAAAATCAATGACTCAGTTCCAGCTTTTGCAGTTTTTATTTTGGAAAGCGAAAAATGTAAAACTGAATCTGAAACATTTTTTATAAAGGAAATTAAATTATCCGGTGTTTGCGACAAATCAAGACTTGAAAAGCCGTCAATGACTGGAAAAACAGGCGGAAAATCAAGGTTTGAAATGTTTATGACAGAAGGTTTCAGCTGAATAGTAGAAAGAATTTTTTCTTCTTTTGTAATATCCTGAATAAGCCTTACCGCTTCAAGTTCTCGAGTCCAGACTGTTTTGTCTTCGATTTTTTGCGAAATAAAAAAAAGATTTTCGTTTGCAGTCGAAAGGCTTTCAGAATTATTTCCTGAAGAGCAGCTTAAAAAAATGAGAGAAAAAATAAATATAAAAAAAAACGCAATTTTTTTTAATACAGACATTTTCATCATTATATCATAAAAAATGAAATTCTTATAGAAAATTCTTATGTTTTTTGTTAAAATACTTAAAAATTTATTATAAAAGGAGTACCCTTTATGGCACTAACTCTTGCAGAAAAAATTCTTCAGGAACACATTATTCCACAGGCATGTTCAGAAACATCATTCACAAAAGGCAAACCTATCGAACGCGGAAAAGACATTGCCATTAAAATTGACCAGACTTTAACGCAGGATGCAACGGGAACAATGACATATCTTCAGTTTGAAACAATCGGTATTCCTCGCGTAAAAACTGAACTTTCCGTTTCTTATGTTGACCATAATACTCTTCAAACAGATTTTAAAAATATGGACGATCACCGTTACCTTCAGTCAATAGCTGCAAAATACGGACTATACTTCAGCAGACCAGGAAACGGAATCTGTCATCAGGTTCACCTTGAATGTTTTGGAAAACCAGGAAAAACTCTTTTAGGTTCTGACAGCCACACTCCTACTAACGGCGGAATCGGAATGATTGCAATCGGTGCCGGAGGTCTTGATGTTGCAGTTGCAATGGGCGGAGGCGCTTTTCATCTTGCAATGCCTAAAATATTCGGTGTAAAACTTACAGGAAAATTAAAAAAAGGTGTCAGTGCAAAAGACATTATCCTTGAAGTTTTAAAAAAAGAAACCGTAAAAGGCGGAACTCTTGCAATATATGAATATTTTGGTGAAGGCGTAAAATCTCTTACAGTTCCACAGCGGGCAACAATAACAAACATGGGCGCAGAATTAGGTGCAACATGTTCTATATTCCCTTCTGACGAAAAAACAAAAAACTTCCTTGCTTCTATGGGTCGCGAAAACGACTGGACAGAATTAAAAGCAGATGAAGGATGCGTATACGACAAAATAATCGAAATAAACTTAGATGAACTTTCACCTCTTGCAGCATGTCCTCACAATCCTGATGTAATAAATTCCGTAAAATCGCTTGCAGGACAAAAAATTACACAGGTTGTAATCGGTTCATGCACAAACTCATCTCTTGACGATTTACAAAGTGTTGCTTCAATCGTTAAAGGAAAGCACATAGCGCCTAATGTAGAAGCCGGAATCGCACCAGGAAGCAGAACAACAATTTTGATGGCAGCAAAATCTGGAATTCTTGAAACTTTATACGACGCAGGATTTAGAATTCTTGAAAGCGCATGCGGACCTTGTATCGGTCAGGGCTTTGCTCCAAATTCAGAAGGCGTTACTTTAAGAACCTTCAACAGAAACTTCAAAGGCCGCTCAGGAACACAAGATGCAAATGTTTATCTTGTAAGCCCGGAAACAGCAGCAGTTTCGGCAATTACGGGAGTTTTCACAGATCCTGAAAGTTATGAATACATAGATCCTTGTTTTATAAACGGAACAAAAATCTCCATGCTTGACGGAACAGACAATCGCCTTTCAAAAGAAGATGTACTTTCTTCAGCTTTGAACCGAGGAATGATGATTCCTCCATTATCTATCGAAGAATCAGAGAAAATCGAAATTCTTCGCGGACCGAACATTAAACCATGTCCAAAATGCCGTGAATATTCGCCAAAACTTTCACTTCCTGTAAGATTAAAAACAAAAGACAATGTTTCAACAGATGATATTATGCCGGCAGGAGCAAAAGTTTTACCTCTTCGTTCAAATATTCCTGAAATCAGCAAATTTACACTTACGCGTCTCGATGAAACTTTCTACGAAAGATCAGAAAAAGAAAATTTTGCTGACTGCATTATAGTTGGCGGAGAAAATTATGGTCAGGGCTCAAGCAGGGAACATGCCGCGTTAGGTCCTATGTACCTTGGCGTAAGGGCAATTTTAACAAAAAGTTTTGCAAGAATTCACAAAGCAAATCTCATAAACTATGGAATCATCCCAATGACTTTTGTAAATCCATCTGATTACGATTTAATCAATCAGGGCGATGTGCTTGAAATTGTAAACCTTGACCAGGCATTAAACACAGGCTGTGATTTTGAAATAAAATCAGGTAATAAAACTATAAAAGCTGTAAATGACCTTGCAGAACGAAGCAGAAAAATCTTAAAACAAGGCGGACTTGCTTCCTACACAAGAAACGGCGGAAACTAAAACTTGTAAACTTAAATTAATTTAAAAAAAAAGAAAACCTCTAAAAAGTCAAAACGATTTTTTAGAGGTTTTTAATTGCAATTTTTAATTTTCAAAATCACTTCTAAAAATTTAAGTTTTTCGAGTTTTCCTCTACTGAATGAAAGACTTCTGTCTTATTTTCATCTGAACTTTCATCTTTAAAGTTCACACAAACATTTTCACCATTAAAATCTGCAAAAATAGTTTTAAAAGATGAAGATTCATTTTCTAAAATCAAGTTTGCAATTCTGTCTTCAAGTTCTTTTTGAATAAGCCTTCTTAACGGTCTTGCGCCAAGTGAAGGTTCATAGCCTTTTTCGGTAAGGAAAGCTTTTAAATTATCGCTGAAAACGATGCTTATATTCTTTTCAGAAAGTCTTTCTTTTAATTCGTCAAGCTGAAGAAGAACAATTTTTTCGATTTCGGTTTTTGAAAGCGGATTGAAAACAATAATATCATCAATTCTGTTTAAAAATTCAGGCGACATGATTTTTTTGAGTTCTTTTTTTGAAACAGATTCAAGTTCTTTTTTATCGAGAATGTTTCCCATATTCGAAGTAAAACCGGCAACACCTTCATTCATAATATTTTTAGAACCGGCATTGCTTGTCATGATTATTATCGTATTTCTGAAATTTACCGTGTGCCCCAGATTATCCTGAAGTTCGCCTTCTTCAAGAAGCTGCAAAAGAAGATTAAAAATATCTGGATGCGCTTTTTCAATTTCATCTAAAAGAACAACTGAATACGGATTTTTTCTGATTTTTTCAGTTAAAATTCCGCCGTTTTCAAAACCTACATATCCAGGCGGAGAACCAACGAGACGCGAAGCATTATGTTTTTCCATGTAATCTGACATATCAATTCTTACAAGGTGGTCTTCGCTTCCAAAAAGAAATTTTGCAAGAGTTTTTGCAAGTTTTGTTTTTCCCACTCCAGTAGGCCCTAAAAATACAAAAGAACCGATTGGTCTGTTTTGAGAAGAAATGCCTACCCTGTTTCGCCTGACAGAACTTGCAAGTACGGAAACTGCTTCGCTTTGACCTACAACAGATTCAGAAAGAACTTTTTCAAGCGATATAAGTTTTTTTGTCTCTGAAGAATCAAGATTTTCAACAGGAATTCCAGTGTGCTTGTGAATTACAAATGAAACATCCTGTTCCGTAACATGCGGATATTTTGAAGGAGAAACTTCACTCCAAAAATTAACATATAATTCAAGCTTATGCCTTAATGAATTTACTTTGTCGCGGATAACGGCTGCTGTTTCATAATCCTGATTTTTTACAAGAAGTTTTTTTTCATTATCAAGACGGCTTATTTCTTCTTCAAGTTCTTCAAGTTCTTTTGGATGCGTTTCTTCTTTTATTTTTCTAAGCGCGCCTGCTTCATCGAGTAAATCAATTGCCTTATCAGGAAGAAATTTTTCAGGAACATAACGCTTTGAAAGCTTTACGATAGACGGAATTACATTTTCTTCATAAAAAACATGATGAAATTTTTCGTATTGCCCTTTTATTCCATTTAAAATTGAAATGCACTCTTCATCGCTCGGTTCACTAACTTTCACAATCTGAAACCTTCTTTCAAGTGCAGAATCTTTTTCGATGTAACGCATATATTCTTTTTGCGTAGTTGCACCAATCATCTGAATTTCTGAGCGGCCGAGCGCAGGCTTTAAAATATTTGCTGCATCCATCTGTCCTTCTGGAGCACCAGAACCGATAATTGAATGAAATTCATCGACAAATATTATCACATTTTTATTCTTTTTTACTTCATCGATAAGTTTTTTCATTCTTTCTTCAAAATCACCGCGATATTTTGTTCCGGCAACAAGAGCCGTTAAATCAAGCGAAAGAATTTTTTTGTTCATAAGACTTCGAGGAACATTCCCGGTAGAAATCATTTTTGCAAGGCTTTCAATTATAGCAGTTTTTCCAACGCCAGGTTCTCCGATTAAGAGAGGATTATTTTTTATTTTTCTTGAAAGAATTTGTATCACCTGCTCGATTATGTCATTTCTTTCAACAGTCGGCTCTAAAAGTCCCTCTTTTGAAAGTTTGGTAAGATCTTTTGTATATTGAGAAAAAATCGAATTTTCAATTGAAGAAGAATCGTTTTTATTTACGGAAGAAAAAGAATTTTTAGATGACGGATTTTTAAAAAAATCACCGAAAAGATAATCTGACAAAAGAGAAGTTTTTTCATCTAGAGAATTTTGCTTTTCTTTTGACAGAGGCTCAAGAGCTTTTACGGTTTCACGAACTTTTGAAAGGGAAATGCCTTCGCCTTGAAAAAATCTGTATGTTACACTGTCCGGCTCCCTTAAACAGCCTAAAAGAAGGTGCTCAGTGCCTATGAATTTTGAACCTAACGCCTCAGACTCAATTAAAGCAAGGTCAAAAACTTGTGAAAGCCGCCTTGAATTTGGAAGAACAATTTCAATGTCTTTCGGTTCTTTTATGACAAGAGAATCAGAAATTTCTTTTAAAAGATTTTCGATATTGATTGAAAGTTTTTCTAAAATAACATAGCCTTTTGAAAATTTATTTTCAATCATTGCAATCATCAAGTGTTCAGGTAAAAGTTCTTCGCTACCAAATCGTTTTCCAGTTTCCTGTGATATTACAAAAATTAAATGAGATGCATCGCCTGTAAAATTATTCATATTAAATTTCGTTTAACCTCAAAGATTTTGTTAAATTATGAACTAAAACAGCTCGAAATCTGTCGCGAACCATTTTAGGATTGTCTTTTATATCTTCTTCACAAAAAGTCAAATCCTTGTCTTTTGAAAGAAGTTCGATATGTCCATCCTGAATAAAATAAAGCAAGTTCTGAAGTTCATAAAACTGCATTCCACCTAAAAAATTTAATTTCAACCCGAAGAGAAGATCAGAAACAATATTTGCTGCAAATTTAAGTGGCATAAAAATAGCTGCCTTTGAAAGCGCAAAAGCCTGCCTTACAGTATTCAAGCATACAGTTTTTTTATTATCGGATAAATCACACACATTCTTTCGTTCAAGGTTGATAATTTTTTTTGAAGCGCTTTCAAAATCTGCAAGCTGCTCGATTTCTGAAGACTGAAATAGTGAATGAGTTGCAACTGTGCAGAAACTTCCTGAATTAAAATTAAAAAACGGATTTTTTTCTGACGGCTCTAGAATAACAAGATTATGATTTTTTATAATATCATTTAATTCATTCTGCTTTTTATTAAAAACAATTGCCGGAATATGAAAGCGCGCAGAAAGCTTTAAACCAGTTCCAGTATTGTAAAGAAAACTTGAAAGATAGCCGAATTCTTTTGAAAAAGCAAATTCCAAATTTTTCTGCAAAGCCTTGTCTAAACTAGAACAGTTTTCATAAAGCTCCTTGATTTTATAACCATTTGCAGAAGAAATTATATG
This sequence comes from Treponema sp., assembly GCA_016293005.1. GTDB lineage: Bacteria > Spirochaetota > Spirochaetia > Treponematales > Treponemataceae > Treponema_D. The sequence goes on from JAEDFA010000009.1 coordinate 21,338, forward strand.
AATATGGTCAATGCAATTTATTTCTGCATGAACTTTTAAAGAATCAGAAACAAACATTCCTGTTGAATTTAAGAAAATTGAATTATTTCTGATTTGAGGATATTTCATAAAACCGCGTTCGCAAATCGTTTTTAAATATTCAGGCTTATATAAAAAATAATTTAAATAATGAAATTTTTCATCGTACTCAAGATTTTTAAAAGCGTTTGAAAAAATGTCTGTCATTTTTTCAAGATCATTTTGAAAATATTTTACAGGAAAAGGAAACGAAGAAAGGTTTCTTGCAAGGCGCGCATAAGTTGAAAGAACAACATCATCATCTGGGGATTTTTTATAAAAATTAAACACTTTTTCAAGCATATTAAAATCCATTTTAGTCGTTTTCCTTTTTTAATAAATTTTTATCAAGGTCATTTAAATAATCCCTGTATACTGCCGCCTTTTCATATTCCTCTTTTTGAATTGACTCATTAAGTTTCTGTTCTATTTGCATTCTGTTTAAAAGAAAATCTTCCTGATTTTTTGAATTCTCAGGAGCGGTCCCGGAATATGCTGCATCATTCGCATTTTTTTGAATAAGAAGTTTTATTTCTTCCTTAAAGAACGAATAGCAGTTTGGACAGCCTAAAACAGAATTATTTTTTATTTCAAATAAACTTGTCGAACAAAGCGGGCAGATTTTTTTTGAATCTTCATCAGTCAAGCGCAATTTTTTTTCTACATCTAAAAAAAGTTTTTCAATTTTGCTTTTAAAATCAGGAGATTTCTGTTGAGAATCAATTCCGTAGCGATGAGCGCAATCTTTGCAGATTCCGACTTTCTTCTTTTTAAAAACTGATTCGGCTTCGATAAAAATTTCCGCTTTGTTTTCACTGCACAATTGACAAATCATATTTTCTCCAAAACACGAAAACTCTAAAACTTTTTTAAGGCGTCTTAAAAAAAAGTTAAAATTTTAAAAGCAACCTTAAATTTTTTTAATATTTTAAACCTTAATTATTTGAAAAAATATTTAAAGGCTTTTCTTTTCCGGCTTTTAACGCAGGAATCAAAGAAACAATTATCGATAATAATATCATAAATAAAGAACTTAGTAAAATTTCTTTAAACGGAATTTCTATAGGAATTTCAGTAAGATAAAATGCAGGATCTAAAAGATGAACATATTCATCCAAAACTTCTTTTCCCTGAATTTTATGGAAAAACCTGATTACAAAATTCAGGACTTTTTCAAAAAATGAAATTATTTCATTTAAATTGACAGAACACAGAAGCCCTAGAGGAAGTCCCGTAAAAAGACCTGCAACAGAACAGAAAAGGCCTGCAACTACAAAAGAAAACGAAACCGACTTTCCGCTTGCGCCAATGCTTTTTAAAATTGCAATTTCTTTACGCCGTTCCATTACAAGCATGACAAGAGCTGCAGAAATATTTATGGAAGCGACGAGAACTATTAAAATCATCACAAAATAAAGCATAATTTTTGTGGACTGAAAATTCTCAAATTTTGACTGATTTAACACTTTCCATGAATAAACTACTGCATCAGAATATGAAAAAGATGAACAATCGTTCTGAATTCTATTTAATTCAGGAGAAAATGCGTCTTCAGTTTTTAACATTACAGAATAAAGCGCGCTTTCGGGTGAAAAAAGAGAAAATCCACTTTCAAGCGGAATAAAAATCCAAAGAGAATCGATTTCATTATATCCGCTTGAAACAACCGCCTGAACTTTAAAATCAGAAACTTTTGGAATTAAATTTCCGTTTACATTTTTCTTAGTTGTGATGATTCTAAAATTGTCTCCCGGCTTTAAATTTAACTTTTCTGCAATTCCAGAACCGATTAACGCAGTTTTTTCGTTTATTGAAGAAAAGTCTAAAGATCCTTCTGAAAATTTTAAAAGCGAAGTGATTTTTTTATCAGCAAAAAATTTTTCAAATTCTACGGCACGAATCTGACAGCCCGTCCTGAAATTTGAAGAAGAAGCAAGCGCTTCTAAACTGATTTCTTTTTTAACATCCGTGATTCCGTCTATGGCATAAAATTTATCTGCAAACTCAGTAAATTTTTCAAGAGAAGAAATTACGCGGCTTTTCCGCCTTATAAAAACATTTAAATGCGATGAGGAAACTTCTATAATTCGTTCTGTCATGCCGGAAATCATGCTGTTTGTCATCGTCAAAACTATCACAAGCGGAATTATACTTAAAGCAATGCAGATAATTGAAGAAATTACGCTTTTTCGTGCCGTTGATTTTTTTTCGGTTTTCGGGAGAATTAAAGTTTTTGCAAATAAAAGAGAAGATTTTAAAGTCATTTGCGTACAAGATTCCCCTGAATTATTTTATAAATTTCGCTTCCTTTTTCTGCAATTTTTTCATCGTGAGTGACTAAAATCAGTGTTTTTTCGTATTTGTCTGCCATTTCAAAAAGCAGATTTGAAATTAAAACTGCATTTTCAGGATCCAGGTTTCCCGTAGGCTCATCTGCGAGAATCAGACTTGGACTGTTTATAAGGGCACGTGCAACTGCAACTCTCTGTCTTTCACCACCTGAAAGTTCTGAAGGAAGATGATTCATCCTGTCTTTTAATCCCACATCGGCTAAAAGCTGTTCGGCTTTTTTTACGGCATTTTTTTTAGATTCCCCCTGCATATAGGCGCTCATATAAACATTTTCAAGTGCCGTAAAATCTTTTAAAAGGTAATGAAACTGAAAAACGAGGCCTATAAAACTTGCTCTGTATTTTGAACATTCATCTTCTGAAAGATTTGTCACATCCCATGGACCTGCGGTAATTTTTCCTGAAGTTGCTTTATCTATTGAACCAATTATGTTTAAAAGAGTGCTTTTTCCACAGCCGCTTTCACCGACTATTACAGTCTTGCTTCCTTTGTTTACAGAAAAACTTAAATTTTTTAATACCGTCAAAGTCTCACTTTGTGAAACATAAGTTTTTTCAAGATTTTCAACAGTTAAAATTACATCAGATTTCATGCAAAACCTCACAAATATTCATTTTTAAAACATTTCTGCTTGCCCACCAGGAAGAAATTAAAGGTGTTAAAATTCCAAAAAGTCCGACTGAAAAAACTTCTGAAGGTTTTACAACAGCCGGAATTGATGCATAAATTTCAAAAGCATAATTTTTAGAAAGAAACTGTGCCATCGAAGGCGAGAAAATCATGAAAATTAAATAATTAAAATAATATTCTGCATCTGCAAGAAAAATAAAAATTTTCCCGATATTTTTTGTAATCAAAAGAGCAAGAATTATACCGATAAAAACTCCCTTTACACCGTTTAAAAATCCTTTTACGATGAAGACCATTTTTATTTCATTTTTCTTTGCGCCTAAAGACGACATAATAGAAATTTCTTTTGCGCGCTCAAAAACAAGCCTTCGCGTTCCGTTATAGATATTTATTCCAACCACGAGAAAAATCACCATTATGAGAAGAAAAATCATGTCTTTTTCGATTCTGAGTGTTGAAAAAAAACTTTTGTTAAAACTTTTCCATGAAAGGCATTTTAAATTGGGAAACTGCTTTTTTATATCTGAAATAATTTTTGCATCAGTATTGTAATTTTTTAATTTAAGAGCGTAAAAAGGTTTTGCATCTTTTCCGAAATATTTTTTTGCATCCTCAAGGCTTACAAATGCAAAACTCTGATTTATGTCAAGGTTTCTAGATTCAAAAATTCCTGTAACAGTAAAAATTCTGTCTTTTGAAATCAACGCAACATCCTTTGAAGAACTTAGCGCAAGAAGATTCACTTTGCTTCCCACATACACGCCTAAAGATTCTGCAAGATTTAAACCTAAAACGATTTTATTTTCACCTGAAATGTCAAAATCGCCTGAATAAATTGAAATTTCTTTGTTAAACCCCGAATCTACATCAAGAATATCTGAAGGAACTGCCTTTATAATAGAAACTGACTGCTTTCCTTGAGGCGAAGAAATCAGACTCTGACTTTCATACATTTTTAAAGCGCTTTTAATTTCTTTTTTTGATTCTAAAAATTCTATAAAGGATTCTTCGTCTTCTGGTAAAACTTCAGAAACACGAATATGGGATGAACTTATTTCAAGGAGAGAATTGATTGATGTTCCCTGAAAACCGTTCATTACGCTCAACACGGAGACTAAAGTCATCACACCGAACGCAATTCCCAGAGAACTTAAAAAATTTGTAATGCCAGAACTTCCTTTTTTATCTACAGAAGAAAACCTTTTTGAAACAAAGAAAATCCATTTTAAAGAGTTAAAACTATTCATAAACTTTGCGCCGGATTAAAATTCCGTTTTTATAGAACAAATCTTTTGTGCGTTTTCCATTTGAAACATAAGATTCAACGGAAAAACCATCTTCAAAAAAAATAGATTCAATATAATTGACAGAATCTTTATATTCGACAGATTTTTTTAGGCTTCCGTTCTCGTAATAAAAATAATCAGGAACGGAAATGTTTTTTTCGTAAGAAAAAACTTCTTTTTGAAGATTTTTCGTTGCATTTTTATATTTACCAGCACTTTCATAATTATATAAAATCGTCTTTTTTTCAACTAGACGAAAATCAAAATCATATAAATAAAAAATTTCTTCGTTCAAAATATATTTTTTTTCGTTTTCATCTTCATTTTCAAGACTTTCTTCCGCGTAGATTTTTTTCTCGCTCACTTTTCCATCTGAATTATAAATCAATACTGTTTTAGCCTTTCCTTCAAGAATTTCAATGGAATCAGGTTTTAAATTATCTAAAGAATAATTATAAACTTCAGTTTTTATAATTGAAGAATTAATCAAATCACTTATATTCCAAATTTCTTTTTTTTCAAGACGAAATTTTTCGTCAAAATAGCACCTTACGGATTTTTTACCGTCAGAATTTGTTATGATGCGGCTTGAATTATTTTTCTGAAGTGAAAAAGTTTCGTCAGAAAAATTAAAATATGAAAGATTGTCTTCAAGGTCTAAAACCGAAACGCTTTTTTCATCCTGAATATTTGTAACCGATTCAATAATCTGTAAATCGTTTTTTTCTTCTTCAAAAATATTTATTTCACTTTTGTAATAGTCAAAATCTGAATCAGGCGGAATTGAAAAATTTTTTAAAAATTCAGAAATATTTTCAACCGGTAAGTCGATTTTATCTGCAAGAAGAGATTCAATTGTTCCCCGTTCCTTTTTATAAATCAAATCAAAATATGTAGAAGGTCCGTTTTCAAAATTCCATGAAATACGCATCAGAAGATTAGTAAAATCAGAAGGAAGTTTTGAAATCGCCATAATTGTATTATCATCGGCTTCTTTTAAAATAGAAGAAACATTCACTTTAAAAAAAAGTTCTTTTAATCCGTCTGAAAGACTTTGCGAAAAAGAGAAAAAATTAATGAAAATCAAAATCAAAGCGAAGAGATTTTTTTTATTCAATTTTACAAACCTAAAAATTCATCTGCGTATTTTTCAGCGTCAAAAGGAGCAATGTTTTCATATTTTTCGCCGTCACATATAAACGCAACAGGAAGATTAAGTTCTTTTCCGATTGTAATTGCAATTCCGCCTTTTGCCGTAGAATCGTATTTTGTAAGAATTACCGCATCAACTCCAACTGCTTCATTAAAAACTTCTGCCTGTCTCAAAGCATTTTGCCCGGTTGTCGAATCTAAAACCAAAAGCCTTTTATAAAGTCCTTCTCCTGCTTTATCAAGGCAGACTTTATGAATTTTTTGAAGTTCGCGAACAAGGTTTTCTTTATTGTGAAGCCGTCCTGCAGTATCACTTATTACAAGACCAGAGCCTTTTGCCTTACATGCACTTGAAGCATCAAAAATTACCGCCGCAGGATCTGAACCGTGCTGATGACTTACAACCCTGACTGAAATATTTTTTCCATGAATGTCAAGCTGTTCAATCGCTGCTGCCCGGAAAGTATCTGCACTTGCAAGAATGATGTTTTCAATTCCTTTGTTTTTATAATATGAAGCAAGTTTTGCAACTGAAGTTGTTTTTCCTACACCATTTACGCCTAAAACCATCCAGATATTTACGCCGGAATCGCTTACTTCAAGATTATATGATTTTACATATTGAAGAATTATTTTTTTTAATTCCTGTAGAATGCCGTTTTCTGTTGTAATTTTATTTTTTTTACAGACATCTTCAAGCAAATCAGAAATTTCAAAAGCCGTTTTTGCACCTACATCGCCTTCGATAAGTGTGTCTGTCAAATCTTCAAAAAATTCTTCATCAATTTTTTTTGATGAAAAAAGACTTTTAAATTTTTCTGCAAAACTGTTTTTCCTCATATTTTCCCTCAATAAATGTTAATATTTAAAACCATTAAAACTTTTTTATTTCAAGGCTTTTTCACTTTCAATTTCAGAAGCTTCAGAACCTGATTCAATTTCTTCATCATCGTTTTTTATAAAATTTTCTTCTTCAGTTTTTTGATTTTCTTCTTTTTGCTTAATTTTTTCAAGATTTTTTCTGTCTTTTTCTTCTAATTTTATTTTCTGTTTTTCTGAAAGAGGTTTTGCTTCAACAGGAAGAACTGTATTTGCCGCAACAAGATAACGAATAAGTTCATATATAAAAAAACACCCCGAAGCGACAGCGATTCCTCCAGTAACATTTGAAGCAACCTGCCACTTGTTTCCGTCTGCGATATTTATTGCAGAACCGTTTTTTAATGCCATCGCATAAGAATTGTAGTTTCCGTAGCAGAAAAAATACGGCATAAGCGAAATCATAAAAACACTGTAAGAACCGTACATTTTTTTCCGGCGACTGTCGATATATTCGCTTCTATCAAAAGTTTTTACATCTGCTTTCAAAACCGCTGAATCAATCAGGGCTTTTTCTGGAATTACAAAATCCGCCGAAGTTCCGTCTGTATTTATAAAATGCCCCATTATATTTTTCCCGTTTATAGAAATTGCTGAATAAGGCTGTTCATAACTGATTTTTCCTGAAAAAAAGCCGTTTGTAAAAATATCGCCTTCATAAGGTTTTAAAAATCTGAGCGAAACTGAACCTTCTTGTATTTTTTGCATCTGAACATTAATTGAGTATCTTGCATTTCCTTTAAAATGGTATGAAGCAGTTAAATCTTTATAACCGTCTAAAGAAAAATGCAGAGTATGAATTCCGCTTGAAAGAACTATATTTTCAAAAGATTTTGTATAAACTGCATCGTCAATTAAAATCCGCACATTATTTTTTATTTCTTCAGGTTCAACAGAAATGGAAACGGAAATCGGAATGCTGTCAGAAAGTTTTGGATTTATAATTGAAGAAATGTTCTGTGCAAGCGAATTTAAATCAGAAAAAGATGCAACATCAACAGCATGTCCTATGACCTTACCGCCCGGATAATTGTATAAAGTAACTGCTACAGACAGAAAATCTCCATAAGATGTAATTTTTCCAGTTATAAGACAATTTATATTTGCAGAAACAAGTTTATTTACAGTTTCGCTTATTGTGTAATCGGAATCTAAATCTGATTTTAAATCAGTGTAAAGTTTTTGCGGGTCAGACTGATAAATTGAAATATCTTCGATAACAGGAGATTCATATTTTCCAAAAAAATTTTTAAAATAATTTGCCTTGTCGCCTTCTGAGATTTTTTGCTCTTCTGAAATTTTCTTTTCATATTCTTTTTTGACTTTTTCTACTTCTTTTAAATTTTGAGCGATTTTTTCTTCGATGTCTTTAATTTTTTTATCTGATTCTTTTAATTTTCGCTTTAATTTTGACTTAGAATAATCATTTAAAAATATTACATCACGCGATTTTACTTCGTTTGAAAGCTGAAGAAAAAGCGAAATTCTTTCTTTTTGAAAATCATAGAGTTTTCTGTCTAAAATTTCCTGAGATGCAAGACGCCTTTGCACATTTTCGTTTAAAAATTCAAGAATCAGCGACGGAAGAACCACGGAGCACGATTTTAAAACCTCGTTATCTTTGTTATTTGCAAGAACAAAAGGTTCTGCGGCAACTATCCATTTTGAGGCTGCATAAACATTTTCAAAAGAGAACAAAAGCGTAAAACACAGAATAATTTTTAAGGAAAATTTAAAGATTTTCGTCGTCATCGTCCTTTGAATCCATCGCATTTCCTTTCCATTTTGCAACGAGATAAGCATTCATAAAATCATCTAAATCTCCGTCCATTACAGCCTGAATATTACCCGATTCAAATTTTGTCCTGTGATCCTTTACCATTGTATAAGGTTGAAAAACATAAGAGCGAATCTGGCTTCCAAAGGAAATGTCTTTTTTTTCAGCGCCGAATTTTGAATTTTCCTCTTCTTTTTTTTGGCGGTAATATTCATAAAGTTTAGATTTAAGCATGCTCATACAACTTGCACGGTTCATAAGCTGACTGCGTTCAGACTGACAGGCAACAACAATACCTGTTGGAATATGTGTAAATCGAACGGCTGATTCAGTTTTATTTACATGCTGACCGCCTTTTCCGCCTGCGCGGTATGTGTCAATTCTTAAATCTTCAGGTTTTATTTCAACTTCGATTGAATCGTCTAAAACTGGAAAAACATAAACGCTTGCAAAAGATGTATGACGCCTTGCATTTGCATCAAAAGGACTGATTCTTACAAGACGGTGAATTCCAGCTTCGCATTTTAAATAACCGTAAACATAATCTCCGTCAATCTGCATTGTAACAGATTTAATTCCGCCTTCCGCTTCAAGAACATCGACAATTTCAATTTTAAAACCGTGTCGTTCTGCCCATCTTGTGTACATTCTGCTTAACATATAAGCCCAGTCTTCAGCTTCTGTTCCGCCTGCTCCCGAATGAATCGTAATAAAGGCTGCAGAATCGTCAACTTCACCTGAAAGAAGATTTAAAACATTTAATTTTTCAAATTCTTGTTTTAAATTTTCATACATTTCAATAAATTCATTTTCATCATCGGAAGAGGAAGATTCTAGTGCAAGGTCGTACATCGCTTCTAAATCACTGTAATCTAAAAGAAGTTTCTTCCATGGCTCTATACGTTTTTTTAATTTACGGATTTCTGCCATGATTTTTTCTGCTTTTTCATGATTATCCCAAAAACCAGGATTTTCTGTAATTTGTTCTTTTTCTTTTATTTTTTTTTCAACGGAATCTGTATCAAGTTTTTCGTAAACATTTGAAATTTCTGTTTTAAGTTCGTTTAATTGAAATTTATAATCTTCTATCATAATTAATCCTGTGGTAATAATCCTTTTAAGTATACCATAAAAGAAGAACAATTTGAATACTTAAAATAAAACTGAACAAAAAAGATTTTCAAAGCGTCAAAAAGATTTAGCAAAAAAAAGTAGAATCATTATAAAATTCAAAACCAAAGTATTTGACAATTAAAAGAATGCAAAATATTATGAATATATGAAGAAAAATTTTATTTCAATTCTTTTTATGCTTATTTTTCTGCCGGTTTTTTCTTTTGAACGACCAATAGTAAAAAACATCACCGCAATTCCGGGAAAAATAAATACAATCACAATTACATGGACATTACCAGAAGATGCTAATCCTCAAATCACAGAAATAAACATTTTCAGAACACTAAAACAGATTAAAAATTTTTCTCAGTTAAAAGACGAAAATCCGCTTGCATCTCTTCCGCCTGATTCTACAGGTTATACAGATAAAGTCCCAAATTATCGTGATTATTTTTATACAGTCATCGCAAAAACAAAAAAATCACTTGAAACAACCATAATTCCATCAGAAAATGCAACAGTAAGGCCCGTTCATATATCACTTCCCGACCCGGAACCTAAAAAAGACACCGGCAAAGAAAAAGTGCAAAAAAACTACCCGGACGGAACTTTACGCGAAAAACCACTTCCATACCTTGACATTCTTGAAGCAAAAAATGAAGTCAAAATAGAAATGAGCCTTCAGGCAAAATCTGTTGCAGAAAACCTTGGAAGCGACAAAAACAAACTAAAAAACAAGAATTTTCAAAAGCCTTACATTTTTGAAGAAGATTTAATAAGCCCTGACGGTGGAGACGATTTTCTTCTTTTTGAAATACTAAAAAATTCTTTTATCAGGCAAAATTATTCTGAAAGCCAGAAAGAACTTCTACGCCTTTCGGGAACGAAAATTTCAGAGGAAGTTTTAAACCGTGCAACATTCTACCTTGGAGAATCGTATTATTTTCAAGGAAACTATCAAAATGCCGTAAAAAACTTTTTAAAAGTTTACGAAGTATTCCCGGAACTTTCAAAAAAATGGATTACCTCATCGCTTGATTTGCTTGAAATCCCGGAATTTTAATCATAAACAAAAAACAGAACTTTTTTTTAAGAATACTTTTAATAAATTCCGCGTATTAAATCAACAAATGACGGTGACTTATTAATCGGTAAATCGTTGTAATTTAAAGACTTTTTTAAACTTCCGTCTTTTTCTGAAACCGGAGCATTTTCATTTAAAAGAAGAGGAGTTTCCGTATCTTTCGGATTTGAAATCAAAACTACTTCATCTAAAATGTTCGTCTTATCGTACAAGCCATCGTATTCAAGAATTCCTTCTGAAATTTCTTCTGAACACGATGTCAATGTAATTGTTCCAAGCCTGTCATAATCTTTATAAACAAGCGCTGAAGAATTACTTGAAACGGAAACAGAATCTTTTTTCACGACATCAAAGACAGAACCTTCATAAACATTATCAGTTTTTCCAAGGTCTACAAGCAAAGTGTTTCCGCTCCTGTTTAAAATTTTTCCGCGCACAGGAAGAAGAGCAAGAACGGCTTTGTGCATTCTTCTAAAAACACTTGAATACCTGTTGTTCCCCGTATTGTAGAAAGAAAAATCTTTTAATTTTGTTCCGGTTTTTCCTGCATACATACTTAAATTTAATGTTACATCGCGGAAACCTTCGTCCACATCTAAAACAAGGAAAAAATCACAGCCGCTTTTTCTTGCAGTTTTATACGCTTCAGCAAAATTTGAAATTTGGTTTACTTCCGTTGAAATATTTGTTTTTGACAGACCTGAAAAAACTTCTGATGCATATTTTGCAGCGACAAAATTATTTTCAACATGCATTGAATAAGAATTTGAATCTTTATAAAAAATTCCGATTTTGTATCTTGTCTTGTCTAAATAAAAAGGTTCGATTTTCCATTTTTTACTCAACGAATTTGAAAGAAGCGAAGTATAAGATTCAATTGAATCAGAAAGTTCACGAGAAATTTTATCTTTTTCCTGATTTTCGCTTATAAAGCGCAGCTGATTTAAATAAGATTCATTATAACCGTTTAACTTTAAAACTTGAGCAAACTGATAGCGCGCATCAAAATTAAACGGCTCAATTTTCAATGCCCTCTGATATTCAAAAGCAGTTCCAGGATAATCAAATCGTTTTGAGTATTCTAAAGCATTTTCCACATGATATTCAGACCAGAGAAAACGCCTTTCGTCTTCGATATCAACAAACGAATTTACAAGAATTTCTAAAGCGGCCCTCATAATTTCATCATCACCTGAAATTTCACAACCCTGCGACCAGGTGTTTATTGCGCTTTCAAAATCTGAAAGTTTATATTCTGCAAAACCTTTTAAATACCATGCAGTTTTTCGTGACCTGTCGTGTTCAATTCTATAGTCACAGATATTGATTACTTCTTCGTACTGAGAAAGCCTGTATAAAATATTTGCAAGAAGTTCGTAAAATTTATCTTCAGCCGGATTTAATTCAAGAGAAAGACGAACTCTTTTTTCAGCATTTTTGTAATCACCTTGCATAACATAAAGAATCGCCGAATAATAATAAACATCTGCATTTCCAGTGTAAAAATTCAGTGCCTTCTGAATGTATTCCTGCGCCTCTTTATATTTTCCCTGTTTTCCTAAAAGAAGAGCAAGACTCAGCAAAGCCTTTCTGTTTGAAATTTCGCGGAAAAGAGCATTTTCGTATTCTTTTTCAGCGGCAGTATACTTTCCGTTTAAAAGAAAAAGTTCAGCCCGCCCGAACCTTGCAGTCACATCGTTTGGGTATATTTTTAAAACTTCATCAAAAATTTTTTCAGCTTCAAGAGTTTTTCCAAGCGAAATATAAGTCATTCCGCGAAGATTTAAAATTTTAGAATCTGACGGAAAATATTTTTCTGCGTTTTCAAGATAAGAAAGAGTAAGGGCAAACTCATCAAGTTGATATGAACATTCTGCAAGCAAAAACCACGCCTTCTGGTAATCAGGATTTTTTGTAACAGTTTCAAGAAGATACTGATATGCCGAATACCAGTTTTCCTCTTCAATTTCTTTTTCTGCAAGAACAAAATAATCAGAAGCCGACTTTGAAGAATCTTCTGCAGCTAAAGAAAAAGAAAATAAAATTAAAATAAAAAAACTAAGAAATTTATTCTTTTTTATCATTAGAACTTCCGTCATCGTTTGATTTTTTTATAACTTTCACAGAATTTATTCTGTGTCCTTCGATATCCTGAACGATAAAATCAAAATCATTCCATGATGCTTTTTCAAATTTTACCGGAACTTTCCCGAAAAGGTCAAACACAAAACCGCCTAACGAATCAAAATCATCAGCGGGAAAAGATGCGTCTATCGTATCGTTTAAATCGCGTAAATTCACCCTTGCATCGCAGAGATAGGTATTATTCCCCAAAGATGTAATGTCCTCTCTTTCGTTGTCAAATTCATCCTGAATATCGCCTACGATTTCTTCGATTATATCTTCCATTGTGATGATTCCCGAAACTCCGCCGTATTCGTCGATGGCAATTGCAATATGAAGATGTTTTCGTTTAAACTCGCGCAAAAGAGAATCAATTCTTTTTGACTCAGGAACAAAATAAGGTTTTCTGATGATTTTTTCAACCTCGATTTTTTTGTTCTTGCAAATTGAATAAACGATATCTTTTACATACAAAACGCCTGTAACATTGTCAATTGATTCACTATAAACCGGAAATCGTGAATGTCCGCTTTCAGAAATTTTTTCAAGAAGTTCATCGATTTCTGTGTCTATACTGATAAAATCTACATCAATTCTAGGAACCATAACTTCTTTTACGGTTGTATCGTGAAGCTCTTCGATTCCCTGAATCATGTCTTCTTTTTCCTCGTTAAAAATTTCTTCTTGTTCAAGAGAAATTTCTTCTGAAGTTTTTAATTCAGAACTCTTTTTTTTATTAAAATTTAAAAAACTCATAATTTTTCCTAATAATCGTTACGAATCAATGATAGTAAAATCTTCAAATTCTTTTAATAAATTTTCCTGAATTTTTAGCATTTCACATTCAGGCTCCTTATTTTTTTCTATATGTTCTTCACCATGATCATAGCCATTTAAATGAAGAAGTCCGTGAATCAAAAGGCGTTTTAATTCTAAATTTTCTGAAACTTCAAAATATTCTGCATTTTTTGAAAGCGTTTCAAGACTTATTACGATATCACCGACATTTTTCCACTTTTCTCCGTCTTCGTATTCAAGGTCATTTTCAAAAGAAAGAACATCGGTTGGACTTTTTATATTGCGATATTGAAAATTTAGAGCTTTAATAAAACTGTCGCTTGAAAACATTACGGAAACTTCTTCATTTGAAAAATTTAATTTTTCCATAACCGAATTTAAAAAAGGTTCTATTTTAGAAAACCATTCAGGTTCATTTAAGCCATCTTCCATCAGGACAAAAACACGATTAGACATTTTTCTTTACCTCATCTAAAGTTTTGTCGCCAAGATATTCATCAGAATTTTTTAAAGTTTTTGCTTTTTTTACAGAAACCGTGTCTCTTTCAGTATTTTTTTTAATTTCTGCCTCTGTTTTTACTGCATCACTTTTTTTCGCATCAGGATCTTTCTGGTCTGGATATTTAATTCTTGAGTGATAATAACCAACTAAAATCTGAAGGAAAGTTTCTTTGATTTTTGTAATATCGTGGAAAGTCAGTTCACAATTGTTAAGCTGCTTTTGTTCGATTTTAGCGTTTATTAAAGCCTGAATAAATTTTTCAAGCCTCTCTTCTGTTGGATTTTCAAGAGACCGGCAAGCAGATTCAACCGTGTCTGCAAGCATTACAGTTGCCGCTTCTTTTGTTGCAGGAGGATTTCCGTAATATGTAAAATCGTTAATATTAGCGTTCGGGTCTTCTTTTTTTGCTTTTTCATAAAACCAGACGATAACTCCGTTTCCATGATGCTGTTCGATTATATCTATAACCTGTTTTGGAAGGTGAAGCTGATGGGCTTTTTCAACACCGTGTCGAACATGAGACCTTATTACAGAAACAGAAAGTTTTGGCGCAAGGTCATCATGCTTGTTTATTCCATCGTATTGATTTTCGGTAAAATATTCCGGCTGATCGATTTTTCCAATATCGTGATAATACCCTCCGACTCTGGCTATAAGACTGTTTGCTCCAATTTCACGACACGCGGTTTCTGCAAGCTGAGCAACCATAAGCGAATGTTGATAAGTTCCCGGAGCAAGCACGAGCATTCTTCGCAAAAACGGCGTATTTAAATCGCTTAAATCCATAAGGCGGAAAATGCTTGCCGTATTTAAAAGAATTTCTACAGGAGTCAAAAATCCAAGCGCAAGAATTCCAGATAAAAATCCGTTCAGCGCAACTCCCGCAATCACAATACCTTTTGAAGAAAGTGGAGAAACACAAATTACGGAAAGTACAACAGAAACCATCACATTTATAAACGCAATCAGCACAGAAATTATTACCATATCCATGCGGCGCTCGATTTTTTTTACGATTACAGACGAAGCAAAACAAGTTGCAAGCGTGTATAAAAACGGAACGACGCTCCAGTCTGATGCATTGTAAACTCCAAGCGCAAGAATCAAACTGAAAATAGAAGAAGTCAAAGTTCCGTAAAGAATTGAAATGATAAGAATAAAAAATATTGCAGGAATCACTATTAAAACTCTAAATTCGTCAGAGAAAAACTGCATTTTATGGGCAAAAGCCGTCGCAAGGTAAACTAAATTAAAGCAGACGACCTGAAAGACAAGTTCACGAATTTGAAATTTTCTTCCAAAAGGAATATATGTAAAAAGCAGAATCCACATCGTTGCAAGAAGAAAAAGAAAAAGTTCATTATTTGCAAAAAGCCTTAAATCTATATAATCTTTTGACTGAGAAAGTTTCTGAAGTTTTTTAAAATTTTCTTCTTCGATTTTAAAGCCTTTCCTGATGATTTTTTCACCTTCTTCAATCTGAACATTTAATTCAAGATCAAGCGGAAAACTTTTTGGGGAAATTATAGTTCTGTCAGAAATCATTCCGACTTCAAAATCCCTTATGTCAAAAGTCGAAACAGTTTTACTCGTTGCTACGCTGAAAAAATTTATTACAGAAATTACGATAAAACCTGTGATGACTAAAATAATTTCGCCACGGTTTCTTTTAAACCACTGAACAAAACTAGCGGAATTCTGTGATTTTTCTTTTTTCTTATTCATTTGAGTCTCTTTCATAAGCCTTTACAATTTTTTTTACTAACGGATTTCTTACGACATCTTCACAAGTTAATGCTATGATTCCGATTTCTTCTATGCCCGATAAAATTTTTACAGCTTTTACTAAGCCGCTTGGAATTTTTTTTGGCAGGTCAATCTGAGTCGTGTCTCCGGTAATAAAAACTTTTGCTCCTTCACCCATTCTTGTTAAAAACATTTTCATTTGTTCGTTAGTTGTATTTTGCGCTTCATCTAAAATGATAACGCTATTATTTAAAGTGCGGCCTCTCATATACGCAAGAGGAGAAACCTGAATGATTTCGGCTTCTACAAGGCGTTTTACGGTTTCACGCGGAAGAATATTTTCCATTGAATCATAAAAAGGCCTTAAATACGGACTGATTTTTTGTTCCATGTCTCCTGGAAGAAAACCAAGACTCTCGCCTGCTTCAACGACCGGACGGGTAATTATAAGACGAGAAAATTTATGAGAAAGGATAAGACGCAGGCTTTCGGCAACTGCAAGAAAAGTTTTTCCACTACCGGCAGAACCTGTGCACAAAACCATATCTTTTCTGCGCAAAAGTTCGATATATTCAGCCTGATTCTGAGTATGCGGATAAATTTTCTTTATTCCGCCCGGAACCAAAATAGAACAGTCTTCCATGTTTGCTTTTTTTTCTGTATTAAGGACTGATGTTATTATGTCGTCTGAATTTTTTTCACCATCTGAAATTTCATCAATCATTCTGTCGATGATAAATTTAAAATTTTCCCGTACGGAAACATCTTCAGTTTCAATGGAAATTTCGTTTCCGATTGTAAAAACAGGAACTCCAAGGTGTTCTTCGATGAGTTTTAAATTTCTGTCGTTTGTTCCGCAGACAAGAGAAAGAATTTCCTGACCTGGAAGCACAATTGTATATTCGTTCACGTACTTTAATATTCTAAATAAACAATAATTCAAGGTCAAGTCAAGTTATAAAATTTGTAAAGCAGATAACCTTAATTTTACAAAACCTTTTATTTCAACTGCCATGTTCCATAATCGTCCACAATTTCAGTTTTAAAGCTTCCCATTGGCCGCCAGCTGATTGAAATCGTCATGTAAGGATTAAAATCGTAATATTGATGTCCGTTTTCAGTTTTAATTCGCGGTTCAAATTTAAATGAAGTTTTAAAATCCCAGTCATGAAGTTCATGCGTAATGTCAAATTTTAAACTCTTTAATTTAAATCCGCTTGCCTTCCTTAAATTTTCATCATCAAACCTGAAAGAATTTATGAAATCCAGGAAAATATTTTTCTCTCCCGGTATATCGATTTCCCGGGAAAAATATCTATAAATAACCTGATTTTTTGAAGTTGCAGAGAAAGAAAGATTTAAAAATTCATTTATTTTTAAAGTAATCGACGGAGAAAATGTAAAATAACTGTTTGTAGGTCTTAATAAATCTGCGACAATGCTCGTGTTTACACCAAGTGAAAGTGAAATTCTGTTTTTCCACGCGTATAAAGTAACGGAAGAAGGCGCATAGGCAAGCGAAAACGAATACGGAAGAAATTCTTTATCAGTTTTGCTTATCCATCCGGAATCGTTGTCAAAATCATAGCCGTTTGTATAACTCATCGTGTAAGCAGCCTGAAGACTCTGCCAGCTCAATGCAATTTTTAATGAATCGTGGTGCTCTTCATCGAGATTGTAATTGTAACTTTCAGAAAGCTTTAAAGTATTGTTAAAAATTGAAAAAGTCAAATTCTGCTTAAAAGGCTGTTTTACCCATGTATCATCTGTAACGCTTTTTCGTTTTATTCCTGCTTCAAACTGACATGTTGTATATGGAAAAGTGAATTTTAATGTTCCATAATAATTTTCAACCTGAGGCTTTAAAGTTGTAGTAAGCGTAAGGCTCTGCGAAAATTTATTATCCATCTGATTGAATGCAAGCGTAAAATCCAAAGAATTTGTGGTAATCGAATCCGGGTCGCTCCAGTCAGTCGTAAGGTATTCCCACTGAGGATTTTCAGCATCCCCGATAAAATTTGTCCTTACCATTTTTATGATATTTCTGTAAGTAATTCCAATGTCTTTAATTGAGTCAATATAATAAAACGGTTTAAAAGAAATTGAATTAGTTGTAGTAAGGTCTTTTTTAGTTGCCGCATAATCGGTTTTATTCAAAGAATCTATTTCACTTTTTGTATAGCCGATTTTTGATTCTGTTGTATCGGTAGAAATGTACGGGTGTGCCTGCCAGACTGGACTAAATGTAAAATTATTTGAAAGAGAAAGAAAACTTCCTCCGTAAGAAAAACTGTTGTCAAGAGACACAGGAACTTTTACCGTATAACTTGAAGAGCGAATTTCTTCCCAATGAAAGTCCTCTGGAGAAGATAGATTTGCCGTCGAATATGCAAGTTGTGAAGTAAACGCAGGTTTTATTGAATATTTTGACGAAAAAGTTACATCGCTGAATGTTTTTACAGAATTTGAAGGCACATTTAAAGACGGAAGCGCATCTTTTAAAATCAAATCTATACCTTCTTTTTGTTCTTCA
>JAEDFA010000063.1 GCA_016293005.1 Treponema sp.
CTTTTACAAGGGCTGCTTCACATTTTGCGCAGGAACGGATAGAAGCTTCTTCTGAGATGTATTTAGAAAGTCCTGCAAATGCATCGGACTCCGACAAAGAGTATCTGTGATCGATACAAGATAAATTTTCAAAAATATTTCGTGTTTCCATAAAGCAAATTATATCAAAAAGAACTTTATAAGGAAATAGGAAAAATAATTTTAAACAAAGCTTCAGGCATTATAAAAATTTCGGCACAAAAGAATTTTTCTCAAGTTTCTTAAGATGTCAAGTTTCTTAAGATTGTAAATTCTTTGAAAATTCTGTATGATTTTTTTATGGAATCCGTTCTTGTAGTTTCGGATGAAAATTCTTTCTCTTCCTGTGACCAGTTAAAAAAATCTGGCGTCAAAAACATTGAATACATTCAGGATTTATCTCAACTTTCAGACGAAAAACTAAAAAAATTTGATGCAGTTTTAATTCCGTCTAAAAAACTTATAGATTCTTTTAAGATTCCTGCCGATAATCAAAAGGAATTAGATTTTCTTAAATTTCAAAATCAAAAACTTCAGAATAAATTAGAAGAAATCAGATTAATCAACAGGGCAAAATGCGTTCTGATTCAGTATTTAAATATGACAGAACAACAGGCTCACAGATATATCGAAAAGCAGTCCATGGATTTAAGGCAAAGCCGTGTTGTTACTGCTGAATCAATTCTAAAAACTTATGAAAGCTAGGATTTTTTTATGATTGCCGAATTATTCAGAATAATCTTACAGTTTGTTGGTGCGCTTGGATTTTTACTTTACGGAATGAGGCTGATGAGCGACGGCGTACAAAAAAGTGCAGGAGAAAGACTTCAACGCGTTCTGGGAATGATTACCGGAAACCGTTTCACAGGACTTTTAACCGGACTTTTAATTACAATGATTATTCAGTCAAGCGGCGCTACAACCGTAATGGTAATTTCTTTCATAAATGCCGGACTTTTAACGCTAGTTCAATCTGTAGGAGTAATTTTCGGAGCAAACATCGGAACAACTGTTACGGCATGGATTGTTTCTATATTCGGTTTTAATTTTAAAATTTCTGCTTTTGCAATTCCACTTTTCGGAACCGGATTTTTCATCACAATGTCAAAAAAAGACCGATTCAAAAATCTTGGCGAAGCGATAATGGGTTTTGCGCTTTTATTCATCGGTCTTGACTGGCTAAAAGATGTTTTTTCATTCGATGCCTCAAGTCTAACCTGGCTTCAAAAAATTCAGCAGTGGAAAGCCGTTTCAATTATAATCGGATTTCTAATCGGAATCATCGTAACGGCACTTCTTCATTCTTCAAGCGCTTTCACAGCAATCGTAATCACAATGGCATTCAACGAAATCATCACATGGGAAGTTGCCTGTGCCATGACACTCGGAAGCAATATCGGTTCAACAATCGACGCAATTCTCGCTTCATTCGGAACAAATCAGGATGCAAAACGCTCCGCTTTAATTCATGTACTTTTCAATGTAGCTGGAACTATCCTTGCGCTTATTTTCTTCAAACCGCTTCTGTCACTTGTAGATTTTATTTCACAAGATGCAAACATCGCAATAAAAATTTCAGTACTCCACACAGTATTTAAAACAATTAACACAATCATTTTCCTTCCGTTTGTAAATCAGATTGCAGATTTCACGCGTTTAATCATCAAAGACAAACCTCAGGAACAGAACAAAAAATACAAAATTCCGTTTATGCTTTCATCGCACAACACTGTCGAAATTCACATTCTGCAGGCAGAAAAAGAAATCGAAAAAATGGCATCTTCTGTCATGAATATGCTCTGCGAAGTATGTGCCGCACTTGAAAACTGCAACAAAGAAGAAATTTCAGAAATTTCCAAAAAAATTTACGACGAAGAAGACTTACTCGACCAGATGAACGAAGAAATCACTTCATTCCTCATAAAAGTTGCATCGTTAGAAAACGCAACAGGACAAATTCAAAACAAACTGAACCAGCTTCTTCAGATTACAGATAACCTTGAAAATGTCAGCGACGAAATCACAAGCATAATTTACAATATCGATAAATTCGTTGGAAAAAAGAACGACAAGCCGGAAGAAAAAGTCGGCTACGACAAACTCCTTCCGTATACGGAAAAACTTTTAGAATTCTTCACCTTTGCAGAAAAACACATTTCCACAGGCGTTTCCGAAAACGAAAAACAAATTGCCTTTTCTATGGAAGAAGAAATCGATGCAATCGAAAAAATTCTCAAAAAAGATTCCAGAAAACGCCTTGAAAACGGTCAGAATGTCAAATCAGAACTAAAATACATGGACATCGTCCGCAGAATCGAAAACGCAGGCGATGCAATTTTCTCAATCATAAGAATTTTATAAAAAAATTATTAGATTTTTTCAATCCGTGTGACTTTTCAGCTGTTTTATATTGCAAACCACATCAGAAATTTAAACTCGACATTCGACCTAATAATTAATGCAGGCTTTTAAAAATTCCACGAAAAGAGGACCTGCGTTGTTCGGGCGGCTTTTAAATTCCGGGTGAAACTGAACGCCGATGAAAAATTTGTGTGAAATTGCGCTGTCTTTCTGTGGAAGTTCAACTGTTTCAACAATACTATCATCGGGACTTGTTCCGCCGATTATAAGCCCGGCTTCTTCCATCTTAGAACGGAAATTATTGTTAAATTCGTAGCGATGCCTGTGCCGCTCTTCGATTGTGACAGCCCCGTACGCTTTCTGCATGATTGTTCCAGATTTTACCCGACACGGATATTTTCCAAGACGCATTGTTCCGCCTTTTATAACGCCTTCCTGATCTTTCATCAAATCAATTACAGGATTTTCACACTGCTCGTCAAATTCCGTACTGTTTGCATTTTTTAAATTTAAAACATCGCGCGCAAATTCGATTACAGCAATCTGCATTCCAAGACAAATTCCAAAATACGGAATATTGTGAAGGCGTGCATATTTACAAGAAGAAATCATTCCTTCAATTCCGCGGTTTCCAAATCCACCTGGAAGAATAATTCCCGAACAATCGCTAAAAATTTCTGAAGCGGATTCATCGTTTACAGAATCGCTGTCGACCCATTTAATTTTAAGTTTTTTTCCGACTACAAAACTCGCGTGATTTAAACTCTCCACAATACTCAAATACGAATCATGGAGTTTGACATATTTTCCAACAAGAGCAATCTGAATTTCTCCGTCGCGGCTGTTAATCGCCTTAACCATATTCTCCCAGTCAGAAAGATTAATCTGCGTATTTTCAAAACCGAGTTCACGGCATACAACTTCATCCATTTTTTGCTCATGAAGCATAAGAGGAACTTCATAAAGCGATGGCAAAGTCGTATTGTTAATTACGCAGTCTTCAGAAACATTACAGAAAAGAGAAATTTTCTTTCTGATGTCATTCGGAATAACTTCATCACATCTTGTAACGACGATATCAGGGTGAATTCCCATTCCCATAAGTTCTTTTACAGAATGTTGAGTCGGTTTTGATTTAAACTCATCGCTTCCTGAAATATAAGGAACAAGACACACATGAATGAAAAGACAGTTTTTTCTTCCGATTTCAAGGGCAAGCTGACGAATCGCTTCTAAAAATGGAAGGCTTTCAATGTCACCGATTGTTCCGCCGATTTCTACAATGCTTATATCGGCTTTTGTTACTTCGGCATTTTTTAAAATATAATCTTTTATTTCGTTTGTAACATGAGGAATAATCTGAACAGTCTGACCTAAATATTCACCTTTTCGCTCTTTGTTTAAAACATTCCAGTAAACTCTTCCGCTTGTAAGATTTGAATATTTATTTAAATTTTCGTCGATGAACCGTTCGTAATGACCTAAATCCAAATCAGTTTCAGAACCGTCGTCTGTTACAAAAACTTCGCCATGCTGAAAAGGGCTCATCGTACCCGGGTCAACATTCATATACGGATCAAGTTTTTGTGAAGCAATTTTTAATCCGCGATCTTTTAAAAGCCGGCCTAAACTTGCCGCTGTAATTCCTTTTCCAAGTCCGCTTACGACTCCACCTGTAACAAAAATAAATTTAGACATCATTCACCTCAAAATAAAAAAAGCCGTAGACTTTCTGCCGAATTTCTTCAAGCATAAAATCTACGACTTCTTTGCCGTGTTTTTTCTATATTACCAATTTAGTTCTTTTTTGACAATATTTTCATATTAGATTTTTTCAGCAATTTTATAAATCAACTCCCGGGATTTTTCCCAGCCTAAACACGGATCTGTAATCGATTTTCCGTAAACACCTTCACCGATTTTCTGACAGCCGTCCTCGATGTAACTTTCAATCATAAATCCTTTTAAAAGAGAACGAATTCTTTGAGAATGGTGAGCAGAATTTAAAACATCCATGATAATTCGCGGCTGCTCAAACGGATTTTTATTTGAATTGGAATGATTTGTATCGATTATTACAGCTGGATTTTTTAATTCTTTTTCATCGTATTTATCGCAAAGCCTGATTAAATCTTCGTAATGATAATTTTGAACATTGTTTCCGTGTTTATTTGTTGAACCTCGAAGAATTGCATGCGTATACGGATTTCCCTCTGAATGAACCTGCCAGCCGCGGTAAATAAAAGTGTGCGCTCTCTGAGAAGCAAGAATTGCGTTCATCATAACAGAATAATCGCCGCTCGTAGGATTTTTCATTCCGACAGGAACATTTACTCCGCTTGCCGTAAGCCTGTGCTGCTGATTTTCAACTGAACGAGCTCCAACTGCAACATAACCGAGTAAATCATCAAGATAACGGTAATTTTCCGGGTAAAGCATTTCATCGGCACAGGCAAAACCAGTTTCACTTACAGCGCGCATGTGAAGATGCCGTGTTGCAATAATTCCTTTAAATAAATCAGGTTTACCGTTCGGGTCAGGCTGATGAAGCATTCCTTTATAGCCTTCGCCAGTTGTGCGAGGTTTATTTGTGTAAATTCGTGGAACAATAAGAATTTTTTCTTTTACTTCTTCCTGAATTTTTGAAAGCCTTCCAATATAATCGATAACGCTTTCTTCATTGTCCGCCGAACAAGGTCCGATTATTAAAAGAAGTTTATTTGATTTTCCCTCAAAAACAGAATTGATTTCTTTGCGTTTTTCTTTAATTGTATCCGCCATTTTTGCCGTTATGGGATACATATCTTTTACTTCCTGAGGAACTGCAAGTTTTTTTTCAAAAATCATATTCATATAGACACCTTATTCATTTTTATTGTAAGAACCGACAATTTTTATGCTTTCACATTTTTGCCTTAAACTTTCGAGCATTTTAAAAAATTCAGTGCTGGAAGAATTTCCTTCGATTTCAACATAAAAATAATACTGCCATGCAAGTCCTTTTAAAGGTCTGCTCCGTAAAACATCCATATTAAAACCGTGCGCTGAAATGACATTTAAAGCCTTTATCAAAGAGCCGGTTTCGTTTTTGACAGTAAACATCATTATAACTGTAGAATGCTTTTTATTGTAAAGAGAACCTTCTTTTTTAGAAATAACCGCAAACCGAGTTGTATTGTCTTTAGATTCGTTTATGTCTTTTTGAATTACATCAAGATTATAAAGTTCTGCCGTCAAAATACTTGCAACAGCCCCGACAGATTTATCGTTTAAAACAGAAACTTCCCTTGCTGCACGGGCAGTATTTTCAGAAGCAACAGTTTCAATTCCGTGAGATTCAAGAAATTTTGCACTTTGCTCCAACGCCTGAGGATGACTAATAACTTTTTTTATATCCTGTAATTTTGCACCCTTTATGCCAAGCAGATTCTGCTGAATTTTCAAGCCGTAAACATCGTTTATGAAAAGATTTCCGGTGAAAATTAAATCAGTAACTTGAGCAATTTCACCGGCATAACTGTTTTCAATTGGAAGAACAGCATAATCTGCCATTGAAGAATTAACAGCATTCCACGCTGATTTAAAATCCTTGTACGCTATAAATTCTCCAGAAGGAAAAATATGTTTTGCCGCAATATTTGCAAACGCCCCTTCGATTCCGCTGTAAGCAATTTTTAATTTTTGTTCAGACATTTTATGCTCTTCTGTTCTTTTTTTATATAGTCAAAAAATGAACTTTTAAAAAAGGCTTTACTATTCAGACCACTTCTTGAAAATTAATGAAGTATTAATTCCTGCAAACGCAAAGTTGTTGCTCATTACATATTCTGCATCAATCTTGCGGCCTTCGCCCTTAATGTAGTCCAAATTACCGCATTCCGGGTCGATGTTGTTCAAATTTAGAGTTGGATGGAACCAGCCTTCATTCATCATATTAATTGTAAGCCATGCTTCAATTGCACCACAGGCACCTAAAGTATGGCCAATATAAGATTTTGTAGAAGAAATCGGAATTGGTCGCTTGAAGATTCGTTCTGTAGCCGTAGTTTCTGCAATATCACCGTGATGAGTTGAAGTTCCGTGAGCATTTACATAAGCAATTTCATCGCCCTTAAGACCTGCGCTGTCCAAAGCAAGCTGCATACAGATTCCCATAGTTTCGCTGTTTGGAGAAGTAATGTGAGTTCCGTCTGTATTTGTCCCAAAACCTACGATTTCTGCATAAATTTTTGCGCCTCTTTTTACAGCGTGTTCCAAATCTTCTAAAATTAAAGTTCCAGCGCCTTCACCAATTACAAGACCATCTCTGTCTTTATCAAATGGACTTGGAGCAGTTTCCGGGCTGTCATTACGAATAGAAGTCGAACCAAGCTGATCAAAAATCGCAGCATCAGGAGGACAAAGTTCTTCTGCACCACCTGCAATCATAATATCCTGTAAACCGTTTTCGATTGTTTCATAAGCATAACCGATTGACTGGCTTCCTGAAGTACACGCTTCGCTAGTTACAATCATACGACCTTTAAGCTGATATGTAACTTCGATATTTGCAGCACAAGTGTGAGGCATACATTTAATATAAGTTGAAGAATTTACTTTTGCAGTACATCGGTCTTCCATTACAGAAGTGAGTTCCTGAATTGAATCAAAAGAACCCATTGAAGAACCGTAAGCGACACCAGTTCGACCGTTTTTAAGTTCATCAATAACATCACCATCTTCTTTTAAAAGCCCAGCCATTTTTAATGCAATCTGTGAAGTGTGATAAGAAAGAAGAGCAACCCGTCCCATACCACGAATTAATTTTCTTGGATACTTTGGAAGTTCTCCTTTTGCAGGACAAGCAAGCTGAGTGTTCATTCCAGCAATGTCGTGCCATTCTTCCATATTTTTTATGCAGTTTTTATAACTTTTAAGCTGTTCATACGCTTCTTCCCAGCTCTGTCCAAGACCGCTAATCATTCCAGCCCCAGTGATTACAACACGACGCTTTCCGTTTGGTTTTACAAAATCCATATTTAACCCTCTATAATTTTCTTTTTTTTGAAAGGGGGAAAGACTTCCCCTCGGCTCAAACCCTTTGGTTTTCGCCTGCCCCTTCTAGCGGGGACACCCCGCAACGCCCCGTATAATTTTTAGCGTTGAGTGAAATTATAATAAAATCTATAAAAAAAATCTATACAGAAGAAAATCTAGTTTCAGAGTAAACGCATGTAAAAAATCTCTTGTAAAGCGTGAATCATTATCTGAAGCACCAACAACAAAAGAAATAAACAGACGATTTACCGTTTATAAAAATGGGATAAAAACTGTAATTGGAAAAAATGATAACAGAAAGTATGTAGTATCTGACTTTGATTTTGAAAATACAAAACAAGAAGCCATAGACTCCATAAAGTCGGTGAACGCCCTTTATGGCTACACGCCTAAGTTTCTCGAGATATACGCTTAAGCGGGAGCTACATACGCTTCTCTAAGTAATAATATAAATTATGATAATTCTGCTGTCAATAAACATATTCCAGAAGGACAGGACAAACGAATTATAAAACATTCCCTGTCAAAATATCTCCCAGCCGTGAAAATACAAAATTTTCTCACCGGCTATTGATTTAGCCATTCTCATTTTGACAACACTTTCTGCACCTTATTCAATTACCCATTCAGTAAGCTGCTTTTGTTCACTTGAATAGTTCACGCCCACTTTTACGATTTTTCGTCCGTCGTTTTTGTAGGCGATTGAAAGAAGACGCTCGTAAACTTCGTTTTTCTAACTCAAATTAACTTTTAATCAGATTAATTATCTTTGTTTGTGACCATAACTTATTTGGATAGATAGAAAATTCAGTTTTATGTTTCCTTATAATTCGAACAGGTTTATCCAGTGAATTATCGTAAACATGTAAAATATCGCATAATTCAATTAATTTTTTAATGTTAGAGATTGAACTATAATAGCGACTTATAATTTTATCTTTTGGGACTTCATGCCCGCCGGATGCGACTCTAGCATTTACGCGTTCAACATTGATTTTAGGATCTGCGGTTAGAACAAATACGCATTTTATAAAATATCCATCCGCTTTTGCTTTTTTCAAAATATCTAACTTATATTGTGAAGAAAGGACAGTTTCAAAAGTAAAATCTTGTTTATTATTTATAGACTCATATCGCTTTTCATCAACAAACTTTGCGGCATCTATAACAGACATTCCAGTTGTTTTTACAACATCATCCGCATTTGTATAAGTACCGACAATATCGAAAAATTGAGTTATTGTACTTTTTCCAGAGCCATTTGGTCCAGCAATAACCAGAATCATAGGCTTGCGTTCGGATGGAGTCATAGTTTATCTCAAAGTTACAGTTTTTGAAGTGGTATCATATCTGGCAACAGGTTTGTTGCAAATTTTAGCTTTTTGAAGGGCAGCCTGAACAGCTTTTTCTGCTCTTGTATCCATTTCAATATCATTAGCAGTAAGAATCTGTTTCTTTGATTTTGAATCTACAACTGTAACGACAGTATCAATGTTTCCAATTTTTACAGTTACTTGTTTCATATTATACCTCTATCTTTGATTATAATAACATTATAACAATTTTACCGCTGGTATTCTGTGCTTTTTACCGGGCAAAATTTTCTTCCTTCTATTCAATCACCCACTCTGTAAGCTGCTTTTGTTCACTTGAATAATTCACGCCAACTTTCACGATTTTTCGTCCGTCGTTTTTGTAGGCGATTGGATAGTTCTGGCTGT
>JAEDFA010000064.1 GCA_016293005.1 Treponema sp.
AAAATCCGTATGTCGTTGGTTCGATTCCAACCTGTGGCAAAGGCTTCTTACGAAAGTGAGAAGCCTTTTTTTATGCCTGAATTCTTATGTTATAAAAAATTAACGAAAAATTAAAACTTTTTTTTAAGAAGTCTGTAAGAAACAAAGCTTACTCTGTCACGACTAAATCCCCTTGAGCAAAAAAATTTTCTAATTGTATAAATAGTTGTTTTATTTTATAATCCATAAAAAAGAACTAACGGAAATATTAAATTTCCTTACACTTTTTATAAACAGGAGATTTTTATGAAAAAGAAAATTTTATTGATTCTCATGGGCTCTGTTCTTTTATCTTCTGGTTTTGCTTCAGAACAGGATGTAAACAATTCTTTTGACAGCATGATTGAAACTTTTAGAAATTATACACCGGAAAACACATCAATGCTTTTAACTCAACCAGAAGCATACATCGGAAAGTTTTTCCCGGCTTTTCCACCACATTTTACTGCAGGAATTTCTGTTTCAGGAACTTTTCTTGACACTTCATTTTTAAAAGATACCGTTTCTGCAATTTCAGACGAAATCAGTTCCGCCCTTTCTAATTCAAAAAATTCAGTTTCTATTTCAAGCAATTTTGACGCTTTCGGGAAAATTCCTGTTCCAACTATGGCTGTAAACGCAAGAATCGGTGGCATTATACTTCCATTCGACATCGGAGTTTCTGCAATTTCAACATTCAAAACCTTAAACGACAAAGATATAAGCGATTATTACAAATTAAACCTTGAATACACTTCAATAGGCGCAGACTTAAGATACGAAATTCTTCAGGAAGGAAAACTCTTTCCTTCAACATCAGTCGGTGTCGGTTATATTTACACAGAAAGAAAAATTGGTTTAAACGGAAATTACAAGGCTTCTTACGAAATCGCTGGAACAGAAAAAACCGAAGACATCGCAACAAAAATTTCTACAGAACTCAAAACTCATTCACTGTATGTTTCACTTCAAGCATCTAAAAAAATTGCACTCATTACGCCTTTTGCAGGTTTAAGACTTTTCTTCAACGCCGCAGAATACGGTTATGACTGGAATTACAAAGCCGGAACAATAGAAGGTTCTTCAAGCAAAAATGCAACAATAGAAATGTCTTTTAACTCAATAAAACCACAGCTTTTTGCAGGTTTAGGATTAAATCTTGCACTTTTCCAGATTGGACTTGACGCCGCATGGAATCCTGCAACAAATTACTGGACGGCTGCCTGTCAGTTAAATTTCAAACTTTAACTAACCTTTCAATCAATTTAAAAACTTATAAAAATGCCCTGCACAGAAGTTTTACATCTTCCTGGCAGGGCATTTTTTTTATTCGTTTTAAAAACCTCAAGAACAAATGATTTTTAAGGTTCAAAGTTTAAGGTTTATCGTTTTAAGCCTAAAACAGTTTCTAGAAGTGTATCAGCAGTCTGAATTGTCTTTGCGTTAGACTGGAAACCTCTCTGAGTTACAATCATATCAGTCATCTGTTCAGAAAGGTCGACATTACTCATTTCAAGCGCACCAGATAAAAGTTTTCCTTTTCCCTGAACACCAGATTCACCAATCATTGCCTGACCTGAGTTATTAGATTCTACATAAGTTGAATCTCCGGCTTTTTCAAGACCTCTGTCGTTTGTAAAACTTGCCATAGCAATCTGACCGATTACGCGGTTTGTTCCGTTTGAATAAACGCCTGTGATAGTTCCGCTTGAATCAATCTTAAAATTATCGAGGTAACCTAAAGTATAACCGTCCTGACTGTATGCTTTTGTAGTAGAGATAGAAGCAGACTGAGTAATCGTATTTTTCATAGAACCAATTGTTCCAAGATTGATATTGAAAGTCTGGCGATACGGATTTCCATTTTCATCGGTATTTGCCTCAGGAACTGTATAAGAAGCCTGAAGAACAATTTCACCAGATTCAGGAGTAAGGTTTCCGGCTGAATCTGTTACGCTTAAAAGTTGTCCGTAATTGTCAAAATTTACAAGGAAAGTATTTGCAACGCCATCTGTAGTTCCAAGTCCGATTCTAGTCTGTGTATAATCAGCATTATTTACATCAACATTTACAGTTGCTTCCCACTGATTAGGATTTCCGACTACCCTTCTAAACGAAACACTTAAAAGATGCTTATTTCCGAAACTGTCAAAAATTTCCTGTTCAGTATTCCATGTTCCTTTCTGAATATCTGCGGCAGAAGCGCCTTCAAGAATTTCAGGAGTATTTTTGTTCAGGTTACACGCAAATTTAACATTTTCTGTAGCTTTAGCAGGATCTTTTGAACCTACAGGAATTATCAAATCTGTTGGAGTTGCAGCAGTAGTAACTATCATTTCGCCGTTAATTTCATTAGCCATCCAGCCTTGAACGCGCATACCATTACTAGGATTTACTAAAGTTCCGTCTTTATCAATACCGAATGCGCCGTTTCTTGTATAAAAACTTTCATCTCCATTTTTAAGAATGAAAAATCCGTTACCCTGAATTGCAACATCGGTAGAAACGCCAGTTGTCTGAAGATTTCCCTGAGTGAATACCTGTTCAATAGTTGCAATCGTCATACCAAGACCTACATCTTTAGGGTTTACGCCTCCAAGTTCTTCTGTAGGTTTTGCGGCGCCTGCAATCTGCTGGCTTATCATATCCTGAAAATTAACACGTCCGCGTTTAAAACCGGTAGTATTTACATTGGAAATGTTGTTTCCGATTACATCCATTCGAGTCTGATGATTCTGCAGACCTGAAACACCAGAATAAAGTGATCTCATCATAATTAGTTACCTGCCTTTTAATTATATACTGCTTTTATTCTATTTAAATCGTAAAACATTCCGTCAACGATTACCTGTGGAGTATTTCCCATAGTTGCGCCTTCAACAACTCCACGATTAACTGTTTCACCCATATCGATTTCAACAGTTTTTCCGATTGTATCTGCTGCCTTAGAAGAATTAAGCATTGACGCCATTCTTTCAAACGCCTGATTCATATTTGTCATCTGTTCAAGAGAAGAAAACTGAGCCATCTGCGCAATAAACTGAGTGTCTTCCATCGGATTTGTAGGATCCTGATTTGCAAGCTGAGTAATCAAAAGTTTTAGAAAATCATCTTTTCCAAGTTCTTTTGTAGGTTTTCTGCCTTCGATTTCAAGCGACTTATTAAAAAGGTTTACCTGATTTTCTACAGAAAATTTATCCTGGGAAGACATTACTGTGTTTACATCACTTATACCGTTCATTTTCATACCTCTTAAAAAATATCGGAATTTCAGGCCACGATGTTTACAGAAGAATTTACCTGTGCTGAAACATTTTCGATTTCAGGACTTAAAAAACTTTCTGAATTTGAAAACGCTGAATAAACTTCTGCCATGCGCAAGAAATTTTCCTGTTCACGCTGATTTTGAAAAAAGTGCTGTCCTGATGAAGATTCACCCTGAAAACTCAAATCAAAACCTGAAAGCTCAAAACCGTTCTGGTTGAAAGCATTTTTCAAAGAATCCTGGGCATCTTTAAAAGCATTAAACGCTTCTTTTGATGCGACAGTGATTTTTCCTGCAATTACTTTATCGGAAATCTGAAGGTCTATCTTAACATTTCCTAAACTTTCCGGATGCAGAATAAGCTTAATAGAACCTTCGTTTTTATCTTTTAGAACAATCTGACCGGCTTTTACAAAATCTACTGCGTTTTCCTGAATCTGATTTGTAAGCATCGCCTGAAAAACTGAACCTTGTGATGCGTTATTCTGTGAATTAAGCGATAAAATATTTTCCTGTGTCGATTTTGATAAATCAAGCTGCATCTGAACACCGTTTTCATCGTATTTCACGGAAGAAACAAATTTCTTTGAATCAACATCGATTTTTTCATCCTCTAGAATAATTTCGCTTCTAAAATCGTGAACAGCTATTTTTTCCTCTTTATCAAGATAGAATTTTTTGTGATTATCAGATTTTAGAGATTTTTCATCCTCTGAAAGTGAAAAAACATCGGAAGAAAGCGCATTTTCAAATGAAAGTGGCATTACATCTTCGCCTTTAGATATGAAAATCATATTTTCAAGAGGAATATTTTTTTCTTCCGGGATTTTATCAGTTAAAACAGTTTTTTTGTCAGACTTTTTTTCGTTTTTTAAAAGAATCTCGCCTGATTTTTCAGCATTCCCAGACCTTTCATCGTTTAATTTGAGTTTTTTCAGGTTTTCAAGAGATTTTTTTTCAGACTTTACTTCAAATTTTAAATCTTTTTTATCCCTGACTGTTCCGCTTTCTTTTAAAATTTTAGACGCTTTTAATTCGTCTGGAGAAAAGTTTTTATAATTTTCAGCGATATTTCTTTTTTTGTCCGAAGAAGATAAATTTTCAGATAAATTTTCGTTTGATTCTAGTTTTTCTTCTTTAGGCTTTTCTGAAATTTCTTTAGGTCTTGATTCAGTATCTTTAAGATTTTTAACTTCCTTTACATAATCATCAAAAGATTTTTTTGACTCAAACGCTTCACCTGATTCTTTTTTTTCAGGAACATTTTTTGAAAAATCAAGTGTTTTCAAATCAAGAGAAGAATAATCAAGAGAATAATTTATTGCATGCTGCTCCACAGGCAATCCTCCATAAAACCGGCGAATTGCACTGTCTGACTTTACTCTAAGGCTTCAGGCTTATTAATCATTTTTCGTGAAATCTCGGCGGCGCGTTCAGATTTCATATTCATAAGCCATACAGAACTCATAGAAACTGCTCCAGAATCTGCTGCCATTTTGTCGACTTTACGCAAAATATCGATAATCTGCTGATCGTCCATATTTTCCAGTAAGGCAACTGCATCATTTGGAGGCATGCTGTTTAAATATATTGCAATTTGCTCAATGTTTACTTCTTTATCATCGTACTGTTTTGCGATTTGGTTAAATGTTTTTTCGCGTTCTTCCAAAGATTTTTCTTTTTCAGAGATTATACCGGCAAGCTGCTCAAGTTCCTTTTCTTTTTTAGAAATCTGTTCATTGCGAAGGTTTAATTCTTCTTCAAGGATTGAAAGGGATTCGCGCTGAGCATTGAGCCTGTCTTCGTATAAGTCTCCGGTTACAGGAGATGAACTAGTTTGAGTTACAGAAGTTTGAGGTTCAAGATGAAAAAGTTTAAAAACAGGATTCATAAAAGATTTTACAGGCATAAGTCCCAGATACTGAAACCACAAAAGGCTTCCAAAAATCAAGATGAGAATCAGCATTATAAGCACAATTGTTTTTCCAACAGATTTCATTATAAACCCCTGTTTTTAATTTACGCCGTTTTATAAAAATTATTCTTCTGAAACACCGGAAATGGCAGTTCCTAAAGTGATGTCGTTATCTACAGAAACAATTCTCCATGAAAGACCTCGTTCCCGTGTCAAAACTTCATCAAGATATGCGCAAACACGCTCTTTTAACATGTAAGTTTTGTGGAAAGTCGTTCCGTTGCACAGAATGCACACAGGTTTTGTAGCAATTTTGCCTTCCTGGCTTTGAATTACGCATGCGCTAAGAATTGCAGCGGCGTGGCGGGCAGAACGCTCAACCATTGCATCTAAAATCTGAAACAAAAGGTCATAATCTTTATCGCGTGCGCTTTCTGCCATAAGACGACCAAGACAAGAAGAAGTATCGTAAGGCTCGTGAAGAAAAGAATCGATATCAACAGTAGAAAGCGAAGTGAGTTCAAGGATTTTTTTGCACACATAAGGCGAGAAAATTTCTTCTTTTGCGGCAGTTTTAAGCATTATAAGGGAAACAGGTCCAAGATATGCACCCGAACAGCATTTTTCAATGTAAAATTCACCAGGTCGCGCAGTTGTTTTGTCAAATTCGATGTCAAAATCTGAACGGATTACATTTTTATTTTTTCCTGATTCACAGACTACAATCTGTTTGTTTACACCAGGGAAATCTGGATTTTGAGGCTGAATATATGCAGCATTCATACCTGTTCCAAGAATAAAACCAATAAATGAAGAATATTTTTGTTTTCCCGAAATTGCCGCTCCGGCTAAAAGTGCTGCAACAGTGTCATTTAAAAGCCTTATAGTTTTAATTGTGTTCCAGCCGTGTTCTTCTAAGGTTTGTTTTAAAGATTCTCCAACTTTACTTCCGACAACTTCCGGCGCTTTTACTTCTTTTGAAAAACCTGTTACGATTCCGTCGCCGTCCTTTGTAATGGTCATTGGATAAGAAAAACAGAAACCGATTGAATCTGCTTTATTTTTAAGATGTTCAAGATTTTTTGCAATCTGATTAAAGAATTCTTTTTTTGAAAGTTCTTTGTCTGTTGCAGGCATTTTTGTTTTTTCAAGGTCTGAAATAATTGCGTTTCCATTTTCGTCAAAAGTTACAAGGCACGAACGGAAATTCGTACCGCCGGCATCAATTACAATGACAGATTTATTTTTAACTTTTGATTTTGGAGGAAGGCTGTAAGTTAAAATCATGTCTTCATCAGATTTTTGACCTGAAAGCCCTTTATTCATATCGTCTAAAATGGCATTTGCAATTAAATTTACATCACTGTGATTTACAAAAT
Organism: Treponema sp.; assembly: GCA_016293005.1. GTDB lineage: Bacteria > Spirochaetota > Spirochaetia > Treponematales > Treponemataceae > Treponema_D. Next base: position 6,578 of record JAEDFA010000064.1, read on the forward strand.
TATGACGAGCAAGAAACGCTGAAACAGAATAATTCATAAAAAACCTCAAAAAAATAAATTTATAATAAGATAATTGTACCAAATATTGAGTAAAAATCAAGAGAATGTTAAAGTTTTTCCTATGGCTTTAGATTTACAGACACTAAAAAAAGAATTAAATCCCCAGCAGTACAGGGCTGTTACAACAATTGAAGGACCAATTCTCATTATTGCAGGTGCCGGAAGCGGTAAAACACGAGTAATCACATACAGAATTGCCCACATGCTGGACACAGGAATTCCGCAAAGTCAGATTCTCGCGCTTACATTCACAAATAAAGCGGCAAAAGAAATGAGCGACAGAATCAAAAGCCTCACGCAGAAAAAACTCCAGAACCTTACAGTTTCAACTTTTCACGCATTCGGAGTAAAAATTTTACGCCAGCACATAGAGCGTTTAGGCTACAGAGAAAATTTTTCCATTTACGATGAAACAGACAGGTCTTCTTTAATAAAAGAATGTGGCCGCGAATTAAAATTTTCACCGGATGCGATGGACATTTACAAAATCAGCACGCTTTTTTCAAACATAAAAACAGGAAGAAAAAACTGGCAGAGCGAAAACGACATGTACCGGGAACTTTACGAATCTTATCAGGAAGGCTTAAAACTTTACAACGCACTCGACTTCGACGACCTGATAGTTCTTCCTATAAAACTTTTTAAAGAACATCCGGATGTTTTAATGCAATACAAAGAGCGTTACAAATACATAATGGTAGACGAATTTCAAGACACGAGCCATCAGCAATACGAATTAATGCGCCTTCTAGCCGAAAAAAATGTTGCGGTTGTAGGAGACGATGATCAGTCAATTTACAGCTGGCGAGGAGCCGACTACCAGAACATAATCAATTTTGAAAAAGATTTTAAAGGAATGCAGGAAATCCGGCTTGAACAAAACTACAGATCGACTGGAACAATTTTAGATGCCGCAAACGGAGTTATTTCCCACAACACAAACAGAAAAGACAAAAAACTCTGGTCAGGTCAAGGCGAAGGAAAACCAATCGAAATTTTCATGCCGGAAAACGAAATAAGCGAAGCGGATTTTATTGCAGAAAGCATTCAGGGAATTGCAATGGAAGACAGGCGCAAATACGATGAATTCGGGGTTTTAATCAGGGCAAACACGCAGTCGCGCTACATCGAAGAAGCATTTTTAAAATCAAACATTCCCTACACCATGAGTGGCGGAACAAGTTTTTTTGAAAGAAAAGAAATCAAGGACATCATAAGTTATTTAAGGGTCATTGCAAACCACGATGACGACATAAATCTTTTAAGAATTATAAACACTCCAAGGCGAGGAATCGGGCGGTCGGCAATACAAAGTTTAAACGATGTTGCAAAAGAACAGAACTGCACGCTCTGGAATGCAATCAATTTCATTCTAAAAAAAGACGAAGTTTTTCAGTTACAATCAGAAGAAGATAAAAATTCAGTTTCAGAAAAAACAAAAGAAGACCTTGAAAATTTTGTTTCCCTCATCGAAAGTCAAAGGCAGAAAATTCTTACAGGAAGAAACCTTTCTAAAAAAGTCCGCGAAATGGTTGTCGAAATCGAATACAAATCATATCTTGCCACAGAATTTTCAAAAAACGAAAAAGCGGCAAATTACAAAATGAAAAACATTGAATACCTTTGCAATTCAATCGAAATGTGGGAAAACGACCCGGACAACACAAATCCAAATATTTTTAATTATTTAAACAGAATTACACTCATGAAATGCGACAATTCAGACGACGAAAACGATAAAGGAAAAGTAAATCTTATGACGATTCACGCAAGCAAAGGCCTTGAGTTTCCTGTAGTTTTCATTGCAGGCGCAGAAGAAGGCCTTATACCGCACCAAAGGTCCGTTGACGAAAACGACGGCGATGTAGAAGAAGAGCGAAGGCTTTTTTATGTTGCAATTACACGGGCGCGGGAAAAACTTTTAATATCGTCATGCGCAAAAAGGCACAAGCAGAATTCAATAATTGAATGTACACCAAGCCGTTTTTTAGACGAAATTCCTGAAAACCTTGTAGAATACCACGAAGCACAAAAAGAAATTTCTATGGAACAAGGACACTCAATTTTATCTGACATGCTGAAACAATTTAAAAAGCTTTAAAATAATTCGAAAAGTGTTTTTTTCAAATAATTTTTATTCAATCACCTTGCCTGAGCGGAGTTCCTTTAAAAAACTTACGATTTCGATTTTTTGTCGTCTGTGGGATATCCCAAATAAAGCCTAAGAAATAACTTTGAAATGACAAACGCCTTACCGGATAACCGATAAGGCGTTTTTTATTATCTTTCAATAGCTCTTTTAACAGTATCAACAAGCATAAAATAGCAAAGTTCATTATCATTCAGTTTTAT
>JAEDFA010000065.1 GCA_016293005.1 Treponema sp.
GTGGGATTGATGTGGTATCTTTAACTTTGGGAAACTCCTGTTTCCCATTTTGAAATCGTCTGTCGTGAAACATTTATTTTTTCTGCGAGCGTTTCCTGAGAGATGTTTAGCATTTTTCGAAGCGATGTAAAATTTTCTTTAAACATTTTGTTCCGTTTGAATTTCTTTTGTTTTTTCTTTTTTAATTCCAAGAACGCACCATCTTAAAAACGGAATTCTTGAAATTGCTGCGTTTAAAAGAATTGCTCCTATAAATGCGGAAAAACCTGTGATGATGTACTGCAAAAACGGCGGGACATTTGAAAAACTTAAAAAATACGCTGCCATCGAAAGTGGAAGATAATGAAAAACATAAAGTCCAAAATTATTTTGTCGCATAAAGGTGAAAAAGGCGTTCGTTTTGTTTAAGAATCTGTAGCTTCCGCCAAGAATTGAAAGGCATGCAAACCACAGATAAATTGATGCAAGCGGACAGTTTACAACCGGCGGAACAACATAACTTTGTCCAAAATATAATTTTACATAGAAAACGGCAGAAACAACTGCGATGACAGAAAACGGAATGAAAAAGCGTGATATTTTTTGGATAACATTTTCGTGAGAGAAAACAAAATAGCCTGAAAAAAATGCAAATCCGTAAATTCCGAATCTGTAAACGAGAATTACAGGTGTGTTTAAAATTTTTGAAAATCCGAATGAAAGAAATCCCATTAAAACGACAATCAAAACATTTGTTTTTTCGCACAAATTGTAGAAATTGTCGTTTTTGTCAATTTTTTTTACGAGAACTAAAATCATGGAAAAAATCCAGAGCATCTGAATGAACCACAGAACGCCGGTTCCTGATATTGCCATAATTATATAGATGACAGCTTTTGGCATTTCTGGAGAAAAATTTTCAAACGCGTGTGAAAACTGCATGTTGAAAAATCCCTGAATCCATTGAAAAACAAAAAGTCCGATTGTTGACGGAACAAGAAATTTTTGAGTTCTCGATTTTATAAATTCTTTTGTTGTCTGTTTTTCAAGGAGAAGCCGTGAAGTGATTCCAGAAACAATAAAAAGAATTACCATAAACCATGGATAAAGTATGTATTGAACGGCATCTTGAATTTGAAAATCTGAAAAAGGTCCAGCAACTCCTTCTTTGCAGATTCCGTTGAAAATATAAATGATGTGGTAAAAAACTACCAGAACGACAGTAATCCATCTGATGTTGTCAAGATAATGTTTTCTCATATTTTTTTCCAAAATTATTGAAATTAACGCACGAAAATGCTTATTTAATTCTAACAGAATATTTTTAAAAATCCAGCAGTTTGTTTTTACAGAATTTTCCGAAAAATGTTAAAATTCGTGGAATTTATTTGGTGAATTCAAGGAGAATATCGCCTGAAAACTGTTTTATTTCTTTTAGCTGAAATGAAAATGCCTCTTCTACTTTGCTGATTCCGTCTCCAGAAACAGGAGATTTTGCTTTTCCGCCGAAAATTTTTGGTGCAAAGAACGCGTAAATTTTGTTTACTAAAGAGGATTCAAGAAAACTGTAATTCACGCTTGCTCCACCTTCTACGAGAATGCTGTCGATTTTTTTTTCTGCAAGTTTTTGTACAAGTTCCTGCAAATTTATGCGTGCATTTTTGTCTTTTGAAACTGGAAGAATTTCGATTCCGGCAGATTCAAGAATTTTTATTTTTTCTGAATTTGATGAAAACGCTGAATTTGTACAGGAAACAATCGTTTTTACTTCTGAAGCGGTTTTTACAATTTTTGAATTCTCAGGGATTTTTAAATTTGAATCTAAAATTATTCTTACGGGATTTCTGGAATTTGGAATTCTGCATGTTAAAAGCGGATTGTCCTGAAGAACTGTGTTGATTCCGCATAAAATTGCAGAATATTTATTTCTCAAAGAATGAACAAAAGAGCGGCTTTCTTCGTTTGTAATCCATTTAGAATTTCCGTCTTTTGTGGCAATTTTTCCGTCGAGCGTTGAAGCAAATTTTAAAGCGATAAACGGAAGAGAAGTTTTTATATAATGAAAGAAAATTTCATTTAAAGAATCACATTCGCTGATGAGGCAGTCTTCAAAGACGGTGATGTTGTTTTCTCGTAAAATTTTGTTGCCTTTTCCGCTGACTAAAGGATTTGGATCTCTGCTTCCGACGATTACTTTTTTGATTCCCGACTGAATTATGGCTTGTGTGCACGGCGGCTGTTTTCCAAAGTGGCAGCACGGTTCAAGCGTTACATATAAAGTTGCTCTTTCGGGATTGTTTTTGCGTTCAAGACAGTTTTTTAAGGCTTCTCGTTCGGCGTGAAGTTCTCCGTATTTTTTGTGAAAGCCTTCGCCGATGATTTTTCCGTCTTTTACGATTACAGAACCTACAAGTGGATTTGGATTTGTAAAACCTTCGCCTTTTTTTGCAAGGTTTATTGCGTGCCTCATGAATTTATAATCTTCTTCAGTGAACATTTTTCTTTCCGTAAAGTGAATTCTTTAGTTATTTTTTGAATGAAAAAATTATTACAGAAAAAGACGCAATCAGAAAAATTACATAAAAAAGCGCGAGATATTGGAAAACCTGAGGAATAATTTTTAAGATTATGCCGCAGAAAATTGTGAGAAATCCTATTGCAAGTGAAATGTAACCTAATATTTTTGCAGAATTTTCTGAATTTTTTTTGCCTTTTTCTGAATTTTGTGTTTCTTTCAGGGTATTCTGATATTTTTTTGAAAGAAAATAAATGCCCTGGAAAATGAAAATTAAACCTGCAAGCGAAAAAGCAACAAGAATTATTATCTGTTTTTGCGGTGTCATTAGAATGAAATTCCTTTTGCGCCGTATTCTGAATAATATTTGTCGAGAGAAAGTTTGATTTCTGGCGTGATGAGCTTTTTGTCTCCGTTTGTGTAAAGGAAGTCTATTACTTCTTTCATGGAAACGATTGCTTTTGCCGGGAAACCGTATTTTTCTGTTATTACGCTGAGTGCAGAATTTTCTGAATCGAGCGCTTTTTCCATTCTGTCAAGGCTTACGATTTCGCCGATAATTTTGATTTTTCCAGGAGTTTCTTCCTGCGCTTTGATTTTTGGATAGACTTCTTCGATTGATTTTCCGGAAGTTGTGACATCTTCGATTATGATTACTTTGTCGCCGTCTTTTATGTTGTATCCTAAAAGAGAGCCTTTGTCTGCGCCGTGGTCTTTTAATTCTTTTCTGTCTGAACAATATTTGATTTCTTTTCCGTAAAGTTCTGAATAGGCGATTGCAGTTGCGACCGCAAGAGGAATTCCTTTGTACGCCGGTCCGAAAAATACATCTGGTTCTTCATCGAAATTTTCGTGAATGGCTTCTGCGTAAAACCGACCGAGTGTTTTAAGCTGAATGCCAGTTATGTAAGCGCCTGCATTCATAAAAAAAGGACTTTGCCGTCCGCTTTTTAAAGTAAACGACCCGAATTTTAAAACATTACATTCAACCATAAAATTGATAAAATCTTCTTTGTATTTCTTCATAGATTTAATTTTACTGAAATATCATCAGGTTGTCATCGGATTCTTAGTTTTTGTTTACGCTAAAAAAAACGCTGCCTGAAATTTGTAAATCTCAGACAGCAAGGAAGGAGGTGTATAATAAATATAGTTAATTTTTATTCAAAATCTTTGATTACGATGTTAATCAGTCCTTCTGGCGAAAGTTCATCTTCTAGAGAAGTTACTGTAATTTTGTTGTAATTTGTTTGAACAGCAAGGTATTCGCCGCGTTCGATGATTATGAAGTTTGGTGTTGACTCTTTGTCTGTTACAAGATAGATTTTTCCGTCGGCGCGGTTAAGTGCGATGTGCGATTTTTTGTCGTTTTTAATGAATTCGCTTGGGTTTGTACCGGAAATTACATCGAGTTCAGTTTTGCTGAAAATATAGTAACTTTTACATTTGTTTGCGAGCGCCTCTGAATTTTTTGAGCAGTCGAGTTCGTACATGTGTTTGTATTCTATGTTGTTGAATCCTGAATAAGTGTAAAGCATAAAACCGATGTTTCTAAGCGCATCGCTGTCTTCATTGAAGATTGTTTTGCCGTTTTCCTGAATTTTTCTGTGTGGATTTTCGATTGTTTCGCAGTAATTTTTACCGCTGTCGCGACTTACAGTAAGAATTTCGTTTTCGTTTACGACGCGCGTGTTCTGGCTATCGTAAGTTTTGCATTTGATTTCTGTGATTACATCTGAAGAATTTAAAATGAATGCATAAGAATTGTTTGTAGGAAATTTAAAATATGTGAGTTCGTGTTTTGAACAGCCTGTTAAAAATAAAGCTGCACAGATAATCGAAGTGAGAATAATTTTTTTCATAGAATCCTCCAAACGGTTTGAGCCGTTTTCTTTTATTAAAACTGTTAGGGAACCGTAAAAATTAGAGATTCCCTGTTGTAAAGTTGCAACGCAAACTTAAATTAAGGCGTTTTTATTCTGCATCGTGGGCAACGCGGAAACCTTTGTCGCAGAGGTTGATGTCTGCTCCGTATGCTTCGTAATCTGGTTTTGATTTGTAAAGCGAGTTGACATAAGAGCCACCGCGTCTTCTGTATTCGCCATTTTCTGTTAGGACAGTTTCAAAAACATTTCCGATTAAGTCGTAAAGTTCATATTCCGTTGATTTTCTTGTTGTGCCGACTTCGTGAGTAACTTCGCTTGAATTAAAGAATGACCAGGCAATTTCGTTTAAAGTTTCTTTTGAGTTGAAAGAAATGTCTTTTGTAAGGAAATCGAATTCTTTGTCTGAAAGAAGCCGGTAATTTTTGTCTGTGATTTCTGAAAGTCGTGTGCAGAATTCTTCTATCTCTGTATTGTGAACGCATTCTACAGGGCGATTTTTGCCTTTTCTGAATGAAGGATTTGTTCCCATAATCATTTTGTAGAATTCTTGTGTGGTTTCAAACTTGCTGACATAAAAATCGGTTAATTCGCCGTCAGAAGCATCTTCTGCAGGAATGTAAACCATAAGGCTTTCGATGTATTCTGTTAAATATTCGCTACAGGCTTCGCAAACCTGAACAGATTTGTCTTGGTCGCGGTAAATTAGTTTTCCACAACGGAAACATTTTCCAACTGCATCAAGTGCATCTTTTCGGCAGTCGAAACAGATTTTTTGTTTTGTAGAAAGGTTTTCTCCTTTATATGATAAAAGTTCTGTCTGAACATCGCTGAAAATATCTTCAAGGTCTTCTACTGTAACGCCTTCAGGGAATTCGAAGCGTTCGAGTTCAGCAGTTTCGCCACAACCGATACAAACTTTTGAATTTTTTGAACATGAAATTAATCCGATAGCAACAGCCGAAATTAATACTGCTGCTTTTACTGTTTTTAACATTGACAGCTCCCATAAAAAAACCGCTTTTGCGGCAGGTAGAAAGGTGATTTTAGATGCAACGCATCATTTAAGGTTATTTATGTAACTCGTTTTAAACATTTTGTACTATGACCAATAAAAAAGAATTTTTAGATGTGCCTTTAAAAAATAGTATCATAGAAATGCTAAAAGTCAATAAAATAGTGAAGGTTTTTAAAGAAAAATCCTTGAAGAGAGTAGGAAAAGGAGCGGAGAGAAATGTTGTTTTTTTTAATTTCAAGAAAATTGTAAAATAAGCAAGAGACTTTTACATTTTTTTTGAAAAGGAGTTTTTCTCTCCGCTTTGAAACTTTTTTAAATTTGGGAAGTTGTCATTAACTTTTTTATATGCTTGAATCTTATCGCGATATTTTTATTGTTGCAATGTAGAATTTGAAGAAATAACCAAAGTTCAAAAAAAAGAACTTAAGTTATTTTTTTTCTGAAAATTATAGAAAATTTTTTGATTAAAATAAAATAATTGAATAACTGTTCAACTGTTGACAAAGTAAAAAATTCTTTTATAATATTAATAGAATAATTGAATAATTGTTCAACTGAGTTTAAGTCAGATTGATTTTTTTATTCAGTGTGACAGGTAATAAAATCTTTAAAAACTCGTCTTTTTGATTTTTTAGAGGTTTCCATAAAATATTTTAGGGGTAAAAATTGTTCGGAATAAAATCAAAAGAAAAAAAAGAAGATTTGATATCTCATGTAAGGAATAAAATTCCTGATGAAGAAACGATTTGCGCTCTTGCAGAACTTTTTAAAGTATTTGGAGATGCGACTCGCGCAAAAATAATTAGTTGCCTTGAAATAAAAGATTTGTATGTCAGCGAAATCTGCGAAATTCTTGGAATGAGTCTTTCTGCGGTTTCTCATCAGCTTCGTGTTCTTCGCAATGCAAAACTTGTAAAAGGTACAAAGGAAGGCAAGGAAGTAAAATATTCTCTTGATGACAATCATGTGGCAATGATAATGGAATGTGGATTAACTCACATTTATGAAGAAGAATAAAAACTCTGCCTGAAATGGCGTCAGAGTTTTTATTTACAAGTTCGCGTTGCGAACTTTCTTATTAAATGCCTGTTCTCATTTCATTGCGAACAGGCGTAAAAAGTCAAATCGGAAATTGAGATTTCCTCATTGACTTTTTATTGAAGAAGAATAAAAGAATAAAAACTTTGCCTGAAATGGCGTTAGAGTTTTTATTTACAAGTTCGCGTTGCGAATTTTATTTATATTGGAGAATTTATAATGGAAAAAACTTATAAAATTCAGGTTGATTGTGCAAATTGTGCAAATTTAATGGAAGATGCAGGCAGAAAAGTTAAAGGGGTAAAATCTGCGTCAATAAATTTTATGCTTCAAAAACTTACGGTTCAATTCGATGATGGCTATGACTGTGAAAAAGTGATGAAAAATGTTGTGAAGGCTTGTAAAAAAGTTGAACCGGATTGTGAAATTTTCATTCCTGAAGACACAGAAGAATCTGAAGAAAACAGAATTTCAACGCTCGTGCGGATTCTTTGTTCTGTGGCAATGTTTATTTTGATTCAGTTTATTCCGTTTGAAGTTTTAAATCAGAAAATGCCGTTTTCAATTCCGCTTAAATTTATTTTTTATGTTTTTTGCTATCTATTAATCGGGTTTGATGTTCTTTTTGGGGCTATAAAAGGAATTTTAAAGTTTCGCGCTCTTGATGAAAATTTTTTAATGGCGTTTGCAACAATCGGGGCATTTGTTCTTGAGTTTTATAAATCAGGGTGGAACATTTTTCAGATTGAAGATTGCAATGAAGCGATTGCCGTAATGCTTTTTTATCAGATTGGAGAATTTTTTCAAGGATATGCGGTTTCAAAAAGTCGTAAAAATATCACGGAATTAATGGATATTCGGCCTGATTATGCAAATATCGAAGAATCTGGCAGTTTAAAAAAGGTAAGTCCGTTTGATGTAAAAATCGGGGAAGTGATTATCGTTCAGCCGGGTGAAAAAATTCCTCTTGATGGAATTGTGGTTGAAGGGAATTCTTCGCTTGATATGAAAGCGCTGACTGGTGAAAGTCTTCCAAAAAATGTTTCTTCTGGCGATGAAATTATCAGCGGAAGCATAAATTTGACGGGAATTTTAAAAATCCGCGTTTCAAAAGAATTCGGTGAGTCGACGGTTTCAAAAATTCTGTCGCTTATGGAAAATGCTTCATCGAAAAAATCAAAATCAGAAAAATTCATTTCAAAATTTGCAAAAGTTTATACGCCTGCTGTCGTTTTGAGTGCAGTTCTGCTTGCTGTAATTCCGCCTGTTTTCAGAATTTTATTTCTTTCCTCGTATGCACAATGGAATGTGTGGTTTTACAGAGCTTTGACATTTTTGGTAATCAGTTGCCCTTGCGCTTTGGTGATTAGTATTCCGCTTTCATTTTTTGCAGGTTTAGGAGGAGCGGGAAAAGAAGGAATTTTAATAAAAGGTTCAAATTATCTGGAAGCTCTTTCAAAGACAAAAATCGTTGTTTTCGATAAAACGGGAACTTTAACAAAAGGCGTTTTTGAAGTTACAGGAATTCACCACAATCTTATTGAAGAAGAAAAACTCTTGGAATTTGCCGCTTTAGCTGAATGCGCTTCAAGTCATCCAATCAGTAAAAGTCTTGTTTTGGCTTATGGAAAAGAAATAGATAGAAATCGAATTTCTAATATAGAAGAGATAAGTGGTGAAGGAGTTTGCGCAGTTGTAGACGGGAAAAAAATTCTTGCAGGAAATTCAAAATTGATGAAAAGATATTCAATTGGTTTTTCAGAATGTCATAAAACTGGAACTATAATTCATATTGCAATCGACGGAGAATATTCTGGGCACATTGTAATTTCTGATGTTGAAAAAGACGAATCAAAATACGCTGTAGAAGAATTAAAAAAGGTCGGTGTAAAAAGAATTGTAATGCTTACAGGCGATTCTAAAAAAGTTGCAGAAAGCGTTGCGGGAAATCTTGTAATCGATGAATATTTTTCTGAACTTCTGCCGCAGGAAAAAGTTTTGAAAGTTGAAGGGCTTCTGGCTTCAAAGAATAAAGACGAAAATCTTGCGTTTGTCGGAGACGGAATAAACGATGCTCCAGTTCTTGCCCGAAGCGATATTGGAATTGCGATGGGCGCGTGCGGTTCTGATGCTGCAATCGAAGCAAGCGATGTCGTTTTGATGGACGATAATCCTTTAAAAATTGCAAAAGCGATAAAAATTTCAAAAAAGTGTATGAATATCGTGCGGGAAAATATAATTTTTGCGCTTTCCGTAAAATTTATCTGTCTTGTGCTCGGTGCGCTCGGTCTTGCAAATATGTGGGTCGCTGTCTTTGCAGATGTCGGTGTTATGCTGATTGCAATTTTAAACGCGCTAAGGGCACTGCGGGTAAAATTTCGATGATTGTAATTGACAATTTTTTTTGCGGTCATTAATATTTTGCACATAAACGGCAAAGATGTCAGATTTTCTGGCATCTTTTTTTTATTTTAAATCTGGAGGATTAAAATGAAAGACGAGGCACTTCACATTCACACTTTACAATCGAAT
>JAEDFA010000010.1 GCA_016293005.1 Treponema sp.
AACAGGAACAACCCTTCCATCGCTTAAAACAATATCCCCAATCTGAACCTTACTTCCACCACCATCAACTTCACATCCAACAAAGACAGCAATAAAAAGAAAACAACATAAAAAATAAAATTTCTTCATAAAAAATTTGTACACGAAATTCTCACTTTTGAAAATGAAAAAAAATCATTCAAAAAACATATAACATAAAATTACAGTAAAAAAATTAAATCAAAACAACAATCTTCTTAAAAAGAATCAAATCAAAATTACATAAGAAATAACATACTAAAAAAAATATAATTACTTAAAAATTCCAATGAAACATTATTAAATATACAAAAAGATACATATCTATTTTTTACCAAAATCACTGCGTTTTTCCGCTTAGATAAATCCACTCTGCATTATGAATTATAGAAATTCATTTAAGTTTATCGAGTATTTCTTTTGCACGATGTAAAATAGGTAATTCTCTATTTGCTATAAGCGTTCCTAATTTTGAGTTTTTTCTGTTTTCATATTCAATAACGGCTTCTTCATAAGACATTTTTAAAGTTGATAAATGAAATTTTTCAATTTCATCCTGCGTCAAATTCTTTTGTCCGAATGATTTGATTTTGCACAGAAAATAATTATTGATGTTATGCCGATGAATCAGATTATAATAATCACTTACGATTCCTATTTTACAAACAACATCAACAGAAACGCCCAATTCTTCTTTAAGTTCCCTTTGAACAGCAGTTATTAAATCTTCTCCCTTTTCAACTCCTCCTCCCGAGGTTTCAATTAATGTCGCTTTTCCAAATTCATCATCACGCACAGCTCTTACAAAATAAAACATTCTATTTTCATCATAAACAATTGCCCTTACAATATTTCTGTCATGGTCAATGTATTCCTTATTCCACTGAGTATCTTGCAATTCAATTTTAATTTCGTTATTTTTCATTTTTTAGACAAATCGGAATGACCGGGAAAATATTTTTTATGGTAATCTTCAAGCTGCTTTTCTTCGATGTGAGTGTAAATTTGAGTCGTTGCAAGGTCTGAATGCCCTAAAAGTTCCTGAACTGCGCGCAAATCCGCTCCGTGAGAAAGAAGATGAGTTGCAAAAGAATGACGGAGAGTATGAATTTTAGACTGAACTCCAGAATTAATTTCAAGTTCACGAAATCTTTTCCAGATGCCCTGCCGGCTAAGTTTTTCACCTTTGTAATTTACAAAAACTTCGGGAACAGTTCTTCCTTTCACAAATTGCGGTCGCACTTCAGTTAAATATTTTAAAAGTTTTTCCTTTGCCTTTCCTCCAAACGGAACAATTCTTTCTTTATTGCCTTTTCCACGAACTAAAATTATCTGTTCTTCAAGGTGAAGATTATCTACAAGAAGAGAACACGCTTCAGAAACGCGAAGACCGCAAGAATAAATTAATTCAAATAAAGCATCGTCTCTTATTCCGCACGGATTTGAATTATCGCTGGAATTTAAAAGCGTTTCAACCTGATTTTCAGACAAAACTTTCGGAAGGTTATGAACGGCTTTCGGTCTTTCAAGAAGAAGAGCATAATTTTCTTCCCACATATTTTTTCGTACCATGAAAAAACCGAAAGATCTCAGAGCCGAAATATCTTTTGCGATTGTAATCGTAGTTTTTTTTTCTGTCTGACGGAAAGCAAGGTAAGTCATTAAATCCTGAACTGTCACAGACTTTAATTTTATGTGGTGATTTAAACACCAGTTTAAAAATATTTCAACAGACAGCTTGTAAGTGTATGCAGTTTTTTTTGAAAGGCGTTCTACAAGCAAAATGTCTGTGTAATACTTTTCAAGAAAATCAAGAATTTTTTTTTGCGATTCAGAAAGAATTTTATTCTTTTCCGATGTTAATTCCACGATTTTTTCTTCTCCATGCAGCCGGAATGCTGTAATCAGTAGAGTCGGACTTAGAAGAATATGATTTATACGGCTGTTTTCTTAAAATATCAGTACCAAGTCGGGAATCAGCGTTCAAAGCCTGCTTAATTCCTTCTGCCTGCTCATTTCCGAAATTTTCTGAATGAATTGTTTTTGTTTTTTCAGCGACTTGCTGACCTGATGTAAGTTTTAAAAATTCCGAAGAGTCTACAACATTTGGATCAACTTTTTTTTCGCTGACAGTTTCCGTTTTTTCATCTGAAAGTTCCGGTTCCTGAAGAAAACCTGTTGCGATGACAGTTACGCTGATACTATCACCGAGCGATTCATCTCTATAAAGTCCCCAAAGAATTTCTACCTCCGGATCAGCGCTTGCAGAAATAATTTTTATACTTTCTTCACATTCCTCCATTGCAATATTATTCCCGGTAATGCTTACAAGAATATGTTTTGCGCCGTCGATGTGAGTATTTTCAAGCAATTTGTTGTTAATTGCCTTTGAAGCCGCATCAGAAGCCCTGTTTTCACCGTCAGCAATTCCAATTCCAAAAATTGCATCTCCCTGATTTTTCATTACAGATTCAACATCGTGAAAATCCCTGTTTATAATTCCCGTTTTTGTAATAATATCTGCAATTCCCTGAACACCCTGACGAAGAACATCATTTATAGTAAAAAATGCTTCATCCACAAGTGATTTTTTTTCAGAGAGTTTAAAAACCTGCTGATTTGGAATTTTAATAAGAGCATCAACTTCTTTTCGCAGTTTTTTTACTCCTTCAAGTGCAATTTTCATCCTGCTTTTTGCTTCAAACTCAAACGGAAGAGTTACAACTGCAACTGTAAGCGCTCCTAATTCTTTTGCAATGCGCGCAACAATTGGAGAAGAGCCGGTTCCAGTTCCTCCACCCATTCCGCAAGTAATGAATACCATATCAGCGCCTGCAAGAGCATTTTTAATCGCTTCTTCATTTTCTTTTGCCGCTTCTTCACCGGTTACAGGATTTCCACCGGCTCCCTGACCTTTACAACATTTCTGTCCAATCTGGAGTTTACATTCCGCTTTTGATGATTGAAGAGCCTGCAAGTCTGTATTGATTGCAATAAAATCTACGCCCTGAATTCCTACATTAATCATGCAGTCAACAGCGTTTCCTCCACCACCACCGCAGCCTACAACTTTTATAACGGTCGGACTTACAGTATTCAAATTAGAGCCGTTTGTACTTGTAACTTCGAATTCCATTTATTTCCCCCTTGACCCAAAAACCTAAAAAAACATTTTTTTAAACTTTTTTAATTTGCTTTCTTTCTTTGAAGAAGAATTTTTTGCAGACCTTGAAAAAGGAAAATTTTTCCGGCTTTTTGAATATTCTCTTCTAGAAACCATCGTATTGTTTGAAAGAACAAGACCAATTGCCGTCGCCCATTCAGGACTTCTATATTCAGATGAATCTCCTCCTAAATTTTCAGGAATTCCAACGCGAACATAGCCGGTACTGAAAACCTCCTGGCACAATTCGACAACGCCTTCCATTTTTGCTCCGCCACCAGTTAAAATAATATTTCCTGAAAGCTTGTTTACATTTGTATTTTGCCTTATCAAATCTAAAACATGTTCAAAAATTTCAGTCATTCTAGGATTAATGTCATCACACAATTCCCTCTGAGAAATTTCTTCAGGAGCACGACCGCCAACTCCAGGAATTAAAATCGTTCGAGAAGTATCTGCAAGTTCCGGCCAGCAACAGCCATATTCAATTTTAATTTTTTCCGCTTCGTCTAAAGAAATATCTCGTATCAACTGAATGTCTTTTGTGACATGATAGCCGCACAACGGAATTGAACCTGTAAAAATAGGAGCGCCGTTTAATACAACAAGAACATCTGTTGAACCTTCACCTAAATCAATGATAATCGAACCTAAATCAAGCTCATCCTGATGAACGACTGCATAAGTTGCCGCAAGCGTTTTAAGCATAACACCGCTGATTTCATAACCTGCGCGTTCTACGCATGACCTTAAATTTTGAATAATTGTCCTTGAAGTTGTAATAATATGAACATTCGACTCAAGCCTGATTCCAAGTCGTGTTACAGGATCTTTAATTCCTGCAACTTCATCGACTGCATACATCTGAGGAATGACATGAAGTTTTTCTTTATCGAGCGGAGTTTTTATCGAAATTGCAACTTCAATCGCTTTTCTTACATCTTCTTTTGAAATTTCTTTTGGAGAACCAGTATGAGAGACGATATAAAGTCCACTTGAATTAAAGCCTTCGATTTGATCGCCACCGATTGAAACGATACAATCTGAAATTTCGATTCCGCAATTCTGTTCCGCTTCATCAATTGCTTCTTTTATTCTGTTCATCGCAGATTCAATGCTTACAATTACACCGTTTGCAATCCCCGCAGAAGGCACTGTTGAAAATGCTAAAACTTCTGTTCTAGAATCTTCTTTTGACTCTGCAACTACTACGCGAATATTTTTTGTTCCAATGTCTAAACCTACTACAACCATTTTTCCACCCATAAAACAGCGTTTTCTTTTAGTTTTTATTTAAATGAAACAGTTTCTCCCCTTAACTCAATTAAGGAAATATTTTTATACATCGTTTTTGCAACATTTAATGATACCACAATATACTTAAACAAGTCTTCATTCAATGTGTTATCAGTTAAAATTTTTATTTTCGTATTTATCGGAAATAAAACAAGTTCGTAATTTCCGTATTCTTTTGGAAGAACACAGATTTCACTGATTGACTGAAAATAATTTCCAGGTAATGACGCAATCATTTCAATCTGATTTAAAAGACTCCTGTATTTTTCAGGAATTCTCATTCCCGCACCTAAAAATTCAACAGGAATCCCTGAAATAATCGGAACTTTTCCTTCATCGATTTTAACTTTCTCTGGAAAAAGAACGCCTTCATCATCAATCTGCAGAGGTTTTGAAACGCCGTCGATATTTGCAAAAATTACGGAAACAGGTTTTCTTTCTTCAATAGAAATATAAATTTTATCCGGGAAGACTTTTTTAATTTCTGCATCTTTTATGCCCGGAACTGAACACAAAATTGAAAGCGCAGAATCAACATCAAAATCGTAAAAAGAAGTACAGTTCATTGAGCGTAAATATCCTGCAATTTCTTCTGAAGAATAAAAATTATTTCCTGAAATATTTACGCGCGGAACACCTTGACTTGGAACGATAAATTTGTAAACCATAATTTCAAGAAAAAGTGCAAAAATCAGAATTGCAACAATGATTTTTACAACTTTAGTAACTTTATCGCTCCTTTTTTCATCTGAGACACTCTCAGAATTAAAAAAATCATCATCTAAATTCAGGCTGAAATCACTCATAACTGTCTCCTAACAAATTCAAATTTATATCGTTAACCTGAACATAAGTATCTTCAGATATTTTCGGTCTTTCTTCATTATTATTCCTTGAAACATTCAGAATAAAACCGCACATGCAAAGCGTTACGATTATAGAAGAACCACCCGATGAAAAAAACGGAAGCGGAATTCCTGTTGACGGAAAAAGACCGCAGACGACACCGCAATTCATAAGCGATTGAAACAAAATCATCGAAACACACCCGAAGCATGCGTAAGAAGAAAAAGCATCGTCGTTTTCCCATGCAGCCTTATAACCTCTAAACGCAAAAAATCCAAGCAAAATGAAATAAATCAAAACCCAAATAAAGCCCATCGCTTCAGCCCAGCATGCAAAAATATAATCGGCATGAACTTCAGGAATTTTTATACTTTCTCTGATTCCAACCCCGATTCCTTCTCCCCAGATTCCGCCGGCGCT
Organism: Treponema sp.; assembly: GCA_016293005.1. Lineage (GTDB taxonomy): Bacteria > Spirochaetota > Spirochaetia > Treponematales > Treponemataceae > Treponema_D. The sequence goes on from JAEDFA010000010.1 coordinate 5,744, forward strand.
GATTGCCATTTTTGCACGGTTACTCTGAAAATTTATGTCTAATTGACCTTCTTCAGGATTAAGAAATCCTATAATTCTATCAAGCCTGTAACTTTCGGTTAAAATTGAAAACACAACAAGAGGAATCAGAATAGTCATCAATGGAAAAAGCCAGGCAATTTTCATTCCGCTTACGATAAACATCAAGACACAAACTGCAAAAATAAAAGCGGAAGTCGAAAAATCTTTCTGTAAAAAAACAAGTAAAATGAATAAAAGCATTCCCAAAACGCACGGAAAAATATTTTTGTCTTCCGGATTCTGAATTTTTAACTGCTTGTCAAAAAGATTTGCGATAAACAGAACTACGGCAAATTTTACAAATTCCGACGATTGGAGCGAAAAATTAAACGGAAGTCTTATCCATCTTCTTGCGCCGTTTTTTTCGATTGAAATTCCAGGAATAAATGTCAAAATGCAAAGAATGAAAACGGCGGTTACAATAAACGGAAGACATTTTCGTATGAATTTCATATTCGAAATCCAGAAAAATAAAAGCCCTGCAAAACCTACAAGCGAACAGATAAACTGTCTGCGTACGATAGTTAAAGAATTTCCAAGAAATTTTTCAGAATAATCCTGCGTACTTGAAAAAAGCGTAAACATTCCGATTCCACAAAGAATTATTATGCTTGCAAAGAGGAAAACATCGCTTTTGTGATATTTTTTTATCGGATTTTCTGCAATAAATTTATACGAGCCCATGTTTTTCCTCCAAATCATTTTTTTCAATCCGCAAAAGAATCTCTTCAAGCTGCATTGCACGAGAACCTTTAAAAAGAATCAGATCATCTTTTTCAGCGTATTTTAAAATTTCTTCGGCCGCATTTTTTCGCGCTTGAGAAAGGGATTTTTCATCTGAGCAATTAAAAACAAGAAGTTTTCTTCCAGACTTTTCCGAAATTTCTTCACTAGAAAGCGCCATCATTTTTCCGATGAGAATTACAAAATCAAAACAGGAAGCATCAAGATACCTTGCAATTTTTCTGTGAATTTCTTCTGATTTTTCACCAAGCTCAAGCATATCACCAAGGACACAAATTTTTCTGGAAGAAACAGAAGTTTTTTCTACAAGATTTAAAACGCTCATCATAGATTCAAAATTCGCGTTATAACAATCTTTAATGATTTTTACAGATTTTCCGCTTGAAAGCTGCAAATCAAAAATTTCCATTCTGGAAGACTGATTAGAAAAATTTTCAAGAGCATTTTTTATTTTGCATTCACTTACACCAAGAGTTTTTCCGACAAGACAGGCAGCAAAAGCATCTTCTAAATTATATTTTCCAGGAATTTTTAAATTTATTTCAGTTCCGTTTAAAAGAAAATCAGTTCCGCCTAAATTTCTGTCGCGAAGAAATTTTATTCCGTTAGCTGAATTTTCATAGCCGAACCCGAAATATTCGATTTTTCCCTTAACATTTTCAGAAAGAAAATCTTTAAAATCGTCATTATACGGAATGAAAGCAGTTCCATTTTCGTCAATATAATCAAAAATCTTTCGTTTTTCCCTTGCAATATTTTCCCGAGATTTTAAAATCCCGATATGCGCCGTTCCGATATTTGTGATGACTGCAAAATTCGGCTTTAAGACTTTTGAAATTTCCTGAATTTCGTTTTCACGGTTCATTCCCATTTCAAAAACACCGACTTCATGTTCTTTTCGGATTTTAAATACAGAAAGAGGAAGCCCTGTTTCAGAATTAAAATTTCCCTGTGTGTAAACTACATTGTATTTCTGTTTTAAAATGCTTACTATCATTTCTTTTGTCGTAGTTTTTCCGCTTGAACCTGTAACTGCAACTTTTATAAGCGATGGAAATTGTCCAACATAACATTCAGCAGCATTCTGCAAAGCGTAAAGAGTATTTTCAACTAGAATTATAAAAACATTTTCATTTTCTAAAGAAATTTTATCATAAACTTGAGGATTTTTTTCATATTCACTCCGATTAATAAATACGACGCCTGCACCTTTTTTTACGCTTTCGCTTACAAATTTATGACCGTCCTGAAAATTTCCAACGAGAGGAACAAAAAGAGAATTTTTTCTTACATTTCTTGAATCAGTCTGAACATCATCAAAATAAAAAGAACAGCCTTTTTTGTCATGCAAAACTTTTCCGCCAGTAGCAGAAAGAACGCTTTCAAGAGAAAGAAGGGATTTTTTTTCAGACTTAACATTCATTTTTCATTCCTTAAATCAAAACTAAAAAATTTAATTTTCCAGCACAAATTTAATCAGAAGAAGACATTTCGATTCGGATAATATCTTCTTTTTCAGCTTTATGCATATTAAGTTCTTCGCTGGCTTTCCGTTCGATTTCACTGGAATTCCCAACAAGACTTATATCACTGATAAGTTTTTTATTCTGCTCAACAAGCTGTTCCTGTTTTTTTTCAAGCCGTACGATATCTTTATAAAGCGAAGAATATCGGGATGCCTGAAAAGCATAAATTATCAAAAGAAGCGGAATTAAAACGCTTGCTAAAATTATAAGTCCAATATAAAAAAAACTTTTAGTCTTGTTTTTCATCAATATCCCTCCACTCCTTTTAAATGTAAATCAGAAGCGTTTTTAATTTTTCTTACAACACGCAGTTTTGCGCTTCTTGAAGGTGAATTCATTTTTATTTCTTCTTCAGAAGGACAAACAGGTTTTCGCGTAAGAATCTGAGCAGAAGATACTCCACCGCAGACACATTTCGGAAATTCCTTTGGACAAACGCACTGTTTTCCAAGATTTTTAAAATAATTTTTCACAATTCTGTCTTCAAGCGAATGAAAAGTGATTACGCCCATTTTTCCGCCCGGTTTAAGACAGTTAAAGGCATTGTGAAGCGAAAGCGGAAGTCGTTTTAATTCTCCGTTTACAGCAATTCTCAACGCCTGAAAAGTCCTTGTTGCAGGATGAATCGGTCCGTACCTGTAAGAAGACGGAACTGCATTAAAAATAATATCTGCAAGGGTTTTCGACGATTCGATTTTCCCACCCTCCCTTGCAGACACTATGGCACTGGCAATTCTTCTGCTGAATTTTTCTTCACCATAAAGATAGATTAAATCAGCAAGTTCTTCCACGCGATAATTATTTACAATCCATGAAGCGTTGTGTTCTTCAGTTGAAGGATTTAAACGCATATCAAGATTTTCATCATACCTGAAAGAAAATCCGCGTCCAGATTTTTCATAATGAAAAACAGAAATTCCAAGGTCAAACAGAATAATATCCGGCTTTGGCAAATCTTCTGGATATGATTCATAAAAATCACTGAACCAAGTATTATAAAAATGTATTCTGCCATTAAATTTTGAAAGCCGCAATTTAGCCTTCTCCTGAATGACAGAATCTGCATCAAGACCTATTACATTTAATTCAGGGAATTTTTCAAGAAACGCATTTGTATGTCCGCCTTCGCCCAAAGTTGAATCACACATCCACGGATTTTTTTCATAACTTTCACCCGAAGGACTTAAAAACTCAAGACATTCCTTAAGCAGAACCGGAGTATGAACAATTTCCACTGAAAATTCCCCCAAATTATAAGAAGCTGATTGAATTTAATTCTTCACTTGCTTCTAGTAAATTTGCTTCATTTTCAGAAAGATAAGCATTGTAAGATGATGAGTCCCACAATTCAAGATATTTATTCACCCCTAAAACGATGCAGTCTTTTGAAAGCGAAGCGTATTCTCTTAAACTCTGTGGGATAGAAAGCCTTCCGGCCTTGTCAAATTCGATTTCCTGAGCCGGCGAAATAAAACTCCTCATTATAAGACGGTTTTTTGCGCTGAAAGGAGAAGCGTTATCCATCAATTTTGAAGAAATTTTTTCCCATTCCTCAGGCGTAAAAAGCCACAGACAACGATCGACAATTGCCTGAGTTACAATAAGAACATTTGAAGAAAGTGCAGAACGGAGTTTTGCAGGAAAGAGAAACCTTCCCTTGTCATCAAGAGTATTTTTATATTCTCCTGTAAGCAAATTCACTTTACACCCGTCCTTGAAACGAAAAGATTTTAAGATACTTCAAAGACTAAAACTCTTAAATACCTTTCATTCAACCCAAAATATTCCACTTTTTACCACTTTTTCCCACTTAACTATCATTTTAATTCATTTTTTCTTAAAGTCAACCACTAAAACAGACGAAAATAAAAAAAATGCAGTTCAAAAACAATTTTCACATCGATAAAAATATAGTGATATTTTTGTATACACTTCACATAGTGTTATAATCAAAAACCAACACTAGAAAAAAAAGTCTTCAAAATGATTAATACATTCAAAGAAACAAGCCTTCACAAAACACTCAAAAACTTATATGCCAGAAGCTCAAACGGAAAAACAGAAATTCAAAAAGACGGCATGATTTACGACATTTATACAGAAGAAGGAAATATCATCGAAATTCAAACACAGAATTTAAGCAGGCTCCTTCCAAAAATACTGAAAGCACATTCTTTACACCGAAAATGCACAGTTGTCTATCCGTTAAGCGAAACTAAAATAATCACATACAAAGACAAAGAAGGAAACACTCTTTCAAGAAGAAAAAGTCCCAAAAATAAAACCATTTACGACATTTTCAGGGAACTTACAGGCCTTTACCCAATTCTGCTTGACAAGAAATTTATTCTTGAAGTCGTTTTTACTACAACAGAAGAAATAAGAACTAAAACCGAAGAAAAAATTCAGTCAGAAAATAAAAAAAGGCGATTTAAAAAAGACTGGAATAAAACAGACAAAAAACTTATTGAAATACGCGGAAAAAGACTTTTTTCAAAAAAACAAGATTATCTTTCGCTTTTGCCGGAAAATCTTCCAACCGAATTTTCAGTAAAAGATGTAAAAGAATCCTTGAAAACGGAAGGCAAAGAAAACAGCATCTTAAAAAATGTACCGATTATGATTTGGGTTTTATGCAAAATGAACTTAATCATTTTTACAGGTAAAAAAGGAAATTTAAAACTTTATAAAATTTCAGACGAAAAGTAAAAGTTCTCCCTAAAACAAAAAAAAACTGCCCAGACAAAACTTCTAAAAAAAGTAAAGTCTTAAAGGCAGTTTTTTTTATTAAAATTTCAAGAATTACCAAGTATCTGGCATATCATCTTCGTCGTGATTTAATGTATCATACAAATCTGTTACACATCTTAAATCATCAAGGTAAAGATAATATCGTCCGCGTGAAAGCATAGGATCGCAGTCAACTCTAAAACCGATAATTCTAAGACCAGGCTGATCACCGTAATATTCACTGTGCTGAACAATTCCGTGTTCGCTATCTGGACTTGGCGGAACTACACATGTAAGTTTTTTCCAGCCGCTAAATGCAAGGCTTCCCATGTAAAGTTCGTAACTTCTTCCAAAATAATCTTCTACAAGAACATAAAGAGAATGCCCCTGATTTCTTCCGCAGGCCCAAACTGAAATAGTTTTTGTAATTCCTTCGATTGGAAGAGGTCTTTGTGAAGTAATATAAAAAGAATTTACACCGCGTTTGAAAAATTCAACTTTTACACCTAATACATGAGTATCACTTTCTTCTGAATTTTCTTCTCCGGCAAGAGGTTCTTTCATGGCAGGAGAACCTTCAAAAAGTCTTGAAGAAATTACACCGTAATCAGAAGACATGTGAACGCTCCAAGAACCTTCCCGCTCAAATTTATCAAGAGAAATTTCCTGAAGAGCCTGCATTGCAGAATCGTTTCCTACAGTTTCTGGATTTGGCTCATCGATAGCACTGTTCTGTGCAAAAGCAAACAAGCCTGCAAAAGTTATTGCAAAAACAAATAAAAGTTTTTTCATTATTTAGCCTCCGCAGAAGAATTGGCAGAAGATTCGGAATCGCCAAAATCCATATCTTTAAGTTCGTATCCATCGTAAATAAACGACATTGAATTAGACATATATTTAACTTGATCAAGATAAATAATAAAATCATCTACATATTCTGCACCGTCAGAACGAACTCTAAATCCAACAAAAGTAAGATTCTGAGGACCTGTTCTTAACCGTGATTTTTGAACCATCCAACCCGGAACAGAAACTACGATATTTTTCCAACCGTTAAATCTAAGATTTCCGCACGGAAGAATATGAATCTGACCGTTTGCATCACGAACAATCATTTCAAGATAATAAAGATAATTTGCTCCCCAAACCCAAAAATCAAAATGATCTACATGACCAATGAGCGGAATCTCATAATTTTTATCATCTTTTACAGGATAAATTTCTACCCAGTTATCGCCTTTTCTATTATAGGCAGTTTTTACGCCTAAAACCAAAGGTTCATTTTCACTGTTTTTATAAAATGGCTTCAACGAATTAGGTAACCCTGGAAATTTGTCCATTTTTGGATAACCTTCAGCAATAAAACGACTTGCGTTTGTTGTCCATGTCCATTCCTGATCTGTATCAAAATTATCAATCAGAAAAGTCTCTACACTTTTTGAATTTGGCTGACTGAACACAGGTACGCAAATAGCAAAAAGGATAGAAAGAATTACAAAGCCCTTAAAGCTCTTTTTCATGTAAAACTCCTTCATAAATTTTACACCCTGAAAGAATTTTCAGAATGTCTTTGTTTCTTTATCGGAATAAAAATTAAATTTTATTACATCATTTTGATTATATTTACAACAATAGTATTTGTCAAATTATTTTGCCTAGAATTCAGCGAACTTTTTCTATTAAAAAACTTTTTAAATTTTCCTCTAAACATAAAGGCTTTAAAGTATTTTCAATTATTTTTAATTATGCTAAAATAATAAAATCTGAAAAATTATTGTTTCAGAAAAAAAATCGTGCAAGGTCATGAGTTGTACGATTATCGATTTTTTTTGGAGGTCATAAAATGGCTTTAGTTTCTGCAGTAGAAATGGTAAAAAAGGCTCACGCCGGACACTATGCAATTCCTGCATTCAACACAAACAACCTTGAATGGACAAAATCAATTCTTTCGGGTATTCAGGAAGCAAAATCACCTGCAATCATTCAGGTTTCTGAAGGTGCCGCAAAATACATGGGCGGTTACACAACAGTCGTAAATATTGTAAAAAATCTTTACGAATCAATGGGAATCACAGTTCCTGTAGCACTTCATCTTGATCACGGAACTTACGAAGGAGCAAAAAAAGTAATCGAAGCAGGTTTCACATCTGTTATGTTCGACGGTTCACACTTTGATTTCGCAGAAAATGTTGAAAAATCAAAAGAAATCATCGCTCTTGCACACGCAAAAGGCATGTCAGTAGAATGTGAAGTTGGCGGAATCGGTGGAGAAGAAGACGGTGTCGCTTCAGAAGGAGAACTTGCAGATCCAGAAGAATGTAAAAACATCGCATCTCTCGGCGTAGATTTTCTTGCATGCGGAATCGGTAACATCCACGGAAAATATCCTTCAAACTGGAAAGGCTTAAACTTCGATCAGCTTGCAAAAATCAATGCAGCAGTAGACGGAAAACCACTTGTTCTCCACGGAGGCTCAGGAATTCCTTTCGATCAGGTAAAAAAAGCAGTTGAAAACGGAGTTTCAAAAGTAAACATCAATACAGAACTTCAGCTTGAATTCGCTGCCGCAACACGAAAATACATCGAAGACGGAAAAGACAAAGAAGGAAAAGGTTATGACCCAAGAAAACTCCTCAAACCAGGATTCGATGCAATCACAGCAAAAGTAATCGATCTTTGTAAAGCATTCGGTTCAGCAGGTCAGGCTTAATTTTCTTTATAAAAAACAGAAAGGGCACTCATTTTTGAGTACCCTTTTTTAAATTAAAACACACAAATTTAAAAAATTAAAAATCTGCTTTAAACTTTAATATTTAAAAATCAGTCATTTCAGAAAAAAACTTTCTATTATATAGATTTATTAAAATACCGAAAGCACAATATACAAACATAACAATCATAAGAATGACTGTATAAGTTTTTTCAATCCACATCGCTTCTAAAAAAGACGGAATCAAAGAATTTAAAATCAACGGAAAAACAAGGACAGCAGAACACTTTATTTTTTTATCTTTAATTAATTTTACAGACAAATCTAAAAGAATTTTTGTAATCAAAATCATTGAAAGAACAATTACAGGCTTTAAAAAAAGTTCATAAAATGAAAAAGAAATGTTCCCTGAAAAAATAACGAAATACGGCAAATATATAGAATAAAAACCGATTTCAAAAATAAAAACAGACTTAAACTTGAAAAACAAATCATCTTTTGTGATTAAAATATACAAAATAACCCACACAATGCATGGAAAAAGATATTCGTTCAGCAAGAAATAAAAAGTATTTTCTATTAGTGAAAATTTAAAGATATAATGATTTCTTGTAAAAATTACCGCAAAAAAAGTATTTAAAATACCGGCAAACAAACCCCATATACCTGAAGCAAAATAATTTTTATCTTTTGCAGTCAAAGAAAACAAAACAAAAACAAGCGGAAGAAAAAAAATTAAAAAAACATACATATTTTTATTATATCACATCATTTAAAATTATTTAATACCGAAAATCAAATTCATTTAAAACGGACATTTTAAGATGTCAAAAACAAATTATAAATAAAACACTAGACAGAATAAAAACTATTATTTATAATTACGAAATACGCTACATGAAAATTGTGTTTTATAACACTAGGAGGATAGTTGGCATACGCTAATAACAACAATAAAGGACAACGGATTAATGAACAGATTCGTGTCCGAGAGGTCAGGCTCATAGACGATTTAGGTGAGCAAAAGGGAATCGTTCCCACAATAGAAGCACTTAGAATGGCTAAGGAAAAAGACCTGGATCTTGTTGAGGTTTCGCCTAACGCTAACCCACCAGTTTGTAAAATACTTGATTATGGCAAGTACCGGTTTGAACAGGAAAAAAAGCTCCGTGAATCCAAGAAAAACCAAAAGGTACTAAAGTTAAAAGAAATCCGTATGCAGCCAAAAATTGGTCCTGGAGATCTTGATACAAAAGCCAAACATGTACAGGAATTTCTTGAAGAGGGAAACAAAGTAAAAGTAACGATTCGTTTTCGTGGTCGTGAACTTGCCCACACAGAACTCGGCTATGATGTCCTGAATGAAGTGTTAAAAAGGCTTACTTCTGCGTATGTTGTTGAAAAGCAACCTGCAATGGATGGAAAATTTATGTCAATGACCATTGCATCAAAAGCCAAATAATTTTTTTGAGGTAAAATAATGCCTAAACAGAAGACAAAAAAGTCAGCTGCAAAAAGATACAGTCTGACTGGTACAGGAAAAGTTAAACACAAAAAACAGAACCTTCGCCATATTTTGACAAAGCGTTCACCAAAAAGAAAAAGACAGCTTCGAGAAACTGGTTATGTAGCAGAAGCTGATGCAAAGAAAATCCGCAAGCAGATGCTTCCATACGGTTAATGAGGAGTAAAAGATGTCAAGAGCAATAGACGGAACAAAAAGAAAAAATCGCCGCTCAAAAATTTTAAAACTTGCAAAAGGTTTTATTGGCGACAGAAAATCAAATTATAAACCAGCTAAAGATGCAGTTACAAAAGCTTTAAATCACGCTTATGTTGACCGCCATGACAAAAAAGGCAATTTCCGCTCACTTTGGATTTCCAGAATCAACGCAGCAGTTAGAGATGAAGGTCTTTCGTACTCTCGTTTCATTGACGGTTGTACAAAAGCTGGAATCAAAATCAACAGAAAAGCGCTTTCTAACATGGCAATAGAAGATCCAGTTGCTTTCAAAGCAGTTGTAGAACAGGCTAAAAAAGCTTTAAACGCATAAAAAGCTAAAAAAGAGGTGTAAAGATATGATTACTTTCGATCAGATTTTGCTTCTTCAAGAAAAAATAGAAAGTGCTGCAAATAAAATAAAGCAGTTGCAGGCTGAAAACGATGCTCTTCGCAGTAAATGTGCCGAGCTCACAAATGCGCTTTCAACCAAATCGGAGCTACTTTCTTCATTCGAGTCTGAGCAGTCAAAAATCGAAAACGGCATTCTTCACGCCTTAAACCGGTTGAACGCAATAGAAAATTCTGTATTGCATTCAGCCGGAAACACTTTACAACCAGAATCTACTTCAGTAAAAACAGAACAAAAACCTGTTCAAGTACAACAAGAAGAAATTTTTTCACATCAGGAAAATAATCTTCAAAGCCAAACGCAACTTCAAAATTCAGAGCCAATTCCTCAAGAACAAATACTGAACACACAAAATAATACCCAATATAACTCAAACGATTTTAATTCTGCTTTAGATATTACCGAACAAGAAACTCCAGAAACACAAGACTTCCCAAACGAATCTAATGAAACTCCTCTTGAAAACAATCAGTTTGATATTTTTTAAATTTTTAGGAAAGTTTTATGCCTAAAGGATCACTTCAGATTGACATTCTTGGAACATCATTCTCAATCACCGCAAACGAAGATTCTAAATATCTTGAAAGGATGCTCGGTTACTACAAAAGAATTGTCGAAAATGTTTCAAAAAATGCAACACTTCAAAACGCACTCCAAACTTCAATTCTTTCAGGAATAATGCTTTGCGATGAACTTTTTAAAGAAAAAGAAAAAAACGCAAAATTCAAAAATACTTTAAAAACCGCAGGCACAAACGAAGACGAAAAAATCGTTTCAAACCTTTTAAAAACACTGGATGAAGTTTTATGATAAAAGTCTGGATTGACGCTGACTCCTTTCCTACCCTTTTAAAAAACTTTATCCTTGAATACGCAGAAAAAAATTATCTTGAAATAATTTTTGTTGCAAACAAACCCATAAAATCAGACAAGCAAAACTTCAAAATGATTCTCGCAGAAAATACAAAAGATTCTGCCGATAATATAATTTTTGAAAACATAACAGAAAAAGACATTGCAATAACCCGCGACATTCTTCTTGCAGAACGACTCGTCCAAAAAAACATAAAAACAATCAACGATCGCGGAACTTATTTTTCAAAAGAAAATATCAAGAAAAAAGTTGAAGAACGAAATTACGATTTTAACCTTGCACAACTTGGATTTTCAGGCTCTAAAGAAAAGAATTATGGCATGAAAGAACTTACAAAATTTAGAGAATGCTTTGAAAAAACTCTAAAAAAAATCTATCAAGAAAACTAATCGTCCTGATTTGCAAGAAGAATCGCACAAATTCTGTCTTTTATTTTCAAAAACGAAAGAACAACTTCCGGGTCAAACTGCGTTCCAGAACTGCGCTGAATTTCCTGAAAACATTCTTCGATATTCCACGCTTCTTTATAGCATCTTCTGTGAGAAAGCGCATCAAAAACATCTGCAACTGCGACAATTCTTGCTGCCAAAGGAATTTCCTCGCCTTTTAAATGCTGGGAAACTTTTAACGGCTCCCCGATTTCATATCTGGATTTTTCGTTTGTTTCTTCGTTGAAAGTTTCTAAAGTATCAAGATTTATTTTTCCAGGATAGCCTTTTTCGCTTCCATCCCAATATTCGTGGTGATAAAGAGCAATATCTTCGGTCATTTGATCTAAATCTGATTCTGACGGATGAAAAAGCATTGCACCTAAAGCCGTATGACCTTTCATTATAGACCTTTCCTCGTCCGTAAAACGAGCCGGCTTTTTTAAAATTAAATCTGAAATTCCGACCTTTCCGATATCGTGAAATTTTGAAGCAATTTTTAAATTATCCCTAAAATGCTCCTGGACATTATTTGGAATATTGTGGTCGAACGCCCAGCGGTCATAAATTTCTACAGCAAAAAGCGAAACCCGTTCTACATGGCGGTAAGTTTCTTTTGGATCACGGAATTCTGACAGTTTAAGCATTTTTTTGAAATTGCGTTCTGTCATTTTAGTCTGTTTTAAGGCCTGTTCACAATTTGTAGCAAAATGATTTATGTAAATTCCGTCCTGAATTGAAAAAGAACGAATTTTGCCGTTTTCATCGAGGGCATTTATAATCTGAAGAACACCTACGATTTTACCATCCGGCATTTTTAACGGAATTGTATAAATAGACTTTGTACGGTAATTTGTAGTTAAATCAGTCTGCTTGTTGAATTTATACGGAAGTTCTTCAGGAATATTGTAGGCATCGTCAATTACAAGCGGTTTACCAGTATAGGCAACATAACCTGCGATTGATTTTTCGTTTATTGGAAAAGAAAATGATTTATACGGAAGTTTTTCACCAGGCTGAAGTTCCCTAAGTTGAGTGTCATTCTGAGCGTATTTTATGACAAGATTTTTATCTTCAACTACATAAATTGAACCTGCATCTGCCTTAACGATTTTGCGAATTTCAGACAAAATATGTTCAAGAAGAATGTCTATATCCTGAATGTCATAAATGTTCTGGTCGAATTCTACAACTTTTGCTAATGCTTCGTTATGATTTACTAATTTTTCCATGATTTAACCACTATTTCAAATAGTATATCATATTTTCATAAAATTTTCAATTTATTAATAAACGGAATCATAAAAAAAAGAATTATGATAATTTTAAAGAATTTTATTGAATTTATCAAAACAAGAGAATTTTTAATTTTTTTTCTGAATCAAAGAAAACCAGATTGGACCTGAACCTTTATTTTTGTCAGGAAGAATATGAAAACCAAAAGGCGTTCGTTCAAAAACTGGAATAAAAGGCATTTTACAGAATTTTTGAATTTCATCTGAAAAAGAAGGCTCTGATTTTTCATATACAAGAGAAGAATCTGAAAATTTCTTTAAAAGGCGTTCGATTATTCCATCGTTTTCCTGAAAAGATAAGGCACAAGTCGAATAAAGTAAAAATCCGTTAGGCTTTAAAAGTCTGTACGCAGAAGAAATCAAGGCCCACTGCTCCATTGCAAGACTTTTTATTCTGGAAGGCGACCATGAATTAAGATATTTTGAATCTTTTAAGACATGACGCTCAGAAGAACACGGAGCATCAAGCAAAATGCTGTCAAAACATTCTTTTTGAGACAAGCACCATTTTTTTCCGTCGGAACACGAAATTTTCACTCTATTAAAAATTTTTTCAGGCAGAGAAGATTTACAGACCTGAAAAAGCCTCTGTTTGCGCTGAAAAGACCTTTCATTTGAAAAGAGAACGGAATTTTCATTCATTCTTGAAGAAAGAACTAAAGTTTTTCCGCCAGGCGCTGCGCACAAATCAAGAATTTTTTCTGCATTTTCAACAGGCAAAAGAGAAGACGCAAAAACGCTTGCAGGATCTAGAAAATATTTTTCGCATCCGTCGTGACTGATTTCTGCATAAACACTTTCATCGAGAAGCGATTTTTTTAGATTTTCCCAGCGGTCTGAAAAAATCTTTTCGTAAAATTTCTCAAAACCGTCTTTTCCTGAAAGTTTTTTTTGGTCTTCAATTTTATTGTTTTTCATAAATTTACCTTTTGACAAAATGTTTTAAATAAAAACTGACATTTTCTTCTTTTGCTTTATAAAATTTTTCAAGGCAAATTTGTTTTTCATTTTCTTTTTGAGAACGAACATGATAAAAAGAGTCTTCGTCTTTTACAAGAGAGAGAATTTTATATTTAATTTTAAATTCAATCATTTTTTTAGCTGAAGCATTGATTTTCTCAAGAAGCGAAGAATCTTGTTTTAGGCTCTCATAAATAATACCTGCACTTTTTGCAAAGCGTTTTTCAGAAATCATAATGCAGTCGACTCCAGCTTTTAATGCCATTAAAGATGCTTTTTCAGGCGGAAAACCATTTTTATTTAAAGCCGCCATAAAAATATCATCTGAAAAAACGATTCCGCTAAAACCAAAATCATTTAAAAGCCTTTCTGAAATCCATTTTTCTGAAAAACACGCAGGATTTTCTTTATCAAACGCCAGTGTTTTTGCATGACTTAAAAGAACTCCTTCTGGATTGTAAGAAATGAGATTTTTAAAACCTTCAAGACTTTTTTCAAGTTCCTGCAAAGACAAGTCAATTTCAGGAAGTCCTGTATGCGGGTCAACATTTGAATTTCCGGGAAAATGCTTTAAAACTGAAGCGATTGAATTGTGGGAAAAAGCGTTTATTGCTGCTCTTCCGTACGAAATAACCTGATTTTCTGAACCGAAACTTCGACCGTTTAAGAATTTTTCGTTTTTTTCTGTTGAGATTTCTGCAAGCGGGAAAAAATTAAGATTAAAGCCAAGACAATTCATCTGTAACGCTTGAAGACTGTAAAGATAATATGAATCTTTTACCGAAAGACATTCTGAAACGCGTTTTGCAGACGGCAAAGATCCTGAAACATCTTTTAACCTGTTTACAAGTCCGCCTTCCTGGTCAATTGAGAGAAACGGAGGCACAAGATTTCTTTTTGAACAGTAACCTTTTATTGAATCAGTAAAATCGATGATTTTTTCTGGAGAAGAATTTATGTTATAGCTGAAAAAAAGGTAACCTGCAGGAATTAACGCGTTAGAATCTTTTTTATCTTTTGAAACTTCATATTCAAATTCTACAGGAATAAAACGCTCGTTTCCTTCGAGATTTATTATAAAAAGCTGAGAAATGCGCTGAACTAAAGAAAGAGATGAAAGGTATTCGTCAACGGCAGAATCAATTTTTGATTTTTCATCAATTTTAGAATAAACATCTGAAAGAACTTCTTTTAATTTTTGTTCTGACTGTGAATAATATTTATTTTTACATGAAAAATTGAAAAAAAGAAAAAAACTCAAAAAAAGAAAAATTATTTCCTGCAAAAGAATTTTGTTTTTCATGGAAACAATTTTATAGAAAAAAAAGATTCGCCGCAATGGTCGAAAAAATTTAAACTCCGTGATAGAATAAAGATATGAGAAAAATTTGCATTATCACCGGCGCAAGTTCCGGGATGGGAAAAGAATTTGCAATTCAGATTGCAGAAAAATATCAGAATTTAAACCTTGATGAAATATGGCTTTTAGCACGCCGAAAAGAAAAACTTGATTCAGCCAAAAATGAAATTTTAAAAATCAAAAATGCGCCAAAGGTAAAAAATTTTCAAATTGACCTTTCTGGAACAGAAGGTTCAAAAAATTACAAAAAAATTCTCGACGATGAATTTCAAAAACAAGACTTTTCTGTAGAACTTCTTGTAAACAATGCAGGATTCGGAACTTACGGACCGTTTGAAAATACTCCAGTTGAAAAAGAACTTCAAATGATAGAATTAAACTGCGTTTCGTTTACGGGAGTATGCGGCTACACTCTTCCATTTATGAAAGAAAATTCTACTATTATAAACACATCAAGTCTTGCCTCGTTTGCACCTCTTGGAAATTTTGCCGTTTACGCTGCAACAAAATCGTTTACATTAAGTTTTTCAATTGCCCTCAGCGCAGAATTAAAGCACAGAAAAATCAAAGTCTGCGCGCTCTGCCCCGGAAGCGTAAGCACAGAATTTGCAAATGTTGCCTCAAACGGCGCCAGAAAAGAAGTTCTCCACGGAATAGAACCTGAAAAAGTCGTTTCAGACTGCCTGAAAAAAGCGTTCAAAAATAAAAAAATTGCCGTATTCAGATTCAAATGGAAATGTTCGGCGTTTTTTTCACGATTTGTTTCAAGATTTTTCGTCGCAAATTTTATGTACAAAAACTGCAAAAGACCTTACAAAAACGAATCATAAAATTTTAAATACAAAAAAATAAGTTTAAAATGACTCAAAGTTTTTAACGATGTTGCATTTATAACATTTTTTAATTTCCTGTAAAATTTTGTTGTCAATTATAACTTTATCTACTACACTTATTCTATGAAAAAAACATTATCACTTGCTTTTCTATTTTTAGTTGAAATTTCTGCTTTTGCGGCAAAAAAACAGCAGATTCCAGAATGGGTTTTAAACTTAGAATCAGTTTTTCCAGCCGAGCATTTCATTACAAAAGAAGGAATCGGGAAAACCCAGGACGAAGCAAGGCTCAATGCGATAAGCGAAATATCTTTCTTTTTCGATACAAAAGTTAATTCAATAAAAGAAGCCCATTACAACGCCTTAGAAACAGAAGATGCAAACGGAAAATCATTTAAAACACAAAAAGAACTCCAAACTTCAACAAGATTAAATTCAAACGTACACCTCAATTCTGTAGAATTTGAAAAACCGTGGAAAGACAAAAAGAAAAAAGAATGGCACTGTCTCTGCTACATTAAACGGGAAAATCTCTGGAATCAGTATGATACAGAACTAAGCCTTTCAAAAGACGATTTTTTAAACTTCTTGAAAAAAGCTGAATCCTGTGAAGAACCGTTTGCAAAAATTACTCTCCTTGAAACTGCACTTGAAAAAGGCATAATTTTTCTTGACAAGCTTTCGTACGCAGAATTTTTATCAGAAAAACTCACAAATGAAAAATACAATGCAACACTTCAAAAACTTTCAAAAGTTCCAGGATTTATTTACGATGTAAAAAGTCAAAACCCTGTCTACATCGAAGTAACAGAAGATCAGGGAAAAGCCGTTTATTCAGCTGTTTTAAAAGCCTTGACTGATTCAGGATTTCAAGTTACTTCCGAAAAGAAAAATGCAGGTTTTACTGCAAAAGTCAATGTAAATCTTGAAAATTATCTCGATGACGAAATTTATGTTTATTCGCCTTCTGTTCAAATTGATTTTTCAGGAAAAAACGGAAGCCTCTATGTTTATTCAAAAAATTTTGACAAAATAAAAGTTTACACTGAAAATCTTGGAAAAAAGAAATGCATTACGGCCATCGTAAACGAAATAAACACAACTCTCAAAGAAAATTTTACTAATGAAAGAAAAGTAATAATAAAATAAAAAAAGAATCTTAAAATCACTTATTTTCTAGCGCTAATATAAACACGCCACAAAAATTCTTAAAACAATGCTTTTTTTTTCATTTAATGACAAAATAAAAAAAATCATGTAGAATTAAAACGGGATGTGAAGGCTGCGTGCCAGATGCTGGAGACAGACTCAAAGAAACCCCAGAAAATTTCAGAGGTATTTTTATGAACAATTATTTTTCCAGCAATGCGCTTTTTACAGATTTTTACGAATTAACAATGGCACAAGGCTATTGGAAAGGAAACATGAATCAGAAAGTCGTTTTTGATATGTTTTTCCGAAGAAACCCTTTTAACGGCGGATTTTCAATTCTTGCAGGAAACGAACCGCTTTTACAAACCATAACAGACTTTCATTTCACAGACGACGACATAAAATTCTTAAAAGAACAAAAGATTTTTGAACCGGGTTTTCTAGATTACCTTAAAGACTTTCATTTCACCGGCGACATTTACACAATGGACGAAGGAACAGTTATTTTTCCACAGGAACCGCTTTTACGCATTCACGCAAATTTAATCGAAGCACAGATTCTCGAAGGTCTTATCTTAAATGTCGTAAATTTCCAGAGCCTTATTGCAACAAAAACAGCCAGAGTTTACCTTGCGTCAAAAGGAGCGCCTATAATGGAATTCGGTTTAAGGCGTGCACAAGGACCGGACGGAGCTATGAGCGCAACAAGAGCAGCGTTTATCGGCGGTGCACAAGGCACTTCAAACACACTTGCAGGAAAACTCTACGGAATTCCTGTAATGGGAACTATGGCACATTCATGGATTATGAGCCACCCGTCAGAACTCGATGCATTCCGCGCATATTCAAAAATTTATCCTGAAAATTCAGTTTTCTTAATAGATACTTACGACACATTAAAATCCGGAATCAAAAACGCCATCACAGTCGGAAAAGAACTCGTTGAAAAAGGCTATAATTTTGGAGTCCGCCTTGATTCAGGTGACATTTCCTACCTTACACGAGAAGTCAGAAAAGAATTAGACAAAGCAGGTTTTCCGCAGGCAAAAATTTCTGTTTCAAACGAACTTACAGAAGAAATTATTTCAACGCTAGTTGCTTCAAACGCACCGATTGACAGTTGGGGAGTTGGAACTCACATGGTAACAGGCGGAAACGAATCTTCTTTCACAGGCGTATACAAACTTGCAGCCCGCCACGATTTAGAAACTGGGAAAACTATTCCTGCAATGAAATTCAGCGACAATCCTGCAAAAACTACAAATCCTGGAATCAAAAATGTATTCAGGCTCTACGATGAAAACGGCATGGCAAGCGCAGATATTCTTGCACTCGAAGACGAAAAACTTGAAGAAGGCAAAGAATACAGATTTTATCATCCAATGGTCGACTACAGACAGTTTTCTTTCTCGGCAGCAAAAATCGAACCTCTTTTAAAATTAAAAATAAAAGACGGAAAACTTACAAATACAAAACTTCAAGAAAAACAACAGCTTATTTTAAGCCGCGAAACGATGCAAAAACAGCTTTCAACATTTGACGAATCATACAAGCGTCTTTTAAATCCACACATTTACAAAGTATCGCTGACAGAAAATTTAAAAAATCTAAAATCTGATTTCATCAAAAAGAATTTAAAATAAATTTAAAGTTTTACGGAAGGTATTCTGAATTGATATTTTTCAAGGCATCAAAAAAGTGCTGCTTTAAGACAGGATTTCCTTCCGTAAGCTGAAAAATTTTCTGTCTTGCGCTTTTTCGGGTGCTGTTATCCTGAAAATTACAAGTGCATGTGTATCCGTAATAACCGTTTTTCTTTGCGTGCTCGATAATCACAGATTCCATAGCATAATACAAAGGTCTTATTACGGTAATTGGATATTTTTTGTATTTTAGAGACGGAATCATCGTAGAAAACTGACTTTTCTGAAGCGCGTTCATCAAAAAAGTTTCAAGAACATCGTCAAGATGATGACCTAATGCGATTTTATTATAGCCGTTTTCCATTGCAAATTTATTAAGTTCAGTTCTTCTTTGAGTTGAGCACCAGTAGCAGCTCATTTTTTTACCTTCTTTCAGGCGACCTTGAACATCAACTTTTACAACTTTTAAATCGACATTCCATTCATCAAAAAGTTTTACGATATTTTCAGGCAACGCACCACCAAATTCAGTCTGAATATTTAACGCTGAAAAAGTAAAATTACTGTCTTTTCGTTTTATTCGGTTTGAAAAATATTCGATAAGAGCCGTAGAATCCTTTCCTCCGCTTGCGCCAACAAGGATTTTATCACCGTCCTGAATAAGATTGTAATCAAAAATTACTTTATCAATCGCTGAATAAAGCGCAGATTTTTTAGAAACGCTCATGATTTATTTTTTTATACCTTTTAAAAGATAACTTCCGCTGACAGCAAGAACATTGGGAAAATTTTCATACTCGCTTTCGTTTTCAAAATTAATTCCGCCGCTTACGATAAATTTTACATCAGGAAAAGGACCTTTTAAAGTTTTCAAATATGAGATTCCACCAAAATTTTCTACGGGAAAAAGTTTTAAAACAGACAATTCCAATCTCAACGCATTTTCGATTTCTGATGGAGTTATTACCCCAGGATAGCACGGAAGTTTTTTTTCACGGCACCACAGAACAGTCTCTTCGTTTAAACCAGGAGAAAGAATAAAATCTGCACCAGAAGAAAAAGCGCGTTCTGCAAGCAAAGGATTTATAACGGTTGCTCCGCCTAAAAGAATTTCCGGGAAGCGTTTTTTTATTTCTGAAATACAAGAATCTGAAAGAGAAAAAAATTCCTGATTCCTGTAAGGAATTTCTATGGCATTCACGCCAGATTTTAAAAGTTCTTCACAGGCAAAAAGAGAGTCTTCAAGAGTTGAAACTTGAAGAACGGCAATTTTTTTTGCAGAAGCAATTTTTTCATTCATTTGTAACTGCGCTTTCACAAATCCTCCAGATTAACGCTGAATTCTGCCGGATGAATTTCCATTTACGAGAGTTTCAACTTCTTCTTTGGAAACAAGATTAA
Source organism: Treponema sp. (assembly GCA_016293005.1). GTDB lineage: Bacteria > Spirochaetota > Spirochaetia > Treponematales > Treponemataceae > Treponema_D. The sequence continues at coordinate 25,591 of JAEDFA010000010.1, forward strand.
AATCCCCAGGAACAGAATGTTTTAAACAACCCGAAGCCGTTGCAAAATTCAGCGCTTTTTGTAAATCGTTAAATTCTGTAAGACCGTAAATCAAGCCGGCTGCAAAAGAATCACCTGAACCTACCCTTTCTACGATATTTTCGATTTTATAAGTAAAAGATTCAAAAAAATTACTGCCGTCGAACAAAAATGCACTCCAGAAATTTTTATCTGCTGAATAACTTTCTCTCATCGTCACGGCAATATATTTTAAATTTGGATAAGTTTTCTTTACATTTTTACACAAGATTTTATATTTTTCAGCATTGGAAGAAGCATCTGGAAGCGAAAAACCAAGACATTTTTGAATATCTTCTTCATTTGCGATTAAAACATCTATTTTTGACACAAGACTTTTCATTACTTCTGTGCATGATTTTCCATAATTCCAAAGTTTTTTACGATAATTTAAATCAAGGCTTACGGTAATTCCTTTTTTTCTTGCAGAATCAACAGCGTATTCTGCAGACAAAAATGCGTTTTCAGAAACAGCAGGAGTTACACCGCTAAAATGAAACCAGGAAGCATTTTCAAAAAATTTATTCCAATTGTAATCACTCTTTTCTGAAAGTGAAAAAACGCTGTTCTCCCTGTCATAAATAACCTGACTTGGTCTTTGACATGCGCCATCTTCAAGAAAATAAAGACCAAGCCTTCCAGATTTTAAAACAGATTCAACTTCTACCCCGAATTTCTTAAGACTCATTTCAGCCTGTTTTCCAAAATAATTATCTGGAAATGCTGAAACAAACGAAACTTTTTTCCCGAAATTTGCAAGGCTTACGGCAACATTTGCTTCACTTCCGCCAAAAGATGCCTCTAAAAACGGAGTCTGCAAAAAGCGTTCCTTTCCAATGGATTTTAATCTGAGCATCAATTCACCGAAAGTAACTATTTTATTCATAACAGAAGCTGATTCCTCAAAAATTTAAATTTTGGAAACCTCTAAAACATTATTTTAAAGGTAACTTTGAAAATACGATGTTCTAAGATGCAATATCATACGCCTTAGAACCCGTTAGCACCTTGAAAAAAAATAACAAATTTTTTAGATGCCATTTATTTAAAAGATTCTACGCCTTTTAAATCAAGAGTTGCAAACAAATCATCTACAGTTTCACGGCGACGAATTTCTTTAAAAGAGCCGTCTTCACGCAAAAGAATTTCTCCACAGCGAAGTTTGCTGTTGTAGTTAAAGCCCATTGCCCTTCCGTGAGCGCCCGCATCGTGAATTATAAGTAAATCTCCGATTTCGATTTTTGGCAAAGGTCTTTGAACTGCAAATTTATCACAGTTTTCGCACAAACTTCCAACGACATCGTAAATTTCTGTTTTTGCATCGTTTTCTTTTGAACTGACTGTAATTTCATGATATGCCCCGTACATTCCAGGACGCATTAAATCTGCCATACAAGAATCAACTGCAACATATTCACGGTAAATGTGTTTTTTGTGAATACATGAAGTTACAAGATAGCCGTACGGACCTGTAATCGGTCTTCCACATTCCCAGTAAATTGCAAGAGGGTCTAAACCAGATGGAACAATAATTTTATCATAAAGAACACGAATTTTTTCTGCGACTTCTTTGTAACTGACTTTTTTTTGTTCAGGCTTATAAGGAATTCCAAGTCCACCGCCTAAATCTGTAAATTCGATTCTGACACCAGTCTTTTCTTTAACTTCAACTGCAAGATCAAAAACGAGTTTTGCCGTATCTACAAAAAAATCAGGATTAAGTTCGTTTGATGCAACCATCGTATGAAGACCAAAATGTTTTACACCTTCTTTTTTACAGATTGAATACGCTTCGATTATTTGTTCACGGGTAAGACCGTATTTTGCTTCTTCAGGTTTTCCAATAATTGAATTACAGCCGTGTTTTAAAGGACCTGGATTATAGCGGAAACAGATTGTTTCAGGAAGTTTTCCGCCTAGAGCATTTTTTAAAAATTCAATATGAGTAATGTCATCAAGATTTATTATGTTTCCCTGTTTGTACGCAAGAAGATATTCTGAAGCAGGCGTTTCGTTTGATGTAAAAATTACATTATCACCTTTTATTCCGGAAAGTTCTGAAAGCATAAGTTCAGGAGCGCTAGAACAGTCAGCGCCGCAACCTTCTTCAGAAAGGATTTTTAAAATATACGGATTAGGGCACGCCTTTACCGCAAAATGTTCGCGGAATTTTGGGAAAATGCTGAACGCTTTTGTAAATTCCCTCATGTTTTCTCTTATTGCTTTTTCGTCGTAAAGATAAAACGGTGTTGGAAATTCTTTTACAAGACTGGAAAGTTCTTCGTGATTTAAAGGGAAATATTTTGACATAAAATCTCCAGAAAAATTAAGAATATTTTAAGGAACAGAATTATTTTATTCCATTAAAAAGCATGCAAAAGCGCGATATTAAATTCTTTGCGCAAACAAAGTTAAAATTGATAAAGAACCGCTTAAAAACTTATTTTACATGTCTAAAAATCATAATAATGGAAATTCTATATTTTAACAATTGGAAAGCTCTAAAAAATTGAGAAAGACAAAATTTTTACAAGATGAACGATTGCAGGAAAGACTTTTTTTCACTAATATAAAAGAAATCTAGGGGAGCTTGGTATAACCTTGCTGAGAGTAGACTGTATGTCTTGACCCATAACCTGATTTGGATAATGCCAACGTAGGGAATTTTTGTCATTATATTCAAAACAGGCAAATCTTTTTAAACGGAGTTTTGCTATGTTCGCAAAAATCTTATCAAATGTGAGAGAATCATCTCCATTAATTCACAACATCACAAATTATGTTACTGTAAACGATGTCGCAAATGTAATTCTTGCATGTGGCGCAAGTCCCATTATGAGCGATGATGAAGACGAAGTTGAAGAAATAACTTCAATCTGCAAGGGATTAAACATCAACATCGGAACTTTAAACAAAAACACAATTCCTTCAATGTTTAAAGCTGCAAAGAAAGCCATGAAATTAAACCATAAAATTCTTTTAGACCCTGTTGGAGCAGGCGCATCTAAATTAAGAACAGAAACAGCGTTAAATCTTTTATCAGAAATCAATTTTTCTGTAATCCGCGGAAACATTTCAGAAATTAAAACACTTGCACTCGGAAGCGGAAATACAAAAGGCGTTGACGCAGACATAACAGACGCCGTAACAGAAGAAAACCTTGAAAAATCAATCCAGTTTGTAAAAGATTTTGCACTAAAACAAAATTCAGTAATTGCTGTAACCGGTGCAATCGATTTAGTTTCCGACGGAAAAAAATGCTATGTAATCAGAAACGGCAAAAAAGAAATGGGGCAAATCACCGGAACAGGCTGCCAGCTAAGCGCAATGATGTGTGCTTTTATAACTGCAAATGAAGATAATGTTCTTGAAGCGGCGGCCGCAAGCGTATGTTTAATGGGACTTGCAGGAGAAATCGCTTACAAAAAACTAAAAAAATATGAAGGAAATTCCACCTACAGAAATAAAATAATCGATGCAATTTATAATATGTCGGGAAAACTTCTTGAAAAAGGAAGCCATTATGAAATTCGATAAAAAGTCGCTGCTTCTTTACGCGGTTACAGACAGAGCCTGGACACAAAACGAAAGCCTTTATTCTCAGGTTGAAAAAGCGTTGAAAGGCGGAGTAACTTTTCTTCAAATCCGCGAAAAAAATCTTCCAAAACAGGAATTTAAAACAGAAGCAGAAGAATTAAAAACGCTTGCAGAAAAATATTCAGTTCCGTTTGTAGTAAACGACGATGTTCTTCTTGCAAAAGAAATTGATGCAGACGGCGTTCACATAGGTCAGGACGATATGACAGCAAGCGAAGCTCGAAAAATTCTTGGAAGCGATAAAATAATCGGTGTCAGTGTGCAGACAGTTTCTCAGGCGCTTCTTGCAGAAAAACAAGGTGCCGATTATCTTGGAGTCGGAGCGGTGTTTCCAACAGGAAGCAAACTAGATGCAGTTGAAGTTCCGCACGAAGTTTTAAGAAAAATCTGTGAAAGCGTAAGAATTCCTGTCGTTGCAATCGGAGGAATCACACAAGAAAATGTAAATCTTCTTTCAGATTCTAAAATTTCAGGAATCGCCGTAATAAGTGCAATTTTTGCTCAAGCTGACATCCAAAACGCCGCAAGAAATCTTTTTTATAAAACTAAACTTGCACTAAATTTATAAATTATATTATGGAAGAAAAATGATAAACGCTGCAATTTTTGACATGGACGGAACTTTTTTAGATTCAATGCCTTACTGGATGAATGCAGGAGAAAATTTTCTTGAAAGCCTTCAGATTCAGGCGGAAGAAAATCTAGGCGAAAAACTTCTAGATATGACGCTTCAGGACGGATGCATTTATTTAAAAGAAAAATACAGCCTTAATCTTTCACCAGAACAAATCGAAGAAAAAATTAAAAACATTCTCCTTTCAGCCTACAGCGAAAAAATTCAGTTTAAAGAAGGCGCTATGGCTTTTCTTGAAAAACTAAAAAAAACCGGCGCAAAAATTGCAGTCTGCACTCATACAGACCGCTCTCTTTTTTCTCCTGCTTTTAAAAGACTTGGTCTTGAAAATTTTTTTGATTATGTAATTTCCGCAAAAGAATTCGGACTGTCAAAATCGCATCCGGAAATCTTCTTTCATGTTGCCGAAAAATTAAATTCAAAACCAGAAGAAACCTGGATTTTCGAAGATGCACTATACGCAATCATCACGGCAAAAAAAGCAGGTTTTAAAACGGCCGGAATCTTCGACACATCTTCTAAAAAAGACGAAGAAAAAATCAAGAAAATCGTCACAAAATATTTTTATACCTACAGCCAAGCAGAAGCTTTCTTCTTTCAAGATAAAAAGGAATTTTTAAAATGAAAAGACAAATAAAAACAGTCCTTACAATTGCAGGAAGCGACTCAAGTGGCGGAGCAGGCATTCAGGCGGACTTAAAAACATTTACATGCTGCAAAGTTTTCGGCATGAGCGCAATTACTTCTTTAACGGCACAAAACACTACAGGCGTTTTTAAAATATTAGATGTAAGCCCTGAATTTTTAGAAGAACAGATTAAAGCAGTCGCTACAGACATTTTCCCCGATGCCGTAAAAATCGGAATGGTTTCTTCTTCAGAATTAATCAAGGTAATCGAAAAATCAATAAAATCATACAGTTTTAAAAATATCGTCATTGATCCTGTAATGGTTTCAACAAGCGGTTTTAACCTTATAAAAGACAATACCCTTTCTGCACTCGAAAAACTTTTTCCCCTCGCCTCATTAATCACACCGAATATAAACGAAGCAGAAATAATTTCAAATACAAAAATAAAATCAAAATCCGATATAGAAAATGCCGCAAAAATAATTTTTAAAAAATTCAAAACTCCAGTTCTTGTAAAAGGCGGCCACAGTCTCTGCGATGCAAACGACTTTCTTTATTCAGAAAACGGAGGAAAATGGTTTTTCGGAAAAAGAATTAAAACCGAAAACACACACGGAACAGGCTGCACGCTTTCTTCAGCAATTGCTTCAAATTTAAGCAAAGGCATTCCGCTTGAAAAATCAATAAAAAATGCAAAAAAATATCTTACAGGAGCATTAAAAAAAGGTTTAAACCTTGGAAAAGGAAGCGGACCTTTAATGCACAACTGGAATTTCTAAAAATTTTCTGGAGGAATTATGATAAAAGAAAATTATACAACACAAATGGATGCTGCAAAAAAAGGAATAATTACAAAAGAACTTAAGACTGTTGCACAAAAAGAACATTTTGAAATTCCAGAATTAATGGAATTAGTAAAAGAAGGAAAAGTCTGCATTCCGGCAAACAAAAAACACACTTCTTTAAATCCTGAAGGCATCGGAAGCATGCTTAGAACAAAAATCAATGTAAATCTTGGAATAAGCCGCGATGCAAAAGATTACGACCTTGAAATGCAGAAAGTCCAAAACGCAGTTTCACTTGGAGCGGAAGCAATAATGGATCTTTCAAGTCACGGAAACACTCAGCCTTTCAGAAGAAAACTGACTTCAGAATGTCCGTGCATGGTTGGAACAGTTCCGGTTTACGACAGCGTAATTCACTACCAGAGGGATTTAGAAACTCTTACTGCAAAAGATTTCATCGATGTTGTAAGACTTCACGCAGAGGACGGAGTAGATTTTGTTACGATTCATGCAGGTCTTACAAGAAAAACAATCGACCAGATTAAAAACCACGGAAGAAAAATGAATATTGTAAGCCGGGGCGGTTCCCTGATTTTTGCATGGATGACTATGACAGGAAATGAAAATCCTTTCTACGAACATTTTGACGAAATTCTTGATATCTGCGAACAATATGATGTTACAATTTCTTTAGGAGACGCTTTAAGACCGGGATGCATTTCGGATGCAGGAGATGTCTGCCAGATTGAAGAACTTGTCCGTCTTGGAGAACTTACAAAACGCGCATGGAAGCACAATGTTCAGGTAATGGTAGAAGGACCAGGTCATGTTCCTCTTAACCAAATTGAGGCAAATATGAAAATTCAGAACACAATCTGCATGGGTGCACCTTTTTATGTGTTAGGACCGCTTGTTACTGATATCGCGCCAGGTTATGACCATATTACAAGTGCAATCGGTGGAGCAGTTGCCGCAATGAACGGAGCGGCATTTTTATGCTATGTAACGCCTGCAGAACACCTTGCACTTCCGAATGTTGAAGATGTAAAACAGGGAATCATTGCATCAAAAATTGCAGCCCACGCTGCCGACATCGCAAAAGGAATTTACGGAGCAAAAGCAATGGATGATAAAATGGCTGAAGCAAGACGGAAATTAGACTGGGAAAAACAGTTTGAATGCGCTTTAGACCCAAAAACTGCACGAAACATCCGTGAAACCAGACTTCCTGAAGATGACCACAGCGATACCTGTTCAATGTGCGGAAAATTCTGTGCCGTAAGAAGCATGAACAAAGCCTTGAACGGAGAAAAAATCGACATTCTTTAAAACAGTTAAAACTTAATTTTTAATGTTCCTTTATAAAGTATTTATTGTCGAAAAATAATAAATTCACTATAATCGTTAGAAATTTTAATAGACAGAAGGATTTTTTATGGAACCTACAAACACGGAAATCGCCTTACATATTCTGCTTTCCGTCGGAATAATCGTCATTTCTGCAAAATTTTTAGGAACATTTTTCAAAAAATTCGGGATTCCGCAGGTTGCAGGTCAAATATGCGCAGGTCTTCTTTTACGGTTTCTCCCAATCTTCAGCAATTTCGGGCACGAAAATCCAGGAAGTCTATACGGCGAAACAAATCAGTTCATAAATTTTATGTCTGAAATCGGCGTAGTTCTCATAATGTTCAGTGCAGGTCTTGGAACAAATTTAAAATCGCTTATAAAATCAGGAATAAAATCAACGGCAATCGCCTTTTTCGGAGTAATTATTCCACTAATTCTTGGAACATTAATGGCTTTATGCTTCTGGGGCTTTGACGGAATAACACTGGAAGACCCGTCAAAATTTTTTAAAGCGATGTTCATCGGAACAATTCTCACGGCAACTTCAGTAAGCATTTCTGCCGCAACATTAAAAGAACTTGGAAAAATAAAAACAGAAATCGCTCAGACAATCATCAGTGCCGCCATAATCGATGATGTAATCGGAATAATCGCACTTACAATAGTTGTAGGACTCAGCACAGGTTCAGGCGGAATAATCGAAATTTTTATAAAAACAATACTTTTCTTCGTTTTTGCAATTCTTCTAGGATTTTTAATCTATAAATTCTTTAAATGGTACGACAACCGTCATCCCCATTCACGCCGAATGCCTATTTATGCACTAGGAATTGCACTGATTTACGCCTATATCGCAGAAAAATTCTTCGGGATTGCAGATATCACAGGAGCCTACATTGCTGGAGTCGTATTCTGCAACCTTTCAGATGCGTCTTACATGGAATCAAAAATCGATGTCAACTCGTATATGTTTTTCAGCCCGATTTTCTTTGCAAGCATAGGACTAAAGACTGACCTTTCTCAGCTTAATTTACAAATGTTATGGTTTGCCATCGCTTTTGTGCTGGTCGGCTGCATTTCAAAATTAATCGGTTGCGCAGGCATTTCAAAACTCATGAAATACTCATGGAAAGAATCTTACCAGATTGGACTTGGAATGATGGTTCGCGGAGAAGTTGCCCTAATCGTCGCACAAAAAGGACTTTCAGTGGGAATGGTTGATTCAAAATATTTTACGCCGGTAATTCTTCTTATAATCGTAAGTTCAATGCTGGTTCCTATTCTAATGAAAAAAGCATTCAAAGAAAAAGAAAGCCCTACTGCAATCGTTTAAAACACTTAAGTTAACTCTAAATACAGTTTTAAAGTTAACTTAAAATTACAGTTTACGCATCGATTTCTGTTGCAAGGTGGTGAACAATAAAATCGCGCCTTTCCTGAGTGTTTTTTCCCATGTAGAATTCCAAAACTTCCGGAACATTTTTTAAACTCTGAATACTCACAGGCGTTAAATGAATTCCAACATCTTCACTTTCACCTTCTTTTCTTGGATGAATAAACTGATGAAATTCTTCCGGGCTGATTTCTCCAAGACCTTTAAATCGTGTAGTTTCACAGCCTTTTCCTAATTCTTTCTGCGCCTTATCTCGACTTTCTTCTGAATAGCAGTAAACTGTCTTAGTTTTTGTGCGCACACGAAATAAAGGTGTTTCAAGAATATAAACATGACCTGTTAAAACAAGTTCTTCAAAAAATAAAAGAAGATAAGTTAATACTAAATTTCTGATGTGAAAACCGTCGTTATCGGCATCGGTTGCAATTACAACTTTATTGTAACGAAGATTTTCAACATCTTTCTGAACTCCAAGCGCAAGCGTAAGATTTTTTAATTCTTCATTTTCAAAAAGAGCAGTTTTCTTTCTGCCGAACATATTTTCAGGTTTTCCGCGCAAACTGAATATAGCCTGAGTTTCAGTATTTCTTGCAAAAACCATAGGCCCTGTTGCAGAATCTCCTTCCGTGATGAAAATCATTGAATCTGCGCCCTTTTTCCCATCCTGAAGATGATAAATGCAGTCTTTTAATTTATTAATTTTAAGTGAAACTGATTTTTCTGCCTCACGAATCTGCTTGCTAGTTACATTATTGATTTCATCGCGCGCTTTTTGGTTGCGGATAATTTTGTCTTCAAGAACAGAAGAAATGTCAGGATTATGCCTAAGCCAGTCGTCAATTACAGCCTGAGTTTCTTTTATAATTGGACTTCGGATTTCGACATTTCCAAGTTTATTTTTAGTCTGACTTGTAAACATAGGATTATCAAGCCCGATTTTCAAGACAACAATCAAACCGCCGGTTACATCTTTTTCATCGTAATTCTTTTTAAAATAATCGTTGATTCCTTTTGTAAAACCATCTAAAAAACTTGTAACATGAGTTCCGCCATCTTCAGTGCTCTGACCATTTACAAAAGAATAAACAAATTTATCAAGCGACTGAGTATGTGTTAAAACGAATGAAAGATTTTCTCCAGAATACGAAAAAATCGGATACATTGCTTTTTCTGCACTACCCATCTGGGAAACAAGCAAGTCTGTAAGACCGTTTTCACTTTTATATTCAGTTCCATTGAAGACAATTAAAAGTCCTGGATTTAAATAAGCGTAATTCCAGAGGCGTTTTTCTATCATCTCAATATTAAAAGAATATTTTCCAAACATCTGAGCATCTGGAACGAATTCAAGATAAGTTCCATTTTTAACGCCAGGTTTTGCACTCGTCAGTGAAGAAGATTTTTTTACTCCGCGCTCAAACTCGACGACAGCCATTTTTCCGTCACGAATCGAAGCGGCCCTAAAATACGAAGAAAGCGCATTTGTAGCTTTTATACCGACTCCGTTCATGCCGATTGCCTGTTTAAAAACAGAATTATTATATTTTGCACCTGTATTTACATTTGAAACACAGTCTTCAAGTTTTCCAAGCGGAATCCCACGACCGTAATCCCTGATTTTTACACGCCCGTCTTTAATTTCAACATCGATTCTGTCACCATAACCTTGTGAAAATTCATCGACAGCGTTATCTATGCCTTCTTTAAAAAGAATGTAAATACCGTCGTTTTCATTTGAACCATCCCCAAGAGAACCAATGTACATTCCGGGTCTAAGCCTGATATGCTCAAGCCCTTCTAAATGAAGAATACTGTCTTCATCATAAGTAACTTCAGTTGAAGAAGTTTCCTTAATTTTACTGTTTTTTGATTTTGAAACGACTTTTTTTGCAGTTTGCTTTACGCCTTCTGCTTTTTCAAGTAAAGATTTTTTTTCCACACCCATGCTTAAATTATACCCCAGAAATCAAATTTCTTCAATAATAATACAAGATGAGTCAAAAAGTGTGCGAAGATGCAGAACTGTACAGTTTTCGGTCAAAGGTTCTTTAAACTGAAAATCCTTGTTCAGAATAATTGCTTCATTTGTTACTTCAGAAGCCCTTTTTATTATGTTCTGTTTAATTTTTTATAATTATCAATTACAGAACTAAAAGCCTAAGTTTTACGACATATCTTTTGCAGTCACAAGAATTATGCTTTCACAAGGCTCTAAGTTTTTCTTGAAACCAGATTTGGAAAACACATAATAAGTAATATTTCTACCGTTACGGATAAGTTCAGCACGTTTTTTCAAAAGTGCAACAACATCGCTTCCAACTTTCTGAGCCTGCCACTTACATTCACCAACAAGAATGTCATTTTTAGAAGCAAGAACCACATCAATTTCTTCTTCTTTTTTTTCCTCAGGATTATTTCCCCACCAGCTTCCATATTCTGTATAAAGCGTTTTTATTTTTCCTTCAGCAATACTTTTTTTCAAATACTGCATGCAAACTTCTTCAAAAATATGTCCAAAATAATCTTCAAGAAAAGGCAGAATTTTAATGTCGTAAGCCTTTTCACCCATTCCCATTGCAACAAGACTTTTACATTCCGTTATAAACCTAAAATAAAATTTAAAAAGATTGTCCTTGATTCTGTAAATCACTTTTTTCTTATCATTTTCAACAGGGGAAGCTTTTTCTATGATTTCCAATGAAATCAAATTTTTCAAATAAGAAGTTATCCTGTTACTTTGTTCTCCCACAGACAACGCTATTTCATTCTGCTTGCTTTTTCCGTTAGCCACAGAAGAAATGATTGCATTGTAAAGTGCTGGTTCGCGCAGTTCCTGACTCATAAGATTCTCAGGCTCTTCGCCTAAATGTCCGCTCAAAGAAAGAAATTCGCTGCAAACTGCATCTTTGAGATTTTTATATCTGGAAAAAATTTCAAGATACAATGGAACCCCACCACAAATTCCGTATGCATAGAATTTTTCTGTAAAATTCCAGTTAGGAAAAAAATCAAAACTTTCGTAATACGAAAGCGGATGAATTTTAAGTTGTGCAGTTCGTCTTCCGTAAAGAGGACTTCCATATTCTAAAACTTGTTCTTCCATAAAACTCATAGACGAGCCACATAAAATCAAATAAAGCTGCGTATTACGCCATTGAGTGTCTATAAATTTTTGAAGAAGCGATGAAATTGATTTCTCACTTTCAGCAAGATACGGATATTCATCAATTACAAGAACAATTCGAGTTTTGCGTGAAACTTCAGTTATATACGAAAATAAGCTTTCCCAATTCTCAAACGATTTTATAAATTTGGTTCTTTCATCAGGAAACTGTTCTTTTATTGTCTCGGAAAACCCCTGCAACAACTCAGAAGAAGTTTGGCGTGCTGCCATGAAGTAGACGCTTTTTTTATCAGAAATAAATTCCTGAATTAAACGCGTTTTTCCAACCCGTCTTCTTCCGTAAATAACAGGAAACTGAAATCCATTCTGATTATATCGCCTCTCAAGTTCAGCAAGCTCAGCCTTTCTGCCTATGAACATAACTATTCCCCTATTTATATTTTATCTAATTATGATTCGACTAATTTCAATTAGATAAAATATAACAGATAAGAAGAACACTTGCAACATCTGAATTCTATACAAAGGTCAAAATGTCTTCCATTTTTCAAGTTTTTCCGCAAGAGCAAAGGAGCAGTGGTGATTTTTTGACGGTTACGCAAGTTCTCTAGGGGAATTTTACCATTTTGTACATTTTAAATAATAGTTTAGAGATTTAAAAATCCCACATTTTTTTGTAAATATTCTTTGTAAACTCGCTCATTTTTTGGTAACTTTTGCTTGTAAAGTCACTCATGAAAGTGTAAAATGTTTGCATGGAAGGAACGAAAGTTTATATAAAACGAAAAGCAGACCAGTATCTTGCCGAATGGAAAGC
>JAEDFA010000011.1 GCA_016293005.1 Treponema sp.
CCCTTAAAATTCAAAAATAAAAACAGTATGTTCAGCTTCGCTTTTATTGAGAATTAAACTGTCCAAACACAATTTTGTTTTCATACTGAACAAATATACTATCATAAATCGGGATTTTGTGCTAGTAGGAGATGCAAATGTATTTTATGAAAATGACATTGATAAAAAAATGTCTATTCATCATTATTTATAGGACAAAGTGCTCATTAAAATAAGGGTATTTTTTTAAGATTTTGCGTTAGCAAAATCCAATCCGTGTGACAATATAAAAATTTTTTCTAAATATTAAAAACTATAGAAAAAGTGCTTCCTTTACCTTCTTCTGATGAAACATAAACTTGTGCGTTGTGGTATTTTGCGCCGTGTTTTACGATGCTAAGTCCAAGTCCAGTTCCGCCTGAATCTTTTGAGCGGCTTTTATCAACTCTGTAAAATCGTTCAAAAATTCGTTCTGTTTCGCCTTTGGGAATTCCGATACCAGAATCTTTCACGGAAATTAAAACTTCTTTCGGAACTTTTTTGCCGTTTGATTCAGCGTATTCTGTTTCAATTTGAACATCAACCGAACCGTCAGTTTTATTGTATTTTATTGCGTTATCAACGAGATTATAAATCATTTCGTAGATTACTGAATGAACGCCAAAAATTGTTCCAGAATCGCCTTCGAGGTTCAGTTTAATATTTTTCTGTTTTGCGGTGCTTGAAAGAATATTGAAAATTTCTTCAGTGATTTTTTTTAAGCTGATTTCTTCTTTTTCCTGACAGATTGATTTTTCATCGAGTTTGCTCAGTTTAATTATATCGTTTACGAGTGAAATCATCCTCTGGCTTTCGTTGTAAATTGTCGTTGCAAAATCTACAGTCGTTTTTTCGTCAGTTCCGCCGTTTTTAAGAATTTCTGCAAATCCTGAAATGCTTGTAAGAGGGGTTTTTAATTCATGGCTGACATTTGCACTGAACTGCTGTCTGATTTCTTCCCGCTGCTTTTTTTCAAAATTTTCTTCGGCGATGCGTTTTGTGAAAGGTTTTAATTCGTCGTAAACTTCAGTTTGTTCAGGATTTTCAAGGTCAATTTTGTTGAACGGTTCGATTACTTTTTTTGAAATGAAACTCGCTGAAACTGCTGAGAAAAATATCGCAAGGATTAGTATTATGAGGACAGGCTGAATCATTCCTAAAACTAAAATTGCAACTGAGTGTTGGTTGCATGAAATTCTTAAAATATCTGAATTTTTTAAAACTTTGGCATAGTAGAGCGTTTTTTCTGTCATCGTTGAAGAATATCGAACCGTTGTGTCTGTGCCGTTTTGAAGAGCTTTTTGAAATTCTGTGCGGTTACTGTGATTTTCCATAAGTAAAGAATTTTTTGTACTGTCGAATAAAACAGTTCCGTCCTGACTTATGAGCGTAATTCTGTTTTTTGTTTTGATTTTTTCGAGTTTTTCAAATTCGTGGTTTTCAGCGTAATCTTCAAGAAGCAGGCTTTCGTTTTCAAGTTCATTGAAAATCTGCTTTTCAAAATAATCGTACATATTTGAAACGAAAAGAATCGAGCAGATGAAATAAACGACAGTTCCAACAAAAAATATTCCAGAAAAAATTCTGAATGTTAAAGATTTTATTTTCATATTTTTTCCCATTGCATTTTCAAATTCATTTTTAAAAACTGAAGTTTTAGAAATTTCCAAAAGATTCAGTTAATTCAAAGCGGGCAGGGGAATTTAATTCACTTTATAACCGACACCGCGGACTGTTTCGATTAATGTTTCATCTCCGAGTTTTTGTCTTAAAGTTCGCACATGAACATCGACAGTTCTTGATTCTATGTCGGCATCGATTTTCCAGATTGAATCGAGAAGCTGCTCGCGTGTGAGAACATTTCCACGATTTTCAATTAATCTGACTAACAAATCAAATTCTTTTATAGTAAGGAAAATTTGTTCAGAATCTTTAAAAACTGTGTGCTGATTTATGTCTACTTTTATGTTCTTTAATGCAAGAATTTTAGTTTCTTGTGATTTTGATTTTTCATAGCGACGAAGAACGGCTTTTATTCTTGAAATGAGCGACATCATTCCAAACGGTTTTGTGATGTAATCGTCAGCACCTGCATCAAGCCCTGTCACAACATCGAATTCGGTGTCTTTTGCGGTTAGCATTATTACAGGAATTCCTGAAGTTTCCGGGTCTTTACGCAGTTTTTTTAATATTGAAATTCCGTCTTCTTCCGGGAGCATTATATCAAGGAGAATTAATTCCGGCTTTTCTTCAGAAAGCTTTTTCCAGAATTTTGAAGGCAAATCAAATCCTTCACACGAAAAATTCTGGCTTTTGAGAGAATAATCGATTAATTTTCTGATAGAATCATCGTCTTCCAATAAAAAAATCATACTTAAATTTATAGTTAGATTTAAACTTTTTTCAATAATTTGTTTGTAAAATTTCTGTAAATTTTTTATTCGGCAGTTTGTGCATTTAATTTGGTTCGGTTTCTTCTATAGTATAAACATAAAATTGAATTAAAACTGAATATTATCACGGTGAAATGCAGGAGTTTGTAACTGTATTCTTTGTCGTTGGTTTAATTTTTTGTAAATTAACTTCAATAAAATAATGGGGGTGTATTGAGGATTTTTGTTGTTTATTGTATAATGCTTTTGTAATTTTAAATGTAAGAACTGTTCAAAATAATGCAGTTTTGATTTTAAATTATCTCTATAAACAGAAGTTTTTAGAGTTTTTTTAAGTTTGCGTTGCAGACTTTCTTATTAAGCAGGAGAAAATATGCGTCATAAATTTGATTTAGATTTTAAGTTGAAAGTTGTCAGTGAATATAAAAAAGGCGAAAATGGTTATAAAAAACTTGCCAAGCAGTATAATTTAAAACGCGATACAGTCCGAACATGGATTTTAAATCCAAAACTTAATCCGTCCCTTCAAAAAGAAGATTAATCAAAACTCAAAATTAATTTCCCTTGAATGATTTTTGAATTCAAGGGAAAAATTAAACAATTTTCCAAAATATCAAATTTTTACTTGAAATTGATTTTTACTTTTTTAGCGATTTTAAAACTTCTATCTGTTCGTTTTTATAATTCTTGTATTCGGTTTGTATATACATATCTTAGAAAATTCATTTTTGATTTAAAATCTTGAGGTTACCAGTTGAATGAAATTCCTGCAAAAATTGTATTCGTTACGACTGCAAGTGAATCGACTGGGAAAGATTTATTTGTTCCGTCTGAAAATGTAGAAAAATTATTTTCAAAATTTGTGGTGAGTTTGTAGCCGACAATTGGGCTTATTTTTTTATCTAGCGTGAATTTTGCCTGTGCTTCGAGAGCAAATCCGAGTGGCGCGCAGTAAGTATAAACAGTTTTATCGCTTTCTGTGCGGCTTATGAGGTTTAAAAAACTTAGATTAAAAGCGGCTGCAATGTTAAATCGAACGACATTTTTTACTGAAAGAGCGATTGCAGGACCTGTGATTGCGTTTATGTGGCAAGAAATTCCAAGGGAATCTTTCGGAATTGAAATTGAATTTGTTTTGAAAAGTGTTGTGCCACCGATTCCTGCGTTGATTCCGGCAATAAAACCTGCGTCGAGTACGCTGTTAATTTTAAATAAGTGCCAGGATTCTACGCTTAAATCGAATAAAAGCGAATCTGCATTAACAGCGATTTCTTTTTTTATCTGATAATCGTCAGTACTAAGTCCGCCTAGAATCTGAATATCGCCAGAATACTTTTTTTCTGCAAAAACTGTTCCTGTTAAAAGAACTGCTGTCAGTAAAATTGAAATGATTTTTTTCATATTTTCGTCCTTTAAAAAGTCAGAGAATTTTAAAATTCTTTTCTAGTAATTTAATATATTGCAGAAGTAAAAACAACAGCGCAATTTTAGATGGGCTATTATCTCGCTTATTGTTAATTTGTTGCGAAACTTCGCTTATGCTTGTTTCGCAACAAAAAGATGAAATAATAAATACTATCTATACCAGCAAAGACTAATAAAATATTATTCTGATGTTTTATAAAAGCAACTTTCAGTAATTTGAACTTATTGAAAGTTGTTTTTGTGTAAAAATAAAAAAACTTGACAAAAGATACAAAAAAGAAATACAATTTAGATATGAAAGAATTCGAATGGGACGATAAAAAAGCTGCTTCTAATATAAAAAAACATGATGACTTAACTTTTGAAACAGCGGAAGAAGTTTTTAAAGATCCATTTGCAATTGAAAAATACGATGAAATCAATTCAACTGTGGAAGAAGACAGATTTATCGTACTTGGACGAATAAAAAATCAGCTTATCGTTGTAACGGTTTATACACCTAAAAATGGTAAAAGAAGAATTATTTCAGCACGCTATGCAACATCAAATGAAAGGAGGCTTTATTATGGACAATTTACAGGAAGTTATGGAAATTAATGAGACAAATGCAATTCCAGACAATGAAATTGATTTGTCAGAAATTCCAGAAATAAACAGTCTCGAAGGTTTTAAACCTATTCATCCAGAATATTATAAACCTGTTCGGGAACAAGTTTCAATACGTTTTAATAAAGTCCTGGTTGAACATTTCAAAACATTTGGGAAAGGCTGGCAGACAAAGGTCAACAATTTTTTAATGCAAGAATATATTAATGGTCGAATATAAATAATCGCCTAACCTGTACTTCAAAGCGGACTCCTGCCGAGAGATAAAATATCCGTCAGATTGCAACCTTGAATTTTTTTATCGTAATTTTTTGCTACTGGAACTTATTTTTAACATGAAATATTTTATAATGCGGAAGCCTTGAAAATGATACACAAAAATATTGTGTTATCAAGTAACTTTTGATAGAATAGGGGCATTATATTTTATGCGGATTTATAAAAGTACATATTCAGAGAAATTCAGAGGTAAGTATGAAAAAGATTGTTTTTTTGATTTTAGGAGTGATGATGTTTTTCAGTTGTAAGGGAAAGAGTTCTCAAGATGTTCAGGGTTCGTGGATTACATCCAAAGTTGTTGTAGACGGAAGTCAAATTCAGATTTTTAATTCAACTTTAGAAATTTCACAAACAGAAAAAAATATTTACAAGGTTTCTGGAAACGCTGGAATCAACAGATTTTCTGGAGAAATGCAGATTGAAAAAGGAAAAATTACTTCAGAAAAAGAAAGATTTTTGAAAACTTTGATGGCAGGCGAAGAACATCTTCAGGAATTTGAAAATCTTTTCCTTTCGTTAATTACAGATGCACAAAAAATTGAAGTGAAAGACGGAATTTTAATTTTTAAAAATCCAGCATCAAAATCAGAAATTCATTTTATGCCTGACATCACTGGAAGCTGGAAAATTTCTTCGCTTTTTAAAGGTTCTGTTGCACAGGAGATTGTCGTTTCTGACCTTGAAATTAAATTCACAGAACAGCCTTGTGTTTTTTCTTTTTCAGGAACTTCGGGCGTTAACAGATTTTTCGGAAATGTTTCTTTTAAAGATGGAAAAATTTATTCGCCGGAAAACGGTTTTGCAACAACAAGAATGCTCGGCAGTCCAGAAGCAATGGCGTTTGAAGAATTGTTTATCGATATTCTTTCAAATGCCGATAAATTTTCGTTAAAAGATAATCTTCTTTCATTTGAAAAATCAATCGACAAATCTGTTTTAACTTTTTCAAAATAAAGGGCACATTCACAATTGAAATCTGTCTAAAAAGTTTAAATCCTGCTGTTATTTCTAGATTTATTTTAGAATACATTTGATTATTCAAGGATGACGATACTTTTTAGACAGTTTCTCATTTCATTTTTATTCTTGTCATCTTTATTCCGCCGCCGAATTTAACTTATATTTAACATTTTCTTACAGAATGCTTTACATATTTTTATTAATTTGTATATGTAAAGTCGGAAAGTTGAGGGAGGCTTTAAATTTTCGGCTGACGGGAAAAAACATGAACACAAAATTTAAAGAAAAAACTTGGGAAATTGTCTTTCTTTTTGCGGCGGCATTCAGCATTCTTGCGGTTCTCTTGATTTGCCTGTTTCTGTTTGCAAATGGAATTCCTGCCATGCACAAAATCGGGTGGCTTGATTTTCTTTTTGGAAAGACTTGGAAGCCAGGAAACGAGCAGTTTGGGATTTTTCCTATGATTGTTGGAAGCCTTTATGTTACTGCTGGAGCAATTATTTTCGGTGTGCCGATTGGGCTTATGACGGCAATTTTCCTTTCAAAATTCTGTTCAAAAAAATTAAAAAAATACTTGAAAATTGCAATTGATCTTCTGGCTGGAATTCCGAGCGTAGTTTACGGATTTTTCGGACTTATGGTAATCGTTCCGTTTGTTCGTAATGCTTTTGGCGGAAACGGAAGTTCAATTCTGACTGCTTCGATTCTGTTGGGAATTATGATTTTACCGACGATTATTTCAGTTTCAGAGACGGCACTTGATTCTGTTCCGCAGAGTTACTACGAAGGTGCCCGCGCTTTAGGAGAAACTCACGAATTAAGCGTTTTCAGGACTGTTGTTCCGGCTGCAAAATCTGGAATTATGGCTGGAATAATTTTAGGAATCGGTCGTGCAATCGGAGAAACTATGGCTGTAATCATGGTCGCAGGAAATCAGGCAAGACTTCCAGACAGCATTTTGAAGGGCGTGAGAACTCTTACGGCCAACATTGTAATTGAAATGGGTTATGCAACTGATTTACACCGTGAAGCATTAATTGCAACCGGTGTAGTTTTGTTCGTGTTTATCCTTTTGATAAATCTCCTGTTTAATCTGATTAAAAAACGCGGTGTAGGAGTGTAGAATGAAAGTTTTCAGGAAAGATTTGATTTTGCGTGGAGTCGTTTATTTCTGCGGAATTATTACGATTTCGGTTTTGGTTTTTATGCTTGGTTATATCTGCATAAAAGGCGTTCCGTATTTGAATTCTTCATTGTTTTCACTTAAATATACTTCGGAAAACTGTTCTGTAATTCCGGCGCTTGTGAACACGATTTTAATTACGCTTCTTGCACTCCTTGTTTCTGTTCCGCTTGGAGTAGGTTCTGCGATTTATCTTGTTGAATACGCAAAGAAAGACAATAAATTCGTGAAAGTAGTTCGGATGACAACTGAAACATTAACTGGAATTCCTTCTATTATATACGGACTTTTCGGAATGCTTTTGTTCGTTGGATTTTTTAAGTGGGGTTATTCGATTCTCGCCGGAAGTTTTACTGTTGCGATTATGATTCTGCCTACGATTATGCGGACAACTGAAGAGGCTCTTCTTGCAGTTCCAGATTCTTACCGTGAAGGAAGTTTCGGGCTTGGAGCAGGAAAGTTGCGTACAGTTTTCAGAATTGTTCTTCCGAGTGCTGTTTCAGGAATTTTGAGCGGAATCATTCTTGCAATCGGTCGAGTTGTTGGAGAAACGGCTGCATTAATTTACACGGCGGGAACAGTTGCGCAGATTCCGGCAAATGTTTTCGGTTCTGGAAGAACGCTTGCAATTCACATGTATGTTTTGAGTTCAGAAGGACTTCACACGAATCAGGCTTTTGCGACTGCGGTTGTTCTTTTGATAATGGTTGTAGGAATTAATGCTCTTGCGGGATTAATTGCGAAAAAAGTTCGTCATTCTTGATGCGAAAAAATACAGTTTTGTGAGGGCAATTTTATGGAAGATTTGCAGACAAAAATTAAAATTGAACAGATGGATTTATTCTATGGGAATTTTCAGGCGTTGAAAAATATTAACCTTGAAATTTATAAAAATCAGATTACGGCATTTATCGGGCCGAGTGGTTGCGGAAAATCTACTCTTTTAAAAAGCCTGAATCGAATGAACGATATGGTTGAAGGCTGTAAAATTACCGGGACAATCACTTTAGACGATGAAGATATTTACGGAAAAATGGATGTAAACAGCCTCAGAAAAAAAGTCGGAATGGTTTTCCAGAAGCCGAATCCGTTTCCGATGAGTATTTACGACAATATCGCTTTTGGTCCTAGAACTCACGGAATCAGGAAAAAGTCAGATTTAGATGAAATTGTTGAAACTTCCCTGAAAAATGCTTCAATTTGGGATGAATGTAAGGATAATTTAAAAAAATCGGCTTTGGCATTGAGCGGTGGTCAGCAGCAGCGTCTTTGTATTGCCCGTGCACTTGCAGTTCAGCCTGATGTTCTATTGATGGATGAACCGACGAGTGCTTTGGACCCGATTTCTACGAGTAAAATCGAAGACTGCGTTATGGAATTAAAAGAAAAATATACGATTGTAATTGTAACTCACAATATGCAGCAGGCAGTCAGAATAAGTGATAGAACTGTTTTCTTTCTTTTGGGTGAAATAATCGAAACGGGAAAAACAGAAGAAATATTCAGTCTTCCAAAAAACAAAAAAACGGAAGATTACATTACAGGAAGGTTTGGTTGATATGCGTGATAAATATGAAGAAGAATTAAAAAAATTGAACAGTTCAATCAGTCAGATGGGAAAAATGATTGAGCTTGCAATAGAAAGTTCCGTAATTTCTCTTATGGGACGCGATATTGAATCTGCAAAAGCTGTTAGATTAAATGATTATGCCATTAATGATATGGAAAGGGAAATCGAAAATCAGTGTATGAAACTTTTGCTTCAGCAGCAGCCGATGGCAGGAGATTTAAGAACGATTACTGCAGCCCTTAAAATGATTACAGACATGGAAAGGATTGGTGATCATGCGGCAGCTATTGCAGATTTAGTTTTGCAGCTTCCTGATTTTACATACAACAAGATGAGCGAAATTTCTGATATGTCAACAGAAATCATTAATATGATTCACGATTGTGTTATTTCGTTTGTGGAAAAAGATTACGACAAAGCGAAAAATGTAATTGTAAGCGATGATAAAATCGATGAACTCTATCATTCGATAAAAAGTGATTTAATAGAAAAAATCAAAAAGACTGAAGAAGGCGAGCAGCTTTTAGATTACTTTTTGATTGCAAAATATCTTGAAAGAATCGGTGATCACGCGACAAATATTGCAGAATGGGTAATTTTTGCACTGACAGGAAAAAAAGAAATCAGGCAAAATTAACGGCTTTGTAAATATTTAAATTTCAAAATGTTATATTCCAGCTGTTCTGCGGCGATTGCTTTTATCTTTTGTTGTTCGCGTTCTGTTTCACTGAGATTTTCAAGTATTTCTTCTGGAACAAAAAAAAGGTTATCGATATATGAAGGTAAAACTGAATCCGTGAAAAAATATTGTTCGACTTTGTTTAGTTTTTCATAAAATGAAAGTGCGAATTCTATTGATTCAGTGTTACCTTTATCTTTTTCTGAATCGGATAGTTTGTTCTGCATATTCTCGAAGAAAATCTTGTTGTCTGGAAAAAGTGAAATTGTTGAAGCGATTATATCGAGTATGAGATTTTTGAAATTTTGATTTTTTATTGGAAAACAGAAATAGTTGATGGTTTTTAGAATGTTGATTGCCGTTATGAACATTGCTTTTTCTGTTTTTGAAAGCGATGAAAAATCTTTTTGTGCAAGCGAATTTGAAAAATCGTCTAATGATGCAATAATTGTCTGGATTGACTTGTCTGAAAGATGTTCGAGTAAAAAAACAAGATTGTAAATGTCAGAATCAAAAATCAATTGTTTTTGTATTTTGTCTAAAACTGAATTGTAATCGCAGATAGCTTCTTGGAGGCTTTTTTTTATTTTTAAAAGGCTTTCATTAGCGTTTTCTGGAATATTTTCTTGAATTGAGGTAAGGACAGAAAGCATCTGGAAATATGGCGGTTTAGATAAAAATTCTTGTATTTCTTTTTCATCGTTCATAAAACCATTTTATCATAAAATTATATTATTTTCTTAAAAAAATTAAAATTTTTAGAATATTTTTAAAATTCCGTATATAATAAAAGGAAATTATTTTTAAGGATGTTCTGATGAAATTTAAATTTTTTGCATTTTTTATGGGAATGCTGCTTATGAGTTCAATTTTAGTGGCAAAATCTTCGGTTGATATTGATAAAGATTTTTATTATGGTTCAGGCGATTTAGGGCTTTCGCTTACGGATTCTGCTGCGGTTTTTAAGTGCTGGGCGCCGCTTGCAAAAAGTGTAAAAGTTCTTCTTTTTAAAGATGTAGAAAATCTTTCAAAACCTGCAAAATCTTTAAAAATGAAAAAAGATTCAGAAAATCCGGGAGTTTGGATTTTAGAGGCAAACACAGAAGGTTTTTCTTATTATCAATACGAAATTGCAAATCCTGGCAAAAAAAGCCGTGTCTGCGATATTTGGGGAAAAGCGGCTAGCGTTGATTCTCAGGCAAGTCAGATTGTTGACATAAACAAAGATAAGTCTGCAATTCCGGAAAATTTAAAATTTGACACTGAATGGGGAACAAAAGACGGTTATTACAATCCTTTCGGTGAAAATGGAAAAACTTCAAAATCTTACACTGATGCCGTAATCTACGAAATGCATATTCGGGACTGGTCGCGAGTTGAAGTTTCTGATTCTCTTGGAAAATTCACTCAAATTGGTGACGGTGAAAAAATTATTTCTCATTTAAAAGATTTAGGTGTAACTCATGTTCAGATTCTGCCGTCGTTTGAATATGCCGAAAAAGCGTCTAACAAAATGTATAATTGGGGTTACAATCCTTTTAATTATAATGTACCTGAAACGCGTTATGTTCAGGACGGATTTAAAGACGGAAGTCAGGCTGTTAAAGAAATGCGCTATATGATTGGAAAACTTCACGAAAACGGAATTTCAGTCATTATGGATGTTGTTTACAATCACACAAGCGGAACAGGTGATGCATCCCTTTACGATTTAACTGTTCCCGGGTATTTTTACAGATTGAATCCCGACGGAACTTATTCAAACGGGTCTGGCTGCGGAAGTGAAGTTGCAACTGAACATAAAATGGTTCGCAAATTTGTAGTCGATTCTGTAAAGCACTGGATGCTTGATTATCATATTAACGGTTTTCGTTTTGATTTGATGGGGCTTCATGAACGCGACACGATGAAAGAAATTTACGCAGAATGTTCAAAAATCGATTCAAATGTAATGATTTACGGCGAACCTTGGACGGGCGGAAAATCAAAAGTAAAATCCGGCGTTTCAAAATCAACTGTAGATTTAATCGTTGAAGACGAATCTGTGAATGGAGTCGGCTGTTTTAACGATGATTTTCGCGATGCAATAAAAGGAGGAGTGTTTAATGCGCTTGAAGGCGGATTTGTTCAGGGAAATTCGTCTAGAATTATGCACATTATAAGTGGACTTCAAGGTTCTGTCCGCGGGCGTGGTGGTTTTACAAAAAAAATCGGGCGTGGAATAAATTATGCTGAATGTCACGACAATCATACGCTTTTTGACAAACTTGCAATTACTGAATTAAATAAAAATTTAAATGAAGATATTTTTTCACTTCTTTCAGAAAGTCAGCTTGAAAATATTAAAAAAGAAGAAAAACTTGCCGCTGCTTTAATTTTTCTTGCTCAAGGAACGCCGTTTATCAATGGTGGTCAGGAATTTATGCGTACAAAGCGTGGAAATGCAAACAGTTATATGGCTCCAGATATCGTAAATCAGATTGATATTTCCATGAAAGAAAAATTCAGCGATGTTTACAACACTTACAAAGCGTTGATTTCGTTTAGAAAAGCAAATAAAACTGAATTCGGTGCAAATGAAAATGCTTCTGCACAGATAATTTCTCCGAATGTTGTAAAATATGTTTCAGGAAAATTCACCGTTTATTTTAATTCAAATAGCGAACCGGTTTCAGTTTCAGATTCTGGAAAAATCATTCAGATTAATGAGAAAGACGGAACTTATTCTGTCGGAAAATCTGTTTCGGTTTCTTCTGTGCCTGAAAAAAGTTTCGTAATAATTCAAAAATAATATGACGACAAAAAAACGGCTTCATATTCGTTCAAGAAAAAATGCAAGAATTCGGCTTCCAAAAAAGCATCGTGAAAAAAAGGTTAAAGTCAAAAAAGTTAAGAAACCGCTTTTTCATCCGACTGAACTTCTTTTAATTCACGATTCGGAAAAAAATGCTTCAAAGGCTTTGCGTGCAATTCCGAAAAATATAATTCAAAAAACTGTCGGAATTCTGACTGAAAATTTTATTCTGATTGATAATCTTGCAAATAGAATTAAAATTTCAAACGAACAGTTGCCAGAAATTTATTCGAGACTTGAAAAGATTGCTGAATTCTTGAAAATTCCTGTGCCTAAAATTTATCTTGAAATGAATGTGATTCCAAAGTCGACTGTAAACGGAATTGAAACACCGAATATAATTTTGACTTCCGCACTCATTGAAATGCTTTCTCTTGACGAAATTGAAACGGAACTTGCTCACTGCTGCGGACACATTTTTTTAAATCATTATTATTATCAGACAATTGCCGATGCGATTACAAAACTCGGACTTGGACTTGTTGGTTCTGTTTTGTATTATCCGTTTTCGTATTGGAAAAATTGCATCGAATTTTCTGCTGATCGAGTTGCCGCAATTTACTGTAAATCTTCTGAGCCGGTAAAACAAGTTCTTTTAAAATACGCAGGAATTACAGATAAAATCAGGAATGTCATCAATGAAGATTTGATTTTCGAACAGGCGGAAGTTATTCATCAGCATTCAAAATCAAATGAAGTTTTTGCAAAACTTTCAGGAAAAAGCCCGATTCTTAGAATTTTTGAACTTGAACGCTGGACAAAAACTGAAGAATTTAATGAAGTCATCAGTTATTTTGAAAACGACCGCCAATTTCCTTTGGAGGAATTTAAAATTCTTTGAGGTTTATTTTATCACATTCTTCCGTAATGTCGACGGCTTTTGCATAGCGCAAATAATACAGAACGCATTTTACTTCGTTTTTGCTTTTCCCGAAAATCTGACAAACGGCATCTTTGTAGCATTTAAGCTGGGCATAATAAATTTCCGGAACAACCGTTTGATTTGTTTTGTAGTCAACGACTGTAAAAGTTCCGTCTGAATCTTCAAAAATAAGATCGACGACTCCTTTTACGATTTTTGAAGAAAGTTTTGAACGGAAACTCAATTCTGCAAAATGCTTTGTTGAATTTTTTGCGCGTTTTCCTAAATCTGAATTTTCAAAAGCGTTTTTCATTTCTTCACAGATTTTTTTGATTTCTTGAATTTTTTCGGTTTTGTTTTCAAGACCTATAAATTCTTTCACGGAATAATGTTCTTCCGGTTTTTTTCCAGAAATTACGCTTTCAAGATAGGCGTGTGCGATTGTTCCAAAATTTGCGAAACTGAATGCTGGTTCTGCTTCTGACTCGTTTTGGACATTTTCTATTTGCGACGGCACTGACTCAAGGACAATCTGATTGATTCTCTGATATGGAGCGTTTTCAACAATTTTAAAATTTGAAAAAATCTCATCGTCGTCTTTAGAAAGGTGACTTGGATTTGTGTAAATCGGCTCCGGATATTCCGTTTGGTAAATTTCTACATTTTCATAGAGTTTTTCTTTTTGAATGTAAAGAAGAAGGTTTCTTTTTGATGTATAATTGTTTAGCCGCTTTTGAGTTTTTGACAAAGCATTTCTTGGAATCGGTTCGATAATTTCAACATCAAACGGAATTAGTTCATTTTGATTCTCATCTTCTCTTGACGCAAATTGATTGTAAATCGGTTCAAGAACATCAAAAAACGACGACGGATTTGATTCTTGTCCAGGTAAAAATTTGTTCGCTTGTAAAAAATCTTTCGGAGTTTCGTATTTTGGATTAGTGATGAAAAGTTCTGTTTTTGCCCTTGTGAGTGCAACATATACAACGCGGCGTAGTTCTGCGCTTTGCATTTTTTCGTTTAATTCTTTTGCAATTTTGTAAAAATAATTCTGCTTTGTTTTTGCTTCGAATTTTGGAAAAATCGGTGTATTAATTGAAAGACCGAAATTTGAATCGAAATAAACTTGTGAAAGATTATTTGAAGTTCCTTTGCATGTGTTCGCAACGAAAACAACTTCAAATTCAAGGCCTTTGCTTTTGTGAACCGTCATAATCTGAACGCCGTTTGATTCTTCGACAGGAATATCAAGGTCATCGATTTTTACAGTATCTTTTGAATATTTCCGGGCATCGTCGATAAATCCCGCGAGAGTTTTCTGTTCCTGTTCGGCTTGAAGCGCCATTGTTAGAATCATATCGTAGTGAATATTGTACATTGTAACATTTTGATTCCACAAAGTTTCAAAATAATAGCCTGATTCATACCAGAGTTTTGAAATTGTTTTTGAAATCGGGTTTGCTTTTGAAAATTCTTTCATTTGAAAATAAAATTCTTTTGCTTTTTCAAAACGCTTTCGGCTTTCGGCTGAAAGATTTTTTCCTTCGGCTGAAAACGGTTTCTGCGATTCAAAGAGAACGGAATTTGTTTCTTTTGTGGAGAGATTTACAAACGGTGAAGAAAGAACTTGGGCATAAGAAAGTGAGTCGCTTTCATAAACGCAGATTCTTAAGAATGAAAAAATGTCATTTACAACGCCATCAGAAAAAATTCCTGTTGCGGCTGATGAAGTGTAGGGAATCCCGTGCCGCAAAAGAGAACGCTCGTAGTAAAACTGCTCTTTTGTGTCGCGCAGAAGAATTGCGATGTCGTTTGGTGAAATCAAAACTTTTTCTTCGATTTCGTTTCCGAGACTGTCGGTTTTTTGAACGGTCTTTTTTTGAGTCTGAAGGAGTTCTTCGATTTTTGCTGCAATCCATTCCGCTTCGCAGTCGTTTTTGCTGTAGTGCTGGCTGTCAGTTTCAGTTTGTTTGTCGTAAAGCGCAAAATGCGTGTGCGGTTTATAAATCTCTTTTAGATTCGTTTTTGAGATTTTTTCTTTTGCAGAATTTGAAATCGTAACTTCTTTGTAAACCGCTTCATAATCTGGGCAGCTGGAAGCGTCTGGATTGTTTTCGCTGAAGAAAATTGAATGTGAAGAATTTTCTTTGTTTTCTTGTGGATAAGAAGGATAATTAAATCCGCCAAAAAATGTGTTGAACATTGAAATTAATGCCGGGTGCGAGCGATAATTTGTAGACATATTTAAGTTTCCGTCTGGAAATTCGCCTGAAAGTTTTCTGAAAACTGAAACATCAGCCCCGCGGAATTTAT
This sequence comes from Treponema sp., assembly GCA_016293005.1. GTDB lineage: Bacteria > Spirochaetota > Spirochaetia > Treponematales > Treponemataceae > Treponema_D. Next base: position 15,143 of record JAEDFA010000011.1, read on the forward strand.
AAATGCTCTGTTTTTCATCGCCAACGAAGAAAAGTTTTTCCGGGCACAATTCGGCCGCCTTTGGAACGGATTTTTCTGTTCTTGAAAGATTTTCTGCAAGAAGGAAAAGCATCGACTTCTGCATTTCGTTGTTGTCCTGAAATTCATCAATCATTATGAATTTGTATTTTTCTTTTTCAATTTGCCTTATTTCTGGAAATTCTATTAAGGTTTTGAGCGCAAGGTCTGAAATGTCGGCAAAAGTGAGAATGCCTGCTGTCCGCTTGAAATCTGTTATTTTCTGTTGAAAATCTTTTGCGAGTGAAAAATAATCCTGCACAATGTCGAAATAGTACGCGTAATTGTAAACTGAAACGAGAAGTTCGTATGTTTCCCTGAATTTAAGAACAGAGTTTTTGTAGGTTTCAAGACCTTTCAGGTTTCCAGGAAGAGGAAATTTTGCAAGTTTAGAAAGTAGCATTATGAAATCTTCTGTTTCTTCAAGTTTTTTTGAGAGAATTTTTTCTTTTGTGAGTTCAACTGTGAAAAATTCCCCGACTGACTGATAGTTATTTTTGATTTTTTTGAAAGTAACCGGCATATCTTTTGTGAGGGATTCTTCATAGCTTACGATATTTTCTGATGCGTTTTCAAATTCTTTTTTAATTTCTTTAGAATTTTTATTCCAGACTGAAATAAATTCCTGGAGTTGTTTTTCAATCATTGAATCAAAATCAAGCGGCGAAATCACTGTTGAATTGTTTAGAACCGGCATAAAAAGCTGTGAAGCGATATCGTCGTAATTTTTCGTGCTTATTAAATATTTTATTGCACTGTGGGAACGGTTTTCAAGAATCGTCTGTAATGCAAGCGAGTAGGCGAAATCGTGTATTTTATTTTTATCCTGAACAAAATCCGGGCTGATTCCGAAGTGCCTTGAAGAAAGTTTTGCAATGCCTGCGCAGTAACTGTCGATTGTCTTTATGTTCGCCTTGCTGAATTTTGCCGCTTGTTCTGGAGATTTCTGTTTGAGGACTTTGTAAATTCTATCGGACATTTCGACAGTTGCTTTTTTTGTAAAAGTCAGAGTTAAAATCTGGTCAACGCTCGCCCCGTGATTCTGAATTAAATTTAGAAATCTTTCAGAAAGAACAGTCGTTTTTCCTGAACCGGCTCCGGCACTTACTACAGAATTTTTTATTGAGTTTATTGCATTTTTCTGGTTATCGTCAAATTTTCTTGCCATTTTTTCCTCTCGTCAATTGATTTTAAAACTGAAATTTTTAATGTTTTTTTTTCATTTATTATTCCGTGTCAGTTTTTCTTCCGATTTGGAAAACGCGCCGGCAGATTGCCCTGAAAGCGCACGGATAACAGATGTCAAAATTCTGTTTTTCATCAGAAATTGTGATTTCGCCTTTTGAAATGTTTTTTGCAAATTCGTCGAGGCATTGATAGAAAAATTTCATTGTCGGTTTATAATTTTCTGCGCACACACTTTTTGTTTTTTTAGAGCATTGCAGAAGATTTTTTCGGAAAATTTCTTTCCCAAAAACTGGAGTCAGAGTTTTTTTTGTTATGGAATAAAATGCTGCGTTGTGAACTGTGATTTTGCTGGAATTTTCAAGAAGATGAATATATGATGCCATTTGAAAATTCGGGATTTCATTCAGAATGCACGGAGTTTGTTTAAAAGAAGGTTTTTCAGCCTCTTCAAGCGCTTCTTCGTAAACTGAAGAAATTTTTTCTGTTAAATTGTAAGGTTCATCTTCCTGGTCGTCTAACAGTTCCGTCAGCGTTACATCGTCTGAATAAAGTTTGTGGTCTTGTGAAATGCCTGAAGTTTTAAAATCGATAAGAAAATATTCGTTTAATTTCTGGTCGAAAAGAACACAGTCGACATTTCCGGTTAGAAAATAATTTTTTCCGGGAAAATCTTTATTCAGTTTGATTTCGTTTCCGTAAAATTGCATTCCGTTGAAAAGCCGCGAGAATTCTGTTATGGAATCTTTCATTGTTGTAAAAATTGAAAATTCTGCTGCAGAAATCCATTCTTTTGAAAGTACACTTTCTCTTGCGCTTTCGATTGCTTTTTTTACGGACGATTTTATGACTTCGATGTCTTCTGGAAAAAGGTTTTCGTTTTCGTCGAGAAGAATCTGGCGGTTTTTTGCTTTTAATGTTTTTCCGTAGAGTTCAAAAATTTTGTGATATATGTTCCCGATTGAAAACGGACTTAAAAATTCGGCTTCGTTGTCCTGTTCTTTTAAATTTAAAATATACTGATTGAACCATTTTCGAGGACAGTCAAAATAATTCTGAAGTTGTGTTACAGAAAGCCTGTATTTTCCTGGAAACGGAGAATCGGGATTTGTGCAGAGAGATTCTTTGATTTTTTCGCGAATCTTTTCTTTTAAGGATTCCTGCACTTCAGTTTCTTTTGAAATAAGATTTAAATTTTTCCAGTTTTCGAAAGCGTTTTTTTGAATTACAGAAATTTTATCCGGGAAATTTTTATCAGTAGAGGATAATGATTTTTCATCGATGCGGAACCAGGACTTTTCTTTGCTGTACGAATCTAATTTTTCGAGTTCCGGTGAGAAGTAAAGAGTTTTTATGCGTTTTTCTGAAAGATAACTTGAAATCTGCGAAAATCCTGAAAAAGTTTTTTCTGCGCCTGTAAAAACGCACGGAATGTCTGAATTTATTTTGTAAAGCTGAACAAAAATTTCTGAAACATCTGTGTCTTCGTAATTTTCACCAAAGAGTTTTTTGAGTTTGTCGCTGCGTAAAAAATTTAGTTTTTTGAAAGTCACGGAAAGTGATGTCTGACTTGAATCTACGACAATTTGTAATTTAAAAGGTGCTGTGGCTGCCATTCTATATGGAAGAATTTGAACGCCTTCAGTTTTTTGCTGGGCAAGATATTTTTCGCCTGTAAGTTCGTCGAGAAAAAAGTCATAAGGTTTTGGAACTTTTGCTTCCGGAAATTTGTTTTCGAGATCGATTAATTTTGAAAGAACCGTGAGCGCGCGGCTTAAAATTCTATCTGTTGCAGGTAGAAAATCTTTTGAAAAATATTTTGTCTTGAATTCAAAATAATGCCTGTTTATTTCGCTGAAAGTTTTTGAATTTACGAGTGCTGAAAGAATTTTTTTTAGGCTGTTGTAAAAATTTGAAAGTCTTTCGTTCTGCGACTTTGTTTTAAAAGATTCTTCCCAAGGGTCAAAAATTTTTTCTTCGTTTTTAAAAGAACAGATACAGTTATTTTCTTTACCAAAATTGATTAATTCCAGATTTAAATCTTCGTTAATCCACGGAAGAGTTGTATTTAATAGAAGATTTCGAATTGAATCGAATGAAAAATTGTTCTGGACACAGTCGTTTATTTGAAAAAAAATGTTTCCGGCACAAGTTGAAGACAGTGATGTAGAATTTTTTGTGACAAACGGAATTTGAAAAAGCGAAAGATCCTGTTCGATGAAAGGTGCGTAAGTTTCGATGTCAGGAACATTTATTGCAATCTGATTCCATGGAATGTTTTGTTCTGAATGAATTTTTTTTAGGTACAAGGCGATGTTTTTGACTTCAGTTCTTGCATTTTTGAAGAAAATTCCTTCTGATTGTTCAGGAATAAATTCTTTTGGAACATCGCATAAATTTATCATCGTGATATCTGGAGAAGATTTTAAAATGTTTTCGTATTCAAAATAGTCAGAAAGAATTTCCGGGAAGAAAATGTAGTAGTGGAATCCGTAAGATTTAAATGGCGGAAATTCCCACGCAGGATCAAAAAGATTGTTTTTTTCAAGGAATTGATTGTATCTGTCGTAAATTTCAAGAAGATCCGAATCTTCATCGTCTGGTGTTAAATTTTTTTCTGAAAAATATTTTTTCCATGTTGAAAGCGCAGGAAGAATAGATGAAATCCAGTTTGAAAATCCGTCTGAAAGGGATGCATATTCGGGGTTGATGAGATTTTTTAAAAAAGGTGATTTTTTATTTTCTGCAATTATCTGGCAGGCAAAAAATTTTCTTAACTGGGACGGAATTGCGGTTTTATTCTGTTTTGTTGAGCGTATTGATTCGCTTTTAAAAATATCCCATGGAACAAAACGCTCCATTGAAACTGCGCTGACTTCTGATTCAGTGATGATTTTATCGGCCCATAAATCTGCTGCCATTTGTGTCGGAAAAATAAACACTGAATTTTCGTTTAAATGTTCTGAAATTGTCTTGAAAATTATATTTTTCATAAGAATTAATATAGCATAGAATTTCGCTTTTTTTATAAAAAATAGAAAATTTTTATGAAAAAAGAAAAAACGCATCGGAAATGATGGTAGAAATAAAAAAAAATGAATTTTGTTATAAAAAAATATACATCATTACAAATTGTGTACTGTTTTAGCTGTTTTAAATAAAAAAAATCTTGACAAATGATTATACTGAACTTACGATAAAAAGACGATGTAATAAAAATTTTATCTCAAATAGCATTAAGTTTTATTTGAAAGTTTGCGTTGTAAAATTTAATATCTGGGAGTTAAAAATTACTGTTTTATAAAAAATCGGTTTTAGTTTTTTTTTAGTTTTTTCTATTACGATAGAATTACCGATAAAATTTTGCAAAAGTCTGCGTTGCAGATTTTCTTTAAAACATTTAAAGTCAAGATGAAAATTTTGACTTGCGTAATTTGGAGAGTATTCTTACAAATATGAAGAAATATGTTACATTTATTGGAACGCTGATAGTTTCTATTGTGTTGGTATCCTGTTCATCTGCAAAAATTGAAAACACGGCTGCTTCTTCTAAAGTTAAAAAAATAAAATACAATGAAGACCGTTATATCGATGCGTACAATTCAAGGGATTATAAAACTTGTCTTGGAATGCTTTCTTATAAGACAAAACGAAAAGCAAATATCAGGGATAATCTTGATATTGCAATGTTGAATTTTCTTCTTGGAGATTATGAAACAGCAAGTGAATGTTTTGAAACAATTGACGAGCAGATGTTTGAAGCTGTTACAAAAAGCATTACAAAAACTTTTGCAGCCGCAGTCGGTAATGAAAATGCAAAAGAATACAGCGGAAATGTTTACGAATCTCTTTTGGTAAACACGATGAATTCTCTGTGTTATTATAAAATGGGAGATTTAACTAACGCGGTAAACCAGCTTTCGCGGCTTTCAGATGTAAAACTTCCTGAATACAGGCGTCTTTATGGTGAAGTTAAAGTAGGAGAAATTGATCCTTCTGCAGATTCAGGGCTTAAAGACAGTAAAAAAACTTTGAATTCTTACAATATTGATTCTTCGGTTTTCACAAATTCTGGACCTAAAAAGCCGGGATTGCAAGATGTTTACAAAGAATCTGCTTTAGCGCGTTATTTGAGTTTAATTCTGCGTCAGGCTGATGGGGATAAAAGTCAGATTGATTCAGATACAATGGTTTTAAAATCGCTTATAAAGGATTTTGATGATTCTGCGTCAAGAATTCCTCAGGATAAAGGTCGTATCGATATTCTTGCTCTTGCAGGTTTAATCGGAAAGCAGACTCCAGGTGAATTATATTTTCCGTCAAAGTCAACTTTCTTCTTTATACCAACTGGAAATTCACGATGTAAGGTTCTTCCTCTTCAGTTTAAATTCGTATATCCTGTTTATAATAAAACATCTACTGTCGCCGGAATTGAAGTTGTTTTGAATAATGTTGGAACAAAAAAGGCCTCTCTTATAGAAAATTTCAACACTGATTTGGAAAAATCTGTAAAGCTTCGGGCTTATAAAGAATACAATGCAAGTATGGCACGCAGTATGGCAAAAAAAATTACCGCTGTCGTTGCAGGGATTGCAAGTATAAATGCAAGTTATGTGACATTTAAACAAGTTGCTTCAAACAGTATTGCTTCATCGCTTGCGCTTCTTGCTTTTGACGCTTTGTGTGAATCTACAAAAGCCGGGCTTCTTGCTGTCGATTTAACGGAAACTCCGGATATTCGTCAGGGAGAATTTTTCCCAGAAACTGCAAATGCGGCTGGTTTTACAGTTCCTGCGGGCATATATTCTGGGAAAGTAATTTATCGTTTTACAGACGGAACTGTTTTTGAAGAACCATTCTGCACAGAAGTAAGTGCAGGAAAACCTGCTTTGGTAGTATCGTCATGTATAAGATAATTTGCTATAATTTATTGTGCTTTTATTAAGTTATCTCTAAAATTAGATTTTTAGAGGTTTCTATAATTTCTTTCTGCATTTGTGGAGAGTATATTATTTAAATCGAGGAATGATTTATGAAGTGTAAAAGTTTATTGAAAAGTGTATTGATTGCTTCGGCATTGCTTATGGTTTCCTGCGCATCAACAACTGTAAAACGCTATTCTGCAGACGAAAGCGTAAAAGATTTGAGCGGTTACTGGAATGACAACGATGTTAATCAGGTTTGTACAACTTTGATTGATTCCTGCATTAAGTCAAAACGCGTTTCAGAATTTGAAAAGAAAAATGGTCGTGCACCGGTTGTCATCATCGGAACAATCAAAAACAAAAGTATAGAAAGAATCGATACTTCAATTTTGTCAAAGCGTTTCCAGAATGCAATCATTAACGACGGAACTTTAGAATTTGTTGCGGATGCAAATCAGCGTGAAGAACTCCGTGCAGAAAAATACGATCAGGCAGAAAATGCTTACGAAACTGCAAAATCAATTGGAAATGAGCTTGCCGCAGATTTCATGCTTCAAGGCAGCGTTACTACAATCGTAGATACAGTTGACAGGGAACAGGTAAGAACTTATCAAGTTGACATGCAGTTAATCGATCTTGAAACAAATAAAATTATCTGGTCAGATCAGAATAATGATATCAAGAAATACATTAAAAGAGCGGCAGTAAAATTCTAAATTTGAAGGTGTTTATGAAAAAATATATTTCGGCAGTGCTGATTGTTTTTTCCGCAGCGATAATTTTTGCAGCAAAACCAAGAGTTCCGGATTGGCTTTCCGTTCCGTCAAATGTCTATCCGATGGAAACTTATTTTAATGGAGTAGGTTCAGGTGAAACTCGTGAAGTCGCAGAACTTGATGCTGTAAGAAATTTATCTGCAATTTTCGGACAGACTGTAAAATCTAAAACTACTGCATCAAAAAAGATGGAACAGGCAATTTCTCAGGGAAAAGTTGTTGTTTCTTCTAACGGTAATCTTCAGCAGAATATTACAAGTCAAGTAGATGTTGAAAATATTATCGGTGTTGATATTGCAGAATATTTTTACAACAAATCCGAAAAAAAATGGTATGCAATTGCAGTTCTTCACAAAGAAAAAGCCGCTGAAATTTATAAAAGCCTTATAAAAAAGAACGATGAATCTGTTCGCCTTGCTCAAATTGAAGCGCAAAAAGATTTAAAATCGTTTTACGGTTATTCAGAAGTAAATTTTGCACTTGAAATCGCAAAAGAAAATGACAGGCTTCTTAAAAATCTTTCTGTCATCAATTTCGATATGGCAGAAGATTTAAATAAAGAAATCGTTTCAAGTCAGAACCTTCAGATTCTGCAAAAGAGAATTGCTGACAATATTACAATTTATTTAAATATTTCAGGTGATAAAAACAACAAAACTAAATCGGCGTTCCAAAATATTTTTTCAAAATACGGATTTAAGACTACGCAGGATAAAAATGTTCGTTACAGTATGTCTGGAAAATATTCCTCAGAAATCAATAAAAAAGGTAATGTCTTCTATTGTATTTATACTTTAGACCTTGATTTTATTGATTCTGCGGATTCAAAATCGCTTTTTGCAATAAATTTAAAAGGTCGTGAAGGTTCAACATCGGAACAGGATGCCATAAATCGAACTTACCGCGTTCTTGAAAATAATATTGCAACGGAATTCAGCAAAAATTTTGATTCATACATAAATAATCTTTCTTTTAAATCAGAATAAATTTTGCTGGAAGACGGAATAAAAAAATTAAAAATGTAAAACTTAATATTTGGTTTAAGTTTTATATAAAAGTTTGCGTTGCAAATTTTTAAATAAACTGTGCATTTTTAAAATGTGCAGAAAATTCAATTCGGAAAGAAATTTCCTTGGAGAATTTAACATGAAAAAGAGTGTTCTTATTCTTGCTGCTGTTGCTGCAATCGCATTTACTGGTTGTGGAACAACAAAAAAAGTTGCTGGTTCTGGCATTAAAGGAAATGCTGCTAAAGTTCAGAAAAATGTTGTAACAATTCTGGATTATCAGGGAGCATCGTTTGGTTCAGAAATTCCTCAGTGGGTTGTAGAAATCGGAAACGGAAATTATTCTGCTGAATATCTTTCACCGATTATGCCTGGAATTGCTGGTAAAAAAGCATTTGTTGTAGTTGCTCGCGGAGATAATCTTGAATACACAAAACAGTGGGCAGACTTAGTTGATGTAGAAAATCAGGTTGGTGATGAAATGCAGCGAGTTGTTGGAAAAGCTGTTTCTGCTGCTCAGAAAGGTCGTTCAAAACAAGTTGGCGATACAAAAGATGCTACAGTTCTTGAACAGGAATTAAATATGTACAAACAGGCTGTATCTGCTGTTGAATTAAATGGTCTTGAAAAAATCGCTTCATACTGGATTCAGAAAGAAGTAAAAGCTTCAAAATCTGCAAAAGAATCAAAAGTTTACTATGAATACTATGCAGTTTGGGGAATGAACAAAAAACTTTATGACATTCAGATTCAGAATGCAATGGCAAATGTAGAAGACAACACAGACGAAGGAAAGGTTTTAAAAGAAACTTTGTCTCTTAAACTTCAGAACATGATGATTACTTCAAACGACGAAACTATTTCAGAAGAAGCAGACGAAGCTTTGTAATCTAAATTTAATCTGCTGGTTTTGAGTTTTTTTAAGAATCAGCAGATTTTATTTTCTGTAAATTGCGGGTTATTAAAAATGCAATAATAAACGCTTTCTTTAAAAGAAAGTTTTTGTAATTGCATTTTTCATTAAATGTTGTCAGAAAATGTTGCAATTTTAAATTTTATTGGTGGAAGAAGTTTTAAAAATTCTGCCTGATATTTGGAGGAAAAAGTGAATATAAAAAAAATTCTTTCCGTTGTTTTAATTTCGTCTTTTTCAGTTTTGACTTTTGCACAGGAATCTGAAAACGATGATATTTTTAAGAATCAAAGCGTTCAGAAAAACGATTTTTACGAAATCACTGTAGAACCGTCAACTCAGGAAATCAGCAGTGGAATTACAAAATATTTTGAAGAAGTTAAGCAAAAGAAATTAAACATTTATAAACGACTTGAAAACGAGCGAAACAAATTAAATTCTGCAAAAAAATCTGTAAACGCTGCAAAAGAAAATCAAAAATCTTCTTTAGAAAAAAAGAAAGAAGCATTAAAAAATCCAAAATCAAAAAATAAGACTTCAGAAACGCCTGAAAATGCTAAAAAATCTTCTTCTCAAAAACAAAAAAAATCTCATTCTGTAAAACCAGAAGAAAAAGATAAAATTCCAGAGCTGAAAGAACCGATACAACCTGTAACTGTCGAAGAAGCTGAGCAAAAGTTTGATGAAACTATCGGTTCGCGTGAAAAATTTATTGCATGTGGAATGGATTACAAAGGTACTCAGTATGTGTGGGGAGGAAAATCTCCTGTTCCAGGGTTTGATTGTTCAGGTCTTGTAACGTTTACCGCAAAAAAAAGTTTAAATCTTGATTTAAAAGGAAATGCCCAGGACATTTACAATCAGACAAAACCAGTTTCATTGAGCGATGCACTTCCAGGTGATTTAATTTTCTTTAAAGGTGATACAGATACGCGAATAACTCATGTCGGAATTTATCTTGGTAAAAATCCTGGAAAAAATGACTTCGGAAATCAAAACTTATTCTTGAATGCCGCAAGCGGTGGTCCTAGAACAGGTGTAATCGTCAGCGGATTAAATGAAAATTACTGGAAAAAAACATTTTACGGCTGCACGAGAATTCTTGATTCAATAGAATAATAAAATTTCCGCTTTCAGAATGACAGTTTTTTCAATAATTCTGTATATTTTTATTGCACTTTTTATTCTCTTTTTTCTGCTTGTGCGTTATACCTCGTTTACAGAATATTTGCAGAATTTTTTGACAGGTTCAATCGACAAACTTGATGCAAAAATCGAAGAACTTGACAATCAAATTGCACAAATCGAAGCCGAAGAGTGCCGTAGCGAATATTTAAAATTGAAGCGTTATATCGGGAAAAAAGTTCACAAGGGTTTTGTCGTAACTGTTGAATTTTCGTTTGAACACAGGGAATGTAGTTATATTTTGACTTGTTACAAGAATTTTGTTTCGTTCAGGCGTAAAATCGAAAATGATATTGAAGTTAAATTTTTAAAAATGGATGATTTTTATTCCGCTGAGCAAGTTGACAGCATCTGTTTTGAACGCGACTGGAAAAAACTTAAAGAATGGGAAATTGACTGTAAAAAACTTCCGAAAAATCAATCGCAGGTGTGTGCTTCTTAGTTTACTTTATGTTTTTTTGATTTTATAATTATTGAAACTTCTAGAAATTTATCTTTTGGCGGTTGTTTTTCCGTTTTAATTTAATGATTTTGTGGGGTATTATGATTTGGCTTATTGGTTGCAAAGGAATGCTTGGAACAGAAATTTCCCGGACTTTATCAGAAAATAACATTGATTTTCGCGGAACTGATATCGATGTTGACATAACAAATATTAACGCTTTAGAAAAATTTGCTTCGTCGCTTTCAAATCTTGAATTTATCATAAATTGTTCTGCATATACGGCAGTTGACAAGGCTGAAAGCGATGCTGAATTTGCAGAAAAACTGAATGCGGACGGTCCTGAAAATATTGCAAAAGTCGCAAAAAAAATCGGGGCAAAAATGATTCACATTTCAACCGATTATGTTTTTGACGGTTCTGCAAAAGAGCCTTACACTGAAGAATCTCAAATTTCTCCAATCGGCGTTTACGGAAAAACAAAAGCAGACGGAGAGAACCGCATCCGGCAGATTTTAAACGAATTTTACATTATTAGGACGGCGTGGCTTTACGGCTGGGCAGGTAAAAATTTTGTTTACACTATGATAAAGGCGATGAATTCTCATGATTCTATAAAAGTTGTAGGAGACCAAAGAGGAACACCGACTTTTGCAGGGACTTTAGCGGGAGTAATTTTAAAAATCGTTCAAAATAAAAATGTTCCTTACGGAATCTATCACTGTACTGATGAAGGTGAAATTTCCTGGTGGGATTTTGCATGCGAAATAAAAAAACAGGGCGTTCTTTCTTCACTCGTTACAAATTCTTCGTGTGCGGTAAATGAATGTACGACAGCTGATTATCCGACACCGGCAAAAAGACCTGAATATTCGGTTTTGAGCAAGCAGAAAATTCAGAAAACTCTTGGAATCACGCTTCCAGATTGGAAAGAGAGTCTAAAAGTCTTCCTTGAATCTCCGCTTTTTGACAAAACAAGAATTCAGTAATCTGACAGATTTTACACTTTTTTTACATTTTTTTATATTGAAATTAACATATTTATTTTAGTTTAAGGTCAAACAATTTATTCGAGGTAAATATGAAAAAAATCGATGTAAAAAAATTGGTCGGAATTGCAGTTTCTGCATGTGTTATTTTTTCTGCTTTTACTAGTTGTACAGAAGAAAAATGGAACAAAAATTCTTCTATCAATGTATTAAGCCGTGAAGACGGTTCAGGAACACGAGGTGCTTTCATTGAATTGTTCGGTGTTGAAAAGAAAAATGCTCAGGGAAAGAAAGTTGACTACACAACAGATGAAGCATCAATCACAAATTCGACAGCCGTAATGCTTACTACAGTTGCTGGAAATAAATATGCAATTGGATATGTTTCACTAGGTTCTTTAAGTTCTTCAGTTAAAGCTGTAAAAATTGACGGAGTTAGCGCAACAGTTGACAATATCAACAACGGTTCTTACAAAATTGCAAGACCTTTTAATGTTGCCGTACGCAATAATCTTTCAAATGTTGCTCAGGACTTTTTAAATTATATTTTGTCAAGCGATGGTCAGGATATTATCGCCGCAAACAAATATATTAAAGTTCCTGCCGCAAATTCTTACAGTGCATCTGGTATCTCTGGAAAAATCGTTGTAGCCGGTTCAAGTTCAGTTTCTCCTGTAATGGAAAAATTAATCGAAGCATACAAGGCATTAAATCCAAGCGTTCAGATTGAACTTCAGACTTCAGATTCAACAACTGGTGTAATCAACGCAATCGACGGAACTTGTGATATTGGAATGGCAAGCCGCGCATTGAAAGATTCTGAAAAAGAAAAAGGCGTTCGTGAAGTTACAATCGCAATCGACGGAATCGCTGTAATTATTAACAACGACAATCCTGTTGAAAGCTTGAAAAAATCTGATGTTGAAGGAATTTTCACTGGAAAAATCAATTCATGGTCAGAATTCGTAAAATAACTTCAGAAGAAATATTAAAATTTCTTTAAACTTCTAAACTTCATAAAGAAAACGGATTTTAATTTGCTTTTAGGCGGATTGAAGTCCGTTTTTTCTTTAAATCTTTTTTTTTGACAAATTTTTTATTTTTGTTGAAAATAAGAAAAATCAATAGTAGAATAAATTTTGGATGGGGAAACAATTATTTAAAAAAATTATGCCTCATTCAACGGGGAAAGATGAGTAAAAATCAGTATGAATCAGACTTAATTAATTCAGTTTTCGCAATGTACGCCTGTATAATGAAGGTTACGCTTCCAGATAATCATTATGAAGTTATAAAAATCAATGGTATTGCATCAAAGGTCTTCCCAAATCAGGGTGATGGCGTTTCGGCAATTGACGCAATGATAGAACATTTTGTTGCATTTCCTTTTAAAAAACAGGTTCAGCAGTTTTTAGATATTAATACGATTGAAGAGCGCCTTGAAGGTAAGGAATTTATCAGCACGGAATATTTACGCCCAGATGGCGGCTGGTCAATAGCCAATTTTGTTCCGCATGAACGCTATGATTCCGGTAAAATAAAATCACTTTGTCTTTTTATTCAAAATAAATACAAAGATTTAAAACGCTACAAAGAAGAACAGGAACATTCTCAAATTCAAGAAGATATTGCTTTTGCTTTGAGTACGCGTTATATTTCAATTTATCATGTCGATTTAAATAAAGATTTGTTTACGATTCAGCAGATTACAAAAGGCCTTAGAAATGATGTTGCTGAATTTGCGCAAAAACCACAGACTTTTTCAAATGCAATTAAAAATTATATAAAAATTTTTGTTTCTGATGACGACAAAGATTTCGTTACGGAAGTTTTTGAAAAAGATTACATAATCAACCGCTTTAAAAATGAATCAAATTTTTCTATTCGTTATAAAGTAAAGCCAAATCCTGAAAATCAGGTTTATTTTGAAATTTATTTTGTAAACGCTTCTAAATCGCAGGATGAAAACATTATGGTTCTTGCGTGGAGATGCGTTGATGAAGTTATGCAGCGTGAACTCGAATATCAAAAATTCTTAAAACTTGAACTCGATGACATTAATAAAATGTACAAGGAAGTTTTAAAATTTCAGAGTAACGGAATGCTCGCTTTTGATGCGGAATCAAAAGAATTCGTTATGATTAACGATGCAGCGTACAAAATTTTTGATATTTCTTTAGAAGCTTCCGAAAAAGAAAAAATTCAACAGTTCAGAAAAAAATGGTCGACTCAGAATGCAAAAAGAATTTTTCAGAAAATACTTGCACTTCCAATTGATTCTGAACCTTATTGTTTCGAATTTAAAGTCGAACATTCTGATGAAAAAATTTTAAATATAATGGCACAGGCAAAAATCATAAAATCTGAATACAATAAAAAGTTGATTTTGATTTCGCTTGTAGACATAACAGAAAAAATTCAAATTCAGGAAAAACTCCGCATATTGTCAGAAGTTGATTCCCTTACAAAAATTCCAAACAGAGCATTCGGTGAAAAAAGAATTTCAGAAATTCTTAAAACTGAAGGCGAGGGGATTTTCTGTATTCTCGATGTTGATAATTTTAAAAATGTAAACGACACTTATGGTCATTCAATTGGAGACGAAGTTTTAAAAACAATTGCAAACACGCTTACAAAAGCATTCAGAAAGCAGGATTTGGTTTTCAGGCTCGGCGGCGATGAATTTGCCGTTTTTGCTGAAGGAATAAAATCTGAGAGAGAGGCTAAAAAATTAGTAACAAAATTCATAAATATGCTTGCAAAAGAAGAATTCGGATATTCCACAAAATTCAAAGTTACAGCAAGTATTGGAATTGCATTCAGGCTTTTAACTGATGAAACTTTTGATTCAATTTATGTAAAGGCTGACAGTGCAATGTATCATTGCAAATCTTTAAAAGATATGCAGTTCAGTTTTTAGAATTTTGTCTCTGGAGGAATTATGCCGCACATCACAGTTCAAATGTATCCCGGTCGGGACGATGAATTAAAAAAACGCCTTTCAGAAGCGCTCGTAAAAACCGCTTCAGAAGTTTTAAATCGCGGAAAAGAGCATTTTTCCGTTTCCGTAGAAGATGTCTCTCAGGACGAATGGAACGAAAAAGTTTACAAAAATGCCATTGACCCGGAAAATAAAACTGTTTTTGTTCGACCTGGCTATTAATTTTAAAAGGCGATTTCTTAAAATTTTTTAATCTTTTTTGCTGTAACTTTCCTCATTTTTTTTAGTTTTTTTTGTGTTTTAAAAGCGTTTTCAAGAATTTTTAATCTGGTTGTGCTTTTAATTATGCAAAAAAACTTTTTTACAATTTTTTACAAGCGGAATTTCTAATGAAGAAAAAAATTATTTTCTGTTTATGCGCATTTTTAAATATTTTTCTGTATGCAAACGAAACAAAATTTGACTGTGCACAACTTTTAAACAGTTATCTTGAACACGATTTGACTTTGCAAAAACTCCTTCTCGAAGTTTCAAAATCTGAATTAAATTTAAAGCTTTCTAAAATTGAAAACGGTTTTGATATTCTGCTTTCTACGGGAAATATGATTTTTTATCCCGGAAACGGAGATTTAGATTCACAGATTACGATGAAACCTTCGATTTCTGCAAAAATTCCTTCTCTTAAAAACCTAACTGCTTCGGTTTCTACTGAATATGAATACAAATCTTCTTCCGAAAAAAATGAACTTGAAAATACAAAAATCGCTTTTTCAGTTGATGCAATTTCTTCAGAAGAAATTCTTTCAAAAATCAGTGTTTTAAAAAGTGAACGCGCGCTTCTTGAAGCAAAAAGGCTTCTGCAGACTTCTTCGCTTGCATCAGAAAATAGATTTTACACGGAATTAAAATCGATTCTGCTTTATATAAATGATATTTTTACATATTTTCAGACAGTTTACACGGATAAACTTCATCTTGAGACTTTAAAAGCGCAGGGCTATTCGTCAGCGTCTTCAACTTATCGCGTTCAGGAAATGAAAGTTTCTTCAGGTGAGCACGATATTGAAACGGCTTTGCACAATCTTCGTCTTAAGTTTATTGTTTTCTATCAGAACTGTGGAATTAAAATAGATTTTACTGATGAGAACAAATTTATGGATTTTGTGCCAGAAAATATTCCCGTCGTAGAAGCGCTTTCTTTTTCAGATTACGAAAAGGAAAATTTTTCAGAAATAGAGAATGCAAAATGGATTCACCAGATAAATGAAATGGTTCGTTCATCTGATAAATTTTTTTCTATGGGAGTGAACGCCGGCTACACGGTAAAAAATTCTTCAACTTTTTCTGATACACTTGATGCCGGTATTTCTGCGACTATAGGCGGCTTAAATCTTGCCTCTTCGTTGAGTTTTCCGCTCGGTTTAGAAGGATTTACGCCTGCGGTTTCCGTTTCGATGTCGGTAAGCCCAAATTTATTCAGGAAGAAGAATATTACAACCGAACAGAATTCCCTTTCGTCTCAGCAGGAAGTTCTTGACATTCAGGAGGCGTATGACAATTACGAAACTTCGCTTATTTCGTATAATCAGGCTTGTGTGAATCTTGAATGGGAGAAAAAATCTGTAGCGGAAAATTTTGCACTGTACAAAGAAAACGAAAGCGATTTGTACAAGTATTATAAATCAGGAATCGTAAGCGAAAGTGAATTTCTTTCTGCAAAAAACAATCGTCAACTTTATGAGATTAAAATTCTTATAAACAGGCTTGAATATATTTTGTATAATAATGAAGTTTTGAGTGAATTTGTTCCTGCAAACTGAATTTTCAAGGATTTTTTATGAAAAAAAATAAAAAAATTATAATTTTAACCGTTTTCTCAATTATTCTGATTTTTTTAATCGTATTTTTTAGTCGTAAAATTTTCTCGTCAGTTGGAAAAACTGAAAATTTTTATACGGTTACAAAAGAAATTTTTGAAAATGTAATTGAAATTTCAGGAACAGTTGAAGCGGCGCAGGAACAGATTCTTCAGGCATTAAGTAACGGAACTGTAATTCAGGTTTATGTGGAAGAAGGCGATTATGTCAAAAAAGGCGATGTTATAATTCAGCTTGATGATACAACGGAACAATATAATCTTGCAAAACAGGATTACAATATTGCCGCGACAAGAATTACTGGTTCTGAGCGTGAAATAAAACTTATGGAATCTGAACGCCTTTCACTTTTGCAGAAAGTTTCTGACAGAAAGGTTGTTGCAACTTTTGACGGACTGATTGCGCAACTTGATGTTTCTGTGGGTGATTCACTTGAAGCAAAAGATTCTGTCGGAACACTTGTAAATGTCGATTATCTTATTGCGGAAGTTGAAATTCCAGAAACTGATGTGGGAAAATTAAAAATCGGGCAGAAAGTTGAATTTACTTTTTCAGCGTATAAAGACAAAATTGTTTATGGAAATGTAATCGGCTGGCCTCAAATTGGTGAAATTACTTCGCGCGGAGCAACTGTCGTAAAAGCAAAAATTAAAATAGAAGATTATCCTGCTGACATTCTTCCAAATTATTCTTTTACGGGGAAAATTCAGATTTCCGAGCCGGAAGAATTTTTTCTTGTAAGCCGAAATGCTGTTGGTTCTGAAAACCGTAAAACTTATGTTGTTTCAAAAAATTCTTCTGAAAAACGCTTTGTAAAAATTCAGCCTTACGGTTCTGGTTTTGTGAAAATTCTTGAGGGAGATGTAAAGGAAGGTGAGATTTTAAAAGAACTTACACCACAAAAAACTTCTGGAGCAATGAAACAAAAATCTAATCAACCGGGTTTACAAGGTCAGCGCAAAAATCAAAACGGAATGCCTCCTGGAATGAATGGAGGACCAAGATAATTTATGAATGTTATTGAACTTGAAAATGTGCAGAAAATTTACTCGATGGGAGACGAAAAAGTTTATGCGTTAAAAGGAATTTCTTTTTCGGTTGAGCAGGGGGAATTTATCTCGATTATGGGACCTTCGGGTTCAGGAAAATCTACCTGCATGAATATGATTGGCTGCCTCGACACTCCGACTAGCGGAATTGTTAGAATCGACGGAATGGAAACTCTAAAAATGAAAGAAAAAGCCCTCGCGGAATTACGCAACAGGACAATCGGTTTTGTTTTTCAGCAATATCATCTGATTCCTTCGATGACGGTTCTGGAAAATGTAATGCTTCCATTAAAATATAAACGCCTTGAATATTCTAAACGAAAATCTCTCGCGGAAATTGCTCTTGAAAAAGTCGGACTTATAGAGCGCGAAAAACACAGACCGAATGAACTTTCAGGTGGACAGAAACAGCGTGTTGCAATCGCAAGGGCAATAATTACTGAACCAAAAATTATTCTTGCAGATGAACCGACCGGTGCGCTCGACACAAAAACCGGCGAACAAGTAATGACTCTTTTTCGGGAAATCAACAAAAGCGGAACGACTGTCATAATTGTAACGCATGATGCAAGAATCGGAAATTCAACTGAACGATGTATAAAAATTCTGGACGGCCTTTTATGTTAGAAGATTTTTTAAATTCAATTCAGAATTTTAAACGGAACAAGACTCGCACTTTTCTTTCGCTTCTAGGCGTTATAATTGGGGTTGCCGCCGTTATAATCATTACGAGTATGGGTGAAAGTTCAACAAAGCAGGTTCAGGATACATTCGGAACAAACGGGCTTGACATTGTAGAAATCAGAAGCGGTTTTATGAGACGAAATCGGGATTCAATTACTTTAGTTCTCGATGAAAGTTTTCGGGAAAATCTTTTTGACGGCGTGAAAGACATAAAAAAAATCTGGTATAAGAATAGTTTGAGTGCGACTTTGTCAGTGGGTGAAGTTTCTGCAAGCGTTTCCTGTACGGCAATTGAATACGGTTATCTTGAAATGTACGGTTTCCAGCTCGAAGAGGGAAAATTCTTTTCAGTTTCCGATGTTGAAGAGGGAATGCAAAAGATTATTTTAAGTCACGATATGGCAGAACAACTTTTTCCAGACGGAAATGCGCTTGGTCAAAAAATTATGCTTGTCGTTGATAAAGTTACTTTTGGTTTTAAAATCGTTGGAATCACAAAAGATCAGACTACCGGAATGGAAACTGGAACAGCCTTTATTCCGCGCGGATTTTATTCAAAAAAAATAAAACCGAATCCTTCTGCGGACAGTGTTTTAGTTCAAGTTACTTCTCAGGAAAAATCTTCACCGATGGTTCAAACTTTGACTTCGTATTGCAAAAATCTTACAGGAACTGATTCTGTGCGTGTAAATTCCATGAAGACTATGATAGAGCAGGTGAGCAAAATTACAGAAACGATGAGCCTTCTTCTTGCGGCGGTTGCAGCGATTTCTCTTTTAGTCGGTGGAATCGGAATTATGAACATTATGATTGTAACCGTAACAGAACGCAGGCAGGAAATTGGAATCAGGAAAGCGCTTGGAGCAAATCAGAAAGACATTATGCAGCAATTTTTAATTGAATCTGCAAGCATCACGGTAATCGGCGGAATTCTGGGAATAATTTTTGGAATTTTAATAAGTCTTGTACTCGAATACATAAAGGGAATGAGTTTTGCTTTGAGTTTTCAGGCATGCATCGTTTCTTTTGTTTTTTCTCTTTTTGTCGGAATTTTCTTTGGAATAAATCCTGCGTTGAGAGCTGCAAAACTTGATCCTGTTGTTGCCTTGAGCCTTTAACTTCGTAATTGCAGATTTTTACAATAGATTTTTTTTCATTTTCTATAATCTATCCTCAAATTTTACGGAAATCTAACATTTTTGTAACTGATTTTTTTAAATTCTTACTAAAATTTTTACATGAATATTTTAAGTTATATTCAGAAAATTATTGAGGGTTTAGAAAGTCCTGTAAAAAGGAAAAGCTTATGTAAGAAGAAAATAATGCTTTCAAAAAGATTTGAAAGTTTTATAAAACCTATTGACATAGTAGGTAATAAGTTATTAATATTGTTACTACCTTAGTCAGTAGGTAGGGGAAAAGTTTTATTTTTCCCTTATGCTTTGCGTTGCAGGCATTTATGATTTCTGCTGCTTTATATTTCGCTTTTTGTGAAGCAGTAAAAGAACTTATACGAGGAAGCGTTAAGTTCAATTGGAGGTTTCATAATGAAAATTTCAAAAAAAGTGTGGCTTTCTGCGTTAGCAGGAATTGTTTTGGCTTCTGGAGTGAGTGCACAGTCTATTACTCTCACAAATATTTTTGGTGGTGATGCTGACAATCTTTATTCTAGTGATTTTATTACATTAACAAAGGATGACGATGGAAAATTGAACAAGGGCAATGTAAATGTTGCCGACAGACTTCAGCTTGATTTCAAAGGCGATAAAATCCTTGGTCGTGTTCGTCTTGAAGGAAAGACAAATGTTGTTAATGGAAAATTAGCAACAAATTTTAGTACTGACAATAGCGATATTCGTATTCGCGGATTCGTAGGATTCAATCCATGGGAATTCCTTACAATCGCAGGCGGAAACAGTTTCTTTTCAAAATACAGCCTTTCTGCAGCATATCTTACAGCATCAGATGATCAGGAAAGTCACGGTAATCTTCTTGATACCAACGGTGCAGGTGTAATCTTTAATATTGCAGGATTGAAAATCGCAGGTGGAGTTGCAGCAGAAAGCAGACTTAACTTGAATTTTGCCGCTTCTTACGACATTAAAGATGTTGTTTCTCTTGGATTTACTTTCCAGGATGTAACAACTGAGGCTTTTAGTTTTGCAGGATATGCAGGACTTAGCGCAGTTGAAAATCTTATCTTGAATGTTGGTTATATTTACAATCATGAAGGTGGTTATCTTGCTTCTGCTGAACAGGCAGTTCAGGTTTCTGCAGGTTACACTTTCAAAGATATCGGACTTACACTTTTAGGAGACTTACAGTTAGGTTTGACGAAAAACGGTGCAAAAGATAAAGATGGTAAATATGCTGAATATGACAGAGTTCCATTGTATACAAAAGTTGTAGCAGGAATTTCTCCACTTGATAATCTTGATGTTAGTCTTGCATTTACACTTTCAGATGCAGGTTTAAATGTTGTTGCGTACAGTTTCTACCCATATATTGATTATGATACAGGTTTAGGAACAATCAGAACTGGTGCAAGATTTAACTTTGCAGATTCTGACTTCAACAGCATTGATATTCCACTTTCTTGGACTTACAAGTTCAAAATCAAATAGAAAACTTAAAAAATTGATTTTCTAAGAGAATATTTATTACTAGGGGCTGTCTTCAAGTTTTGAAAGAGAGCCTCTTTTATTTTAAAAGAAAATTTTTAAAAAGTCGATTGAAGCGGCAAGATGAAATGATGATTTTACAGTAATGAAAGAATTAAAGTGCTTGCACGATTGAATAAACGCAGTCGCCGGCACGCTCGATTTTTCTAACTAAGTCGATGAATTGAAGTTCCTGTTTGACATCTCCGCCGTTTTCAAGACGCTTTCGGGAATCTTTTTTTAATTCTTTTTTTGTTTCGTCGATTTGTTCTTCGATTTTTGCACCGCGTTTTCTTTCTTCGGCATTTAATCCGAGTGTAAAACTTAAACTTGTCTGCTCAAAGAAAATCCGCACGGATTCAATGTAGTCTGAAAGTTCTTTTTTGCGATTTTCTTTGGAATTTTTATTTTCGACATATTTTACAAGCGTATGGCTCATTGAACAGCATTCGTCGCTTAAATTTTCCATGTTTTCTGTAATGCGAATCATTTGTGCAAAGCGTTTTCTGTCTGCGGAATTGGCATTTGGTAAGCGTGCACATTTCTGAAGAAAATTTGTAATTTCGTAGTTCATTTCGTCGATGTAATTTTCAAGATTCTGAATTTTTTCGCTTTCCTGTTCTGCAAATTTTTGATTGTTTAAAATTGCATTGATTGAATCAAACATATCCATGACTTTTGCAGCCATTTTTGAAATTTCAGTCTGAATCTGGTAAGAATAAAGGTCGGCACTGATTCTTGAATGAGGAAGAATTGCAGGAAGTTTATAATGCAGTTCTGTTTCTTCTTTTGTATTTTTGATTATTTTTTCAGTGAGAAGGGCAATTTGTTTTACAAACGGAATAAAAATCAGTGTTGCGCAAAGATTAAATACAGTATGGAGCATAGAAATGTGTGTTGTAATGTTTTCTGAAGGAAGTCCCGGAACTATAAAATCTATTAATTGTAAAAAAGGTTTGAAGAAAATTAAGGCAAGTATAGTTCCGGCTAAATTGAACGCAACATGGACGAACGCGGTTCTTTTTGCATTTGTAGAAGCGTTTATAGACGACATTACGGCATCGACTGTTGAACCGATATTGCTTCCGAGAACGATTGCCGCACTCAACTGCCATGAAATTGATTGATTTGCCGCCATTGTTAAAACGATTGCCGTCATCGCCGAAGAAGAATGAATTAACGCAGTGAGAAAAGCGCCAATTAAAACTCCAAGAAGGATTCCCCAGATTCCGAATGTTGAAATTGCCTGAAAAATCTGTTTTGTTCCGTCGCCGAGGTTAAGGCTTTCTTTTAAAAGTCCGAGCCCCATAAAAAGAAGTGCAAAACCCATGAAACAGTCTGCAAAATTGTGGATTTTAAATCTTTTGAATAATTTTAAGATGAATCCGAAGCCGAAAAGCGGAATTGCAGCCTGAGCGATTGAAAAACTGAACCCGAAAATTGAAACAATCCATGCGGTAACCGTAGTCCCGATATTTGCGCCAAAAATTACACCGATTGCCTGTTGAAGAGTTAAAATTTCTGCATTTACAAAACTTATGA
>JAEDFA010000012.1 GCA_016293005.1 Treponema sp.
AACAGGCTTTTCAGGGTTCCGCTATCGCTTCATTCCTTCGCTACGCTTCGGAACGGGCAAGACCGCCCTTCCAATCCTTGCCGCAAAAAAAAATCCCTGTATTCAGTTTAAAAAAAAGATTCAACGATTTCCTGCCACTGTTTTAGAGTTCTTGAACCTGTGTAGACTTTTCCGACAATTTTTCCCGACGAATCAACAAAAAAAGTTGTGGGAACTGCATAAACTTCACTTAAAACGCCATTTAAAAGTGAAGAATCTGGAATTATGTGAAGGTAATCTGCGCCTGTATTTTTTACAATATTTTTGGCAGAATTGACAGTTTTTGCGTTTACAAGTCCTTTTGAATTTACAGTGTCGATTACAATCCCTACAATCTGAAAATCATCGCCGTATTTTTTGTCAAGCACACCCAAATCAGGCATCTCGCGGATGCAAGGTCCACAAAAAGTTCCCCATACATTAACCATAGTAATTTTTGAATCAGCAAAAACCGCCTCGCTTACATTTTTGCCATCAATATCCTTAGCTGAAAATTTGATGGCTTGTGCAAAAATCGATGTTCCGGCTAAAAGCATTAATCCAAAAATAATTGATTTTTTATACAGATTTTTCATTTTATCACATTTCCTCCAGATTTATTTACAGACTGTCATTTCTTTTTTTTATTATACATCAAGATAAAAAAATCCGATAGAGTAGAATTGTGTTTGCTGTAAGTAAAAAAAACTGCAAATTTCTTTCAACAAGTCTAGTGCATCACATTAAATCGAAAAACATTTTATTAGTTTAAATATCAAGTTTAAATTTTAATTTTTCGATTTACGATTCAAATTCACGAACTTGAACCTGAATATTTATCTTGATAAACATTTTTATTCATCAAGATAACAATAAAAATTCATCTTGATAAACGCACCCATTTCATCAAGATAAACGCAGGAAATTCATCAAGATAAAATGTCACAAAAAGGCGGATAAATCCGTATAAAATGCTTCAAATTCGGGATGAATTTGAAAACAAAACGGGATAAAAAAAGGAGTCTTGAGTGCCTTAAAAGCACCTTAACTCCTAAAATAATTCATTGCGATTTTCTTCTATTAAGATAGCAGATTTTTCTTTTTTAGACAAATAATTTGCGATATTTTTTCACGCAATAAAGCGCTTACAAAAATTCTTATTGATTAAGTAAAAAATCTTCTAATTAAATCAAATTTTAAACCTTGAATCAAACTTTAAAAAATCGTTTTTATTTTGAAGAGGCTTCCCAGACTCCGTTCCACGCTGAAGGAGGATTTTCTATAAAGAATGAACACTTCTCAGAAAATTTTCTGCTTGCACCATCGGTTTTGTTTAAATCAAAAAGTTTTTTTGCCAAAATAAATTCACCTTTTTCAAATAATTTTCGAGCTTTTTCAAAATTTTCAAAAATAATTTTGTTCTCTTCGTAATATTCTTTTTGAACTGGCTCAAAAACAGCAACCGCCTGATTTTTTCCCACAACTTTTACATCAGAAAGTTTTCTAAAATAAAAATCGCACCCCTGTTTTATTGCATTTACGCAAGTTTCTTCTGAACAAATTGTGTATGTTCCGAACGCTTTATTGATTCCTTCGAGGCGAGATGCAAGATTTACTGAATCACCGAACATTGTATAATCAAACCGCCTGTCAGAGCCCATATTTCCCACTACGGCATAACCTGTGTTCAGACCAATTCTTGTATAAAGCGGACGACCTGCAAGTTTTACAAATTCATCTTCAAGATTTTTAAGCATAATCTGACATTCCACAGCAGTTTCTACGATTTTTCGCTCATGATTTACAATATCGCACGGCGCATTCCAGAACGCAATTATTGCATCCCCTTCGTATTTATCGATTGTTCCGCCATTTTTAAGAATAATATTGCTCATTCTAGAAAGATATTTGTTCAATAAATCCGTAAGTTCTTCTGGATCAAGGTGCTCTGAAATCGAAGTGAAAGACTGAACATCTGAAAAGAAAATCGAAATCCGTCTTTTTTCACCTCCAAGAGTAAGTTTGCTGGGATTTTTTAAAAGCTCATTTATGACAGCCGGACTTAAATACTGATTAAACGCCGTTTTGATAAATCGTCTCTGTCGGCCTTCCGTTGCATAACTGTAAAAAAGTGCTTCTAAAAGTGAAAAAAGAAAACAGAATACAGGCGAGGCAATCTGAATAAAAATACTTTTGCAGAAAAGCACGTAACCTAAAAAAATTATCAAAACTGGTCCTAAAACCGTAAAAATACACGAAAAAAACAAATTCAGTTTATACGAAGACTGCCTTTTTAAAATCAAAATCAAAAAAGATGCCAGAAGCGAACAGAAAAAAAGATAAAAAATTGAAAGTGGCTTCGGAATCTCTTTTATAAAATTATTTTGAAGATAATTGTCGAGCGCAGTAATGTGCACCCCGGAACCGGGATAAACTTTTGAAACTGGAGTTGCACAAATATCGTAAAGTCCTGGTGCATACAACAAAAAGAAAACAACGCTTCCTTCAAAATTTTCAGGCGGAATCAAAGGTTCTTTTTCATTTAAATAATCGTCATAGCTTTTTAAAATGTCATAAGCAGAATAATGAGCGTACCTGTCGATACTTCCGTTATAGCGAAGTAAAACTGTTCCGTCTTTTCTAAGAGGAATATTTGATTTTATCTCGTTTATGCCCTCTTCCACAGAATTTTCACCGAGCAAAAGCGGTGCAAACGCAAGAAACGGATATTCTTTTCCGTCAAATTGTCTTGACACCCGTACACGACGGATAATGTCATCGCTGTCTTTTGAACTTGTAATATTTCCGATTAAAGATGCAGAATTTTTTATTTGAGGAATCGGAAAAAGAGCTTTTTCATTTTCCGGAGAAACGAACATCGCCTGAATCGTCATATCAGAATTTTTTGAAGAAACTGCAAAACTTTCATCGTCTTCTTTTCCGTAAACTGACGGTTCTGTAAAAAGCACATCGAACGCAATTGAATCAGCGTTTCCTTCGCTCAAATAATCGATAATCTTTGCGTATGCGCTTCTTGGCCACGGCCAGCTGTAACCGAATTCTTTTAAGGCAGAATCTATACTTCTCTGGTCAACGCCGATAAAACAAATATCATCAGACGGATAAGTGAACCGTGAAGCAAAATTCATTCTATGGTCATAAATTTTATTTTCCCAAAAGTCAAAAATTCCAAGGAGAAATAAAATTGTTCCCGTTAAAAATGAAATAAGTGTAAAAATTACTGGGAAAATTACATTTTTTTTCATAATCCAAGGCTCTCTTTATACAAAAGAAAGCGTTCGGTCCGACATTCTTTTGGAGTGTAAACAGAATATTTTTGATATTCTTTTTCAAGTTTTTTCATTCTCTTTTTTGCACTCGGATGAGTCTTTACAAAACCTTTTGTTTTTCCCGAAGAATTCTTTTCTAGAAGACTAAGCATATCGTTCATCGCAGAAACATCGTAACCTGCATCTGCCATAAGTTTTAAAGCGTTTTTATCGGCATCGTATTCCTGAGAAACTGAATAACCTGAATCGACAAGCGTAGAAATTATACTTCCGACAGATTCATCAAGCACTTTTGACATTTCTGTAACAGATTCGTCTCCTTTTGCAAGAACTACAGTCGTTGCAGAAAGAGTGTCAAGTGTTGCCTGAGTATTGCGGCTTGCTTTGATTGCCTTTATGCTGTGCTGAAGTTGAATGTGGCTTATTTCGTGAGCAATAACGGCACTAACGGCATCTTCGGAATCTGCACAGCGGAGAAGACCTTTTGTTACAAGAATGTGGCCGCCGGAAGTTGCAAAAGCGTTTATTTCTTCTGAATCAAGAATTCCGATAAAATATCCTTTGTAAAGTTCAGGTTTTTCTGAATGAAGTACAAGCGAATGAAGAATTTTTGAAAGATAACGGGAAGCGTCGTCGTTCTGATAAAGCGGATATTCGCCTAAAAGTTGAGAAGCAACCTGAACGCCGACTGTGTATTCCATCTCTGGCGTTATGACTTCAGCTGCGTTCCCGATTGATTCTGTTGAACGCGAAATTGATTCTGCAATATTTTCATCTATAAGTCCCGTTGCTCCGGCAATGCTTGCAGTAAAAGACGCAACATGCATTATTGAAGAACACGAAAAAAAACACGGAATTAAAAATGCCGTCAAAAGGAAAGAAAGCTTTTTATTATTCATTTTTTAATTCTCCTTCAACGATAAAATTCAAAAGTTCTTCATTTGAAATTACAAGATTTTCAATTATACCGACAGCCTTATAATTAGCGTTAGATTTTCCCCAGCCATCGCTTTCTGAAAAACCTTTTCCAGCGAGAGCAATTTCGTCTGCGTTTGCAGAAAAATTATTAAAAACAGAAATGAGTTTTCTTTTTGAAAGAAGAGAAGAAGAAATCCAGCCTGAAATTTCAGGATTTTTATCTGAACGAATTTTGCTCCATTTTCCGTCTGTTTCGATTACAAAAACCGCTTCTCCATATTCAACAATTCCACTTTTACCTGAAAAAAAAGAAGCAGAAGTTTTTAATTCAGCGGAATTTGAAGAAACATACATTTTCTTTTGTGATTTTTTAGGCGCTGAAAAACACAACGCAGGAAAAATCAGCATAAAACAGAAGAAAAAAAGTTTTTTCATAAAATTCTCCAAATAAAATAATATTTTAAATTATAACATGTTTTTTTATCATATCAAGAAAAAGTGAACTAAAGTTTTTGCGTCTTTTATAATATTCTCGATTTTTGCGTATTCGTTCGGAGTGTGTGCGCATTCATCAAGTGTACTCCAGACTGCACATGGATAACCAAGTTTTCTGAATTCCGCTGCAACAGTTCCGCCTCCAATACCAATACAAACCGGCTCAATTTTATGAACTTTTTTAATCGATTCTGAAAGTTTTTTCACGACCAAAGAATTTTTATCTGTCTGAGGGCTTTCGTTCTGCTGAAGAATTTCATAGCAAACCTGAACGCCGAATTTTTTCTCGCACTTTTTACAGAGTTTTTCGATTTTTGAAAGAACAAAATCTATTGAATAACACGGAAGAATTCTTGAATCAATGCAGAAAACATCTTCACCGGGAATAATATTTACTCCCTGAACATTTTCAAAACGCATTGTCGGCTGAAAAGTCGAATAATCGGGCTGAAACATAGGATTTCGTTTTTTAAATTTTTTCTCAAGAGCGTTAATTTTCAGCGCAAGATAACTTCCTGCAATCGAAGCGTTTTTTCCAGTGTCCGGGCGACTTCCGTGAACTTGTTTTCCAAAAACATGAAATTTAAGCCACAAAATATTTTTTTCTGCGATTTCGATTGTGCGTCCCAAAGAATCTCCGCCATCGGGAATCAGAATCAAATCTTCTTTTTTAAATAAATCTGTATTTTTTAAAAGCCATGAAACGCCGTATTCACTTCCAGTTTCTTCATCAGCCATAAAAAGAAGTTTTACAGTATGCGAAGGTTTTTTAGAATTTTTTAAATACGCAAGTGAAGCAAAAACTGAACTTACAAGTCCCTGCTGATTATCTTCAACACCTCGTCCGAAAATTTTACCGTCTTTTACAACAACTTCCCAAGGATTTGTGTTCCATGAAGAAAGTTCACCAATCGGAACGACATCAAGATGAGACATACACCAGATAGAATATTCATCGCTTTCGCCTGGAATTGTAACGACTATATTCGGTCTTGAACCAGATGAAACACGAGAATCAGGGGCATTATAGCGTTTTATGTCGTTAAAACCGTTTTCTTTAAGCCAAGATTCAAGTGCAAGCGCTTTTTCTTCTTCTCCGTCGCCTCCGTTTTCTGGGGAAAGAGCCTTGTGCTTTGTTAAAAGGCTTTCAAGAAAAATCATTTCATTTTCTGAAGAATCTATAAAATTGTTCAGTTTTTCTAAAATTTCATCGTTTTTATCGCTCATTTTACAAAATCCTTATAAACATTCCATGTTGAAGAAACAAGTGTATCAACATCAGAATATTTTGGCTCCCAGTTTAAAAGTTCTTTTGCTTTTTTTGATGTAGCATAAAGGCTTTCAGGGTCTCCCGCTCGGCGTTCATCGTCTACACAAGGAATTTCCTGTTTTGTAATTCTTCGTGAAGCATCGATTAATTCTTTTACAGTCGTGCCTTTTTCCGTTCCAAGATTCAGTTTTATGCTTTCACCTTTTTTTGAAATGTAATCTAAAGCTTTTACATGTGCATCAGCTAAATCTGTAACATGAACATAATCTCGAATGCAAGTTCCGTCACGAGTTGCGTAATCTGTTCCAAAAATTTTTAATTCTTTTCGCATTCCAGCGGCACATTCCATAATACGCGGCAAAAGATTTTCAGGTTTCTGTTCAAGTCCGTGAACAACGCCTTCAGGATCGTAACCGGCGGCATTAAAATATCGTAAAGCCGCAAACTTCAAGCCCTTGATTTTGTCGTACCATTCCATAAATTCTTCTATTTTAAGTTTTGTAAAACCGTAATAATTTACAGGATTTTTCGGATGCTCTTCGTCAATTGGAAGATATTCAGGCTCCCCGAAAACTGCCGCGCTTGAACTGAAAATCATTTTTAAACAACCGTGCTTTACAGCCTGATTCATTATATTTAAAGTTCCTGTAATGTTGTTCACAGAATATTTTTCAGGATTTACCATGCTTTCACCGGCAGCTTTAAATGCCGCAAGATGAACAAACGCATCAAAACCTTTTGAAAATGCTTTGTCCAAATCTTCGCTGATTAAAATATTTCCATAAATAAATTCGTTTTCTTTAAAAAGGTTTTCCCGAAGTCCGCTTGAAAGATTGTCAAAAACAGTAACTTCATGACCTTTTTTCATCATTTCTTTTACAACATGACTTCCAATGTAGCCTGCTCCGCCAATTACCAAAACTTTCATAAGTTCCTCCAATTTTTATAAATTTTCCATCGCTTTTTCCCACGCGGTGTTAAGTTCTTCAAGTTTTAAAGAAATTTCATCGATTTGAGACTGAACCTGTTTTGCCTTTGCGCCGTTTGAATAAACTTCAGGATTCGACATTTTTGTTTCAAGAGCCGATTTTAATTCTTCCTGTTTTGCAATTTCTTCTTCAAGACGAGAAACTTCTTTTTCGGCTTTTCGTTTTTCGGCTTCGATTTTTTTCTGTTCTTCCCAGGAAAGTCGTCCAGAATTTTCAATATTTACAGATTTTTTTTCTGACTCAAGGACAGATTTTTCTTTTAAATTGGAATTAAAATTAAAATCTCCGACACTTCCTTCAGATTCAGCTTTAAGCCGCTCAAGATAATAAACATAATCGCCCGGGAATTCACGGTATTTTCCGTTTTTTAGCTCCAGAACTTTTGTTGAAAGATTTTCGATAAAACCTCTGTCGTGGCTTACAAAAATTACAGTTCCGCCAAAATCTTTTAACGCGTCAAGCAAAACATCTTTTGAATGAATGTCAAGGTGGTTTGTAGGTTCGTCCAGAATCAGAAGATTATTTTCGCTTAAAAGAAGAAGCAAAAGCGCGATTCTTGATTTTTCACCGCCGCTTAAAACATCTAAAGATTTAAAAACATCGTCTCCTCGGAACAAAAAAGCGCCTAAAAGATTTCTCACTTTAGGAATAAGGTCAAAAGGCGCTTTTTTTTCGACAAAATCAAGGACAGTTTCTTTCCCAGAAATCGTTTCCGCATTATCCTGACTGAAATAACCGATTTTTACACCAGAACCGACCTGTATTTCACCTGAAAAATCTTTATCACTCCCGGAAAGAATTCGTAAAAGAGTTGATTTTCCTTCACCGTTTGCACCTGCAACAACAAGGCGCTCACCGTTCTCAAGAAGAAGATTTAAATCGTTTAAAACATTTTTTTTGCCGTCGTAAGATTTTGTAATCCCCGAAAGACGCAGAACAATTTTCCCAGAATGAGGCGCTTTTGGAAAACTGAAATGAATTTTTTTAAGGCTTTCAGGAATTTCGATTTTATTCTGAAGAATTTTATTGAGCGCTTTCTGTCTGTCTTGAGCCTGCGCTGCTTTTGTCGCCTGAACACCGAAGCGGCGGATAAAATCTTCAAGTTTTGCAATTTCATCCTGCTGTTTTTCGTATTCACAAATCAAAGTTTTAAGTTCAACTTCACGGATTTTTTCATAATTTGTAAAATTGCCTTTGTAGCGTTTTAAATCCCCGTTGAAAAGTTCGTAGACTTCATTTACTGTTACATCTAAAAAATAGCGGTCATGGCTTACAAGTAGAAAAGCCCCTTTATAATTTAAAAGAAAAGATTCAAGCCAGGTGCGCGCTTCAAGATCAAGATAATTTGTAGGTTCATCAAGAAGAAGAATATCGGGATTTTGCATCAGAACTTTTGCAAGCGCAATTCTCATCTGCCAGCCACCTGAAAATTCTTCTGTCTGCCTTGAAAAATCTTCCCGCTTAAAGCCTAACCCCAAAAGAACACTCTCCTGAACAGCGCTTCTTCTGTGCCAGCCAGATTCTTCAAGAGTTGTCATTAATTCACTCTGCCTTTCAAGAAGAGAAGATGTGTTTCCTTCGCCGTTTTTTAATTTTTCACCAATTTCATCAATCTGATTCTGCAAATCATACCCGAACTGAAAAGCCTTGTCTGCTTCCTGTAAAAGCGTAAGTCCGTGGTGAGTAAGTCCGTTCTGCGGAAGGTATGCGATTCTGGCATCTTTTGAACAGACTCTTTTACCAGAATCAGGAGATGTAAGACCTGCCATAACTTTTATTAAAGTCGATTTTCCAGCGCCGTTTGCACCTGTTAAAGCGGCTTTCGTTCCAGTCTGCATATTTACGCTGACATTTTTTAAAATATCCCTGTCGCCGAACGCAAGTGAAACCTGTGAAAATTGTACAAATGCCATAAATTATTCCATTTTGCTGAAGAAAATTACAAGCGGACTTGTTGAACGGCTTACAACCATATTATTGTTGATAGTTGCCCTTGTTGCATCTTCAAGCCTGAGCCCTTGTTCTTCGATTTTATACAAGAAATTTACTTCAGAAGTCATTCCGTCGAATGTAAATGTCAAAACTCCATCAAATGCTGAAGAAAGCTGCCTGCTGATAAAATATTTTATTTCTACCGTTCCAGAATTCCGCGCATTTTTTGAAATAAGAGCCTGATTTACAAGAAGTTTTGTATTCGTCCAGCGGAATAAGTGATTTTCCAAGAGAGAAAGAGTTCCATAACTTGAACTTTTAAAGCTCGGACCGAAATTAAAAATTTCAAGGAATTCAGTTTCACGGCGATTTTTTTCGTTTTCGATAATTGAATACAAATCTTCATCAATTGGAACAAGATTAAAATCTTCAGGTTTTCCATCTTCACCTGTATAACGAACGACGATAAACGATCTGTTTTTTACAGTAATTTTTACAGGAATCTGAAGAAGACTGATTGAACCATCTTTATTTTTTTCTGCACCAGTGTAATCCCAAAGATTGTAAATTCCAGGCATTGCAAAATAAATTTTCTGATTTTCAGCATCGAATGTGAAATAATATTCAGGATTTAATTTTTCGATATTGATTCTGCCGGCTTTCAACATTCCTTTGTAAGAATCCGGATACCATTTTTGCTGAAGAAGCGCCTCAAATTCTTCATTTCTTGTGTTTTCTTCTTCAAGAACATTTTCGATAATCGGATTTCCGTCCTGGTCGATTTTAAACTGCCTGAGATTATACGAAAAACACCAGCCTTGAGTTCCGTCTTTTGTCAAAACGCGAAGCCAATCGCCTTCCAAAGCCTTTTTTCCAGACATTGGCGCCTGACCTTGCCCTTTAAAAAGAATTTTTACGATTTCGTCCTGTCTGAGCCTGTAAACCTGTTTTGAAGTATTGACAGGTTCTGCCCTCATTGGAAGACCATCTAACGCAACAGTTGCAAAAGTATGGTTATAATCTGCGTATTTTTGAAAAGTTTTTTCTGCTTTTCGTTTTGATTCTGGAGAAGTCAAAGCCCAAAGCGGAACTTCGGTTTTTCCGTTTTCAGTTCCGATTACATAAACCTGTGAAATATTCGATTTTATATAAACCGGAACGATTTCGCCGTCTAAAATTCCGTTTTCCGGAAAATTCCATAAAACAACGCTGTAACCGACAATTCCGCCAGAACAGGAGATAAACAAATTTATAATTAAAAATAAAACTGAAAAAATGCAAAACCTATTTTTATTCATAGGTTTAATTTTATCAGATATTTTCACTTTAGAAAACCACCAGAAACTTTAAGAATTCTTCTAGTTTTCCATATCAAGAATAAGTTCAACTTCTGCAGGTGAAAGATTCATTCTCTTTGCAATTTCATCGATTGTCCAGCCTTGAATCTTTAACGATTTTACAGATTCTTTTGCCTGAGGCGTAATATGAGAATTTCCTGCTGGCGGCGCTTTTCTTATGGCTTCGCTTGTAATAAGCTGAAGGCTCTTGAATTTATCATCAATCGATTTTGAAAGAGACTGAAGCCGCTCTTCCGTTCTTGCGATTCCCTGTCGCGCAGAATTAATCTGTTCCATTCTTGTGTCAGCGTCTTTTAAAAGCGAGTCGAGTTCTGAAAGCCGCGATATTGCTTCTGTTAATTTTGGACCATTTTTCATAATTTCATCAACCCGATTCTGAACAAGATTTATATTTTCAGGTAAAACTGAAGACTGACTGTCACACTGCCTGATTCGTTTTTCGATTTCAGTAAGTTTTGTAAAAGCATTGTCGATATCTTTTGTAACTCTGTCAACTACGACTTGTTTCTGGTCGAGTTTATCGATTTTTCCTGTAATGCTTTCAACGATGTCTTTGTAATTTCTTACATTTACTTCGAGCGACTGAAGTTTATCTGAAGTTGTTTCAAGTTCGCCAGTTTTAGTCTTGATTTCGTTTGAAAGGTCGATAAGTTTCTGATATTTTGCACCAATCTGATCGATTCTCTGCTCTTCTTTTTCTAAATCTGAAATTCTGTGTTCAACGCCTTCTTTTAATTTTAAGACATTATTGTACTGCATTTTAAGTTCATCTGCGACAATTCTGTAAGATTCGATTCTTCCAAAATCTTTTTCAAGACCTGAAATTTTATTATCGAGTTCTTTTTTCATCTCATCAGCTTTTTCATATTCTGAAACCTGAGCCCTTACAGACTGAATTTCGGAAGAAAGCGCATTCACAAGATTCTGCATTTTATTCACATCGCCCTGCATTTTCATCACAAACGCTGCCTGATCGGCGCGAGTTTTTTCTGCCGTTGCCTGAATTTGCGCGTTCATTTCTGAAATTTTTCGGGAAGCCTCATCACTCTGCTTTTTAATCTGCGTTTCAGAAGTTGAAATCATCGTGTCGCACATAGAATTAAGCGTTTTTAAAATTTCTTGAGAACGGTTGTCAAAATCGGCAAGAGATTTTTTAGTTTCATCGTCAAGCCCTGAAATCGATTCCTGAATAAGATTTTCCCTTTCCGTCATTTTCTGCTCAAATTCTTTCACTTGAGAAACGATATCCTGAGAAACTTCCATAACTTTTCGCTCTGAATTTTCCCGGAAATTTAAAAGTTCGCTTTCAAAAATCTTTTTAGAGTCGTCAAGCTGCGATGAAATTTGATTTTTCCAGCTGTCAAATTCTTTCAACGCTGAATTAATAGAAGTTTTTCCAGCTTCTGTGCTCAAAGAAACAGAATTTTCAAACGATGCAAGATTCTTTAAAAGTTCATCCTTTAATTTTTGAAGTTGTTCGTCGATATTCTTTTGAGATTTGCCTGCGTTTTCTTTTAAATATATTTCTGCTTCCTGATTTGTAATGTCAATTTTATTCTGAATTTCAAGCGAAAATTCTGAAACCTGTTTTTTTACCTGCGCAATCTGACTATTGATGTCGTTTTCTGTCTTTGTCATTAACGAATCAGCCATTTGAGACTGCTCTTCTGCTTTCTTTAAAAGAGCACTATATTTTTCGCGCAAATTTTCCGTATAAGAAGATTCGATTGTTTTTCTTTCGTTTTCATAATCGATTTTAATATCTTCAACTTTTGAATCAAAATCTTTCTTCCAGATGTCAAGCTGTTCTTCGATTGAATCTGAACGTTTTTTTAAATCCGAAGCAAAATCTTCTTCAAAATCCTTTAATTTTTCGCTTACGCTTCCGATTGCAGATTTTTTGAGCTGATCAATTTTGCTTTCAAGAGAAGAAAGTTCGCTTTCAAGCATTTTTGAATTACTTTCGATTGATTCAGTAAATTTCTCGGAGCGGTTGTTTGTTTCTTTTGTAAAATCATCAAAATCTTTTAAAACCCGCTTTTGAATTTCTTCCATTGCAGCCCTGATATTTTTTTCAAGGTAATCGATGTCCGCGCCGGACGCTTCTATTTTTGAAAGCCTGTATTCAAGATCTTTTTTGTATCCTTCAAGCTGGTCATCAATTGTATTCAACACCTGAATTTTTCGACCTTCACTCTTTGAATTTATTTCCGAAAGTTCATTTTCTATCAGATTGTTCATCGATCTGATTTTTTCTTCTGAATTCTTCTTGAATTCTTCGAGCGATTTTGAAATTTTTTCAATTTTTTCGTCTACAAACGGCTGTAAATCATCTGCCTTTTTTCCAGCTTTTTCTGTCTGATCATTTACGCGGTTAACAGTCGATTCTGCATTTTGAAGTGCCGTCTGAACTTCTGTTTCAAAAGCGGAAAGCTTGTCAGTTACAGACTGTTTTATAGAAGTGATTTTCTGATTAATCTCAGAATTATAACCGTCGATTTCAGTCTTAAGAGATTCGATTTTTTCTGAAATTTCTGAATTCAAGCCACCTTCTTCTTTTCCGTAGAGCTCTTTGATTTTTGCAATTTCACTTGCAATATTTTCAGTTGCTTCGCTGTATTTATTTTTTAAATTTTCAATTCCAGAAGAAGTCTCGCTGTCAATAGTTGAAAGCCGTTCCGTGTAATCTTCTTTTAATTCTTCAAAACGCTTATCGTAGGCATCCTGAAGCGAAGTAAGTTTTGCATCGTAAGAAGATTTGTAACGGTCGATTTCTGCAAGGTAAGAAGAATCGAACTGCTCCTGTGAATCGTGAACTTTCTGCGCAAGATTTTCGTACATTGAATCCGACGATTCCTGAAGTTCTGAAATACGCTTTTCAAGCAATGCAGAAAAATCTGAAAAACGGTTTTCGTAATTAGAATTAGCCGAATTTAATTTTTCAATGTAATTTTTGCCCAAATCTTCTATATGATTTTTGATTTTTT
The DNA here is from genome assembly GCA_016293005.1 of Treponema sp. Lineage (GTDB taxonomy): Bacteria > Spirochaetota > Spirochaetia > Treponematales > Treponemataceae > Treponema_D. The sequence goes on from JAEDFA010000012.1 coordinate 13,258, forward strand.
CATCCGCATCTTCGATTTTCTTTTGAACTTCCTGAAGCCGCACATCGTTTTTCCCATCGAGTAGACTGACTTGAGAATTGTATTTTTCTTTAAACTGAACAGTTTTTTCATCGTACTTTTTAGAAAATTCATCAAAATTCAAGTCAAATTCTTTCTTTAAAGCATCTGTTTTTTCTTTGTATTGACTAGAAAGTTCCTTCACCTTTGCCTTTATATCTTCACTCATCTTGTGCATATTCGAATTGAAAATATCAGAAACTTCTTTTGTTTTTAAAACGACATTTGAATCGACTTCTGCTGCTTTTTGAGAAAAACTTTCTGAAAGAAAATCAATTTTTTCTGTATACGATTTTTCAAATTCCTTAAACTGCGCTTCGCTTTGTTCTGCAATTTGCTTAAGCTGATTTTCTGAAGAATTCTTAAAATCTGAAAGCGTTTTCTGAATTGAATTTTCATTTTCTGAAAAAATCTGTTCTGCGTTTTTATGATTTTCCGCAATTGTTTCTTCAAAACTTTTTTTATTTTGATTTATTTTGTCATTTAAAATCTTGTTGACATCTAAAATTTTCTGATTTAAAGTTTTTTCATTTTCTGAAAGCGTATTTTCAAGATTTTTCCTGCTTTCAAAAATCGCCTCGTCAATGTCTTTTGTGAATTTATCTGCCCGTTTTTGAGCCTGTTCGCTTAAGTGTTTAAATGCCTCGTCCTCAAGCGCCTGTGCTTTTTCTGATGCAGAAGAATAAACTGAATTTATCTGCGCCTTAAAAGAATTGAAAGTTTCCTGCGCATCATTTTTAATTTCTTCAAGAGTTTCTCTTAACGCCTTATTTTTTTCATCATTTTGAGAAACAAAATCGTCATTCTGCTTTTTATATTCTTTTAAAAGCGACGAACCTAAAATTTTTAACTTTGCCTCGTTTGTTTCCTGAAATTTTTCCGTAATTTTTGGAATGTGATTTTCTATTGCATCAAGGCGCTGTGTTTGTTCCTGAATTTTTTTGAAAAAACTGTCGATAAGTGCAGATTCTTTTCTTACCTGTTCAAGATTTTCTTCGACACCGGCAGTCATATTTACAAGTTCTTCAAGAGCGTTGTCGTAACTTTTGATTTTTGCTTCGATATTTTGAACGGCTTTTGAATCCTTTTCTACATTTCCAGTCAATTCTTTAAACTGAGCAAACTGAGTTTCAAATCTTTTTACAGCCGCTTCTGCCTGCATATTGCCAGTTGAAAGAGCAGCTTTCATTTCTGTGATTTCTTTAATCTGTGCTTTAAAAAAAGCCTCAAATTCCTGTTGTCTTTTGTCTGCATAACGGCGGACTTTTTCAAGTTTATCTTCTTTTTTACCTGCAATATAAAATCCGTAAGAAATTCCGATTGAAATTACAGCGGCGATAATTATTGTAATAACTCCCATTTTTATTTACCTCGTTTCCCCTACCCCAAGGCCGAAATAAAATTCAGCGTTACCTTGAAAGCGACTAAAAAATTTCTTTTACCCCCGATTTTTTATTTTCAGGGATTTTCTTTATAATTTTAATTATCTTTTATGTTACATTTTAACACAAAATCCTGTAATTGACGATACTTTGAAAAACAAAAATCCGCTCCTTTTACTTTTCTTACAAATTTATTCTGCGTAAAAAAAGCGCATTTCATTCCAGCGTTCTTTGAACCGGCTAAATCGTACTTTTTGCTGTTCCCGACAAAAAGAATTTTTTCAGGCGGAACTTCAAGCGCCTCTGCCATTTTCAAAAACGAATATGGATCAGGTTTTAAGGCACCAAGTGCTTCAGTTCCAAGAATCACATCGCAATATTTTTTAATTCCCCAGATTTCACCTTTCTGTTCAGGCGGAAAATCTGATAAAAGCGCAATTTTTAAACCGGCTTCCTTGAATTTTTGAAAAGTTTCAGGAACATCAGGAAGACACGGAATTTTTGTAAAATATTTTGAAAGCCCTGTATAAACATTTTTATCAAGCAGCGATAATGATTCTTCAGTTGTGCAGTGAAGTTTTTCTGCCATTTTTTCAGCCTGAACTTCAATAAAATTATCAAGCGGCTTTAATCCATGCATTTCTTTTCTTACAAGTCCATATTTTAAAAAGAAAAACGGACGCGTAATATAGTGAAAAATCGCCCTAAAATGAATCTGCCACTGTGCATACAAAGTTCCGTCAATATCAAAAGCAACTGCTTCGATTTCTCCAAGATTTCCTACTTTCACATTATTTCCTTATGATATTATATTCAAATTTTGCAAAACCTTCTGAAGACGCCTTCGCAAAAATCCATTTTGAAACTTGATTTTCAACTTCACGCTTTACAGCATCCGTCAAAGCCGAACCGGGAATAAACGAAATTCCGTTTCGAGGAACAGAACCGTCTGGAAGAATTTTAAACTGAATTACTACATTTCTTGAACTGTCAATCGTCTGCGATGCTTCCTGTGAAATTTTTATGGAAGGCTCTTTCGGGTCAAGAAGAACACGCACGGAACCGTCGTTTAATTTTAAAGAAACTTCTCCGCTCGAAGATTTTTTTGCAAAAATACTCTGACTCGTTTTTACCGATGAAGAAATATCCGAAGAATAAGTTGCCCGGCTGATTTGGCTGAGCATTGCGCCGGTAGTTTCTGAAACTGACTGTGAAGAAACCTGAGCGTTTTCTGAAACGGACTTTACAGATGAAGAAGTCTCTAAAGTTCCAGCCGTTCCCTGAAGAGCGTTTTCAGAAGAAAAGTTTTGTTCAAAATCGTCGAAAGCATCTTCTGTAAAATCTTCTTTCCACTCTGAATCGTTTGAAACAGAAGATGCAAACTGTTCTTCCATTAATTCTTCAAGCGATTTTTTGTAAGTGTAAGTTTTTGAAGAAGGTTCTGATTTTTTTGCTGCAGAAGAAGGCTTTGAAGCAGTTTTTGAAGGAAGTGAAGTCTGTTTTTGTTCCTGAGTCTTTACTTCATTTTTTGAAATCTGATTTTGTTCAGTTTTTTTTGGCTGTGTTTTTTGTATATTTTCTTTTTGGACTTTCTGCACTTCTTTTTTTTGAGGAATCGTTTCTTCTTTTTTTTGGGATTTTTCAGGCACAACTTGAGAAACAGGAGAAAGGTTGATTTTTACGGTTTTATATCTTGGCTTTACATCAACTTTATAGAATGCAAAAAAAATAAGGCATAAAAGCGCAAAAATAAATGTTATGAGAACCGAGAAAAAATTCGATTTTTCGATTGGAGAACCTGTATTTAAATTAAAACCGTCTTTCAGTTTCTGTTTAATTTCTTCTTTTTTCATTAATTTTTTAGCGCTTTTTTTCTGCTGTCCGCAAATTTACAGAAGCATACCCGTTTTTTCTGATTATATCAAAAATCTGAACGATTGTACCATTTTTTACATCTGAATCCGCTTCTAAAGTAACTGGAAATTCTTCTTTTTTTATAGATTTTACATCAAAACTGTTCAATTCAAAAGAAAGAGTTTCAAAATTCACTTTTTTATCATTAAAATAAATATTTCCGTTTTTTTCAGCCGTTATTGTAATTCCAAGATTTGATGTATTTTCTGAAGTTTCGCTTTCAGGAAGCTTTACAGAAATTCCAGGAAGAATTGCGAAAGTTGTAGAAACTAGAAAAAAGATTATAAGCTGAAAAACCACATCAAGCATCGGCGTCATATCAATGCTTGCCTTTGTTTTCAATTTTCTCTGTTTAAATTTCATATTTAGATTCCCGTCCAGAAAGTTTTATCAATACCGAAGTTACATTTTTTTCCATTTGGGAAAGTCGTCTTGTTACTCTTGAATTAAAATAATTGTAAAAAATAACAGCCGGAATTGAAACGATTAATCCTGCAACAGTTGTAATAAGAGCTTCACCGATTGCGCCAGCGAGTGCCTGAGGGTCGCCCATTGAACCTGCGCTTCCTAAAACATTGAACGCCTTGATATTTCCAGTTACAGTTCCTAAAAGACCTAAAAGAGTTGAAATATTTGAAATTGTTCCAAGCGGAGTCAAAAAATGTTCGTATTCAGGAACCGCGTTGTCCATTTCAGTTTCAATCATGTCTTTTAAATCTTTTTCGTTCCATTTTCTACATTCAATTGCTTTCTGAATGACTTTTGCGCACGGAGTATCCGCTTCTTTTGCAGATGCGACAGCTCCTTCAAAATCGTTTTTAAAAAGCGAAGTTTTTAAATCGAACATAAGTTTTGCATCGCGTTTTTTTGTAACATAAAAATAAAAAAGTCTTTCTACAATGATAAAAACCGCTGCAAGTCCGCACAAAATAATAGGAATCATTAAAATTCCGCCTTTTACGATATAACCAAACATAAAAATCCCCTGTAAAATTTTAAAATCTTATTCTAAAAATTAAACTTTACCACAAGCGAAACATTTCCGCCTCGTTTTGCATAAAGTCCTGCGTATTCCCTTTTTGAACCTGAAACTAATTTTACAATATCATTGGCATTAACTGCAAGACGCAAGGCATTTGTTATCCTAAAAAAAACTGAAAAATCAACTATAGGACAAATATCTTTTCCTTCGTCAAACAAGAATGCAGAAAGTCCTTCAAATCCGAATTTTGAATTTTCCGTTTGGAAAGAAAAAGATGCATTAACCGTATTTTTAAATTCAAGAGATGGCACATCGAGCCAGAAAGATTTCCAGAACAAAGAAAGCGTAAAATTCTTATAAAGAAAAGAAAAACCTGCGTTCGTGTTGATTTGAGTTAAATCTTCTATTTTAAAAGGATAAAGTCCGTAACGCAAAGAAAGTTTATCTTCTGGCAAAGTAAAAAACGGTTCTGCAATTCCGTTTGAAAAAGCCGTCTTTTTAAAAGTGCTTTCAAAGAAAACCGTAAAAAGATTTTTTATAGGAAATGAGATGTCAAGAAGTCCAAACCAGGAAGAACATTCACCTTGAAAATCTTCAAGCGAAGAAAATTTATATTTTGATTCAAGCATCGATACTGTCTGCGCTTCGCTTTCCATTCCACCTGCAAAAGAAATCAAAAGTTTTCGCGGAGAAACTGGCGTCAAAACAGAAAAATCAGCGCCAGCTTTAAACGGAACTGTAAAATTATTTGAGCCTAAATAATTTCCCACAACGATTCCTGCATCGGCAAAAAACTTTACAAAAGAAAATTCGCTGTCAAAAGAAAGAGTGAAATCGCCGCGGTGAAAAGAATTATTATCGAAAGAACCGTTTAAATCAGCCTGCGAAAGATAAGACGATGAAAAACAAACATCAACAATAGAATTTTTCCAGCCTAAATCAAGAGAAGGTGATACAGAGAAAACAGAAATCGATTTCAACGCTTTAAAGAAATCTTCGCTCTCAGACTTGAACAAAAGGCCGTAACGGTTAAACCATGAAACATCAGTTTTGAAATTTAAATAAAAATTTTCTGAAAGCGACCAGTTAAGAGAAAATTTTCCATCGATGGAATTTTTTGTAAGGTCGCTCATTTTTTCAGATTTATTCTGAAGTCCGTCGCTCAAATCTTTGTACGCAAGCGAAAATGAAAGCGCCGCTTTTTCAAAATTCAAATCTTTATTACCTGAAATTTCAGTTGCATTTTCAAAATACCCGGAAGTCAATGGAAGACCTGCAAAACCAGATGAACTTTCGTGGAAAAAATTTAAATTAAACGGATTTTTCCCCTGACGATAAATGGAAAAATTTCCAAGGAAAAATCCCGGAAAGCCAGCACCGAATGTCCCTTCAGCGAAAATGGATTTTTCCCTGTCCACTTTTAACGCTTCGGCTTTTAAAGTATTTTCATTTTGATTTTCAGAATACGGAAGTTCGATTTTTAAAACTTCAGAATCTTTTTCGTCACTTGCAAGAATTTGAGAATAATCTGGAACAGCACTTTTTCCGACTTTTATTGCACCGCCGTAAATGACAGTCGACACATCAGGAAGCGTAATTTCGTTTTCTTCAACATTTTCTGCTTCGTCCGCAAATGCAAAACTGAAAACTAATATAGAACAAAAAAGAACTTTTCTACAAAATTTATTCATAAATACTCCATAATTCAATAAGAAAATTCGCAACGCGAACTTGTAAATAAAAATCAACGGTTACGGATACTTTCTGCATATTTCGATTTTGGAAATTCCTTCAAAAGATTTTCAGCGCACGCCTCGGCATCTTTTATTCTTCCAGCTTGAAGAAAAGCAGAATAAGCGCTGTAAAGACAATGTGAACATTCCTCCGACAATCCTTTCGTTTTAAAATAAAGCGCGCCTTTTAAATAATAATCTGCAGCAATTTCACTTTCACCCAAATTCATTTTGTAATCAGCAAGAAGAAGCGCATTTTTTGCAGCGTACAAAGATTCTTCTGAAAGATTTTTTTCCTGAAGTAAAAGAGTTTTTTCTGCAAGTTTTATTCCGTCTGAAACAAAACGGCTGTCAGAAACAAAAACAGAAGCAAGAGAAGTTGCAAAAATGCGTCCCTGAACTGAAGAAGTTTTTCCTGATTCTTCGTATTTTTTCTGTAAATCAAGCATTTGTTCAGAATAACCGTTTTTCAAAAAAGCAAGTTCAGATTTAAAACTTAAAACACCGTCATTTTCAGCCTGCTCACCAAATTTTTCAAGAAGAAAATCGGCATAAAATTCTGATTCTGCAATTTTTCCGTTTTTACGCAAAAGTTCCATGAGATTTTTTGCTGAAATGTAGACATATTTACTTTCCGGAAACGATTTTAAAAGGCTCTGGTACTGCAAAATCGCCCTAGAAGGATTTCCTGTTTTTGAAAGACAATCTGCGGTATAAAAAATGCTTGATTCAATGAAAGAACCATCAGGAAATTTTCTGTTGTACGCGTTGAATTTTGAAAGCGCAAGAGAAAAATTTTCTTCGGAATAAAAAAGTTCCCCTTGCCTGTAAAGAGCCTCTTCGGCGTAAACTTTTCCAGAAAAATTTTCGATTACGGAAGAATAAACTTTTTGCGCTTCAACGTTTTCTTTCTGTTTTTCAAAAATTTTTGCAATTTGAAGAAGGCACTTTGCTCCAAAATCATTTTTTACCGAAGAATACGCAAGAAGAATTTCGCGGGCTTTTTCATAATTTCCAGAATCCGAATAAATTTCCTGGCACAAAAAAACCGCTTCTTCTCTGTCGGAAGAATTTTTTGCGTATTTTACGGCTTTTTCCGCATATTTTGAAGCATCGTCAAATTTTAAAATCTGAACTGCTGCATTTGAATAAGTCATCAAAGCGTTCCAGATAAGTTCGTGTTCAGGATAAGAAGAAACAAACCTGCTTAAAATTTCACAAGACTCTTTAAATTTTCCAAGCCGGTATTTTGAATATCCAAGATAAAATTCTGCGTAATTTTTTGAAACTTTGTCGATTGAAGGCGATTTCAAGAATGTTAAAAAATTTTCCTCGCAGAAATTCCAGCTACGCGTATTAAACTGTGCAAGCGCAAGAATATATTTTCCTTCTATAAGATTGCATTTTGCAGCCTGAATTTGCGCTTCTTTATAACGAGCCGAAAAAAGAAGAACTTTCGCATAATTGAGCCTGTCTTTTTCAGAAAGATTTTCACTTTCATCTAGAATTTTAAAAACAGAAGCCGATTCTTTTAATTTTTGAGTTTTCGCATAATTTAATGCAAGAAGCGCAGATTCTTTTCCTTCTAAACATTTTAAAGATTCTGAAAAATCTCCAAGATTATAAAAACTAAGCGCAAGATAAAATTTTGTTTCATCGTCAATATCAACCGGAAGTTTTCTTGAAACAGCGTTTTTGTATTTTTCTGAAAAAGTTTCATATTTTATGTGATATTTTGTGTATTCACTGAAATAACGGCTTTTTTCTGAAAGTGAAAGAGTTTCTTCGGCAGAGCACAGAATTTTTTCTGCTTTTTCTGCACCGATTTTTGAAGGCGATTTTAAAAATTCTGTTTCTGCGCGCGAAAGAAAAATAAATTCTTTCATTTGAAGGTCTGCTTTTTTTTCAGCTTCAAGAAAATATTCTTCTGCCTTTGCAAAATCTTTTTCAGAAAGCGCATCTAAGGCCATGCGAGTCCAGAATTCCGTCAAAAGAGAATCTGAACCGATTTTTTCCTGAACTTCCTGAAGGATTTTTCCCGGATCGGAAGCAACTTGAACGCGATATTTTGAAGAAACATTGTACGCTTTTTTCAAAGCATTCGAAGCAATCGACTGTTCCGCCGAACGAAGAATTTCGCAATACAAATCGTAAGCTTTTTTATACTGACCGAGTGAAAGATATGAATCGGCTGCAAATTCCATAAAAAGAAAATGAGTCCGTCTTTGAAAAGAAGAAGTGTCAGTTTTCTCAAAAAGATTTATGTTTTTTGAAAATTTTTCTGTTTTGTTGTAAGAATCCGAAAGTTTTAAAAGCGTATCTTCGTAATCAAAAGAAGAAAAACATCGTCCGTTTGAAATTACATATTCAAAATTTTTTATAGCGTTTGAAAAATCTTTTGTTTCGTAAAAAATACGGCCAGATTCAAGAACGGCGATCGGGAAAAATTCTGCCTGTTTTCCCTGATTTTTACAGTAATCAAAAAAAAGAATCTGAGCTTCACTGAATTTTTTTTGCGCTTTGAAAGTTTTTGCCAGAAAGAATTGAGCCTTTGCATACAGCGAAGAATTTTTTTCGGATAATTCAAGCGCTTTCACAAGATTTTCTGAAGCAAGAGAAAATTCATTCAGTTTAAAATGCGCTTCTCCTTTTGCGCAATACGCTTCTGGAATAAAAACCGACTCAGGAAAATCAGAAATCAATTTTTGGGCATTCTGAATGCATCCCGGATAAAAAGAAGAATTTATTGAAGAAATCATATCATTGAAAAGAGAAATTTCGTTTTCAACTGAAAAAATTTTAAAAAAACTAAGAAAAAAAAGCGCTGTAAAAATTTTGAATTTAACTTTTTTCATATTTTCCCTTTATTTTGGATAAAATTCTTTTGCCGTCTGAACTTTTACAAGATGAACCGTCGATTCGAAAAACCTTGAGCAGAAAGAATCAAAATCTACTTCTGCACAGTCTTTAAAAACTGCAACATTAAACTTTTGCTTTGAATCAAAATACGGAAAAATCGCTGCACATTCATTGAAAACTTTAATTTCTGGACTTACTTTTACTGTTTCACGGACAGCAGCAAGATAAAAAGTCCACGGTTCCATAGACGAAAGTGCGTATAAAATTGCTTTAAGATTTTCGGTTTCGTAACCGGAATCTTTTATATAACCTGCAACAGATTTTATTCCGTCCTCCGTAATCTGCGCTGAAAAAAATTCTTCTTTTACATCAACTCCTGAATCTTTGTAAGTAAAAAAATGTTTTGTCCGCACAGAAGAAATTGCCGCTGCAAGGTTTCGAGTCCAGTCGAGTGTAAAAGAAATCGCGAATTTTGAATTTGTTATTCCGTAATGTCCGTTTTCTGAATACGAAACAGTTTCTTCGGTGAGCGGAGAAAGTTTTAAATAACTTCCTGTCAAAGGTTCGTTGATTCCGTCGATAATCCATTTTAAAAACCCGGCAGAACTTAAAGTAGTTTTATCGATTTCTTCAGGTTTTAACTGACGCTCCTTTCCATTTGAAATATAGACAGGTTTTCCTTCTTCATCGTAACAGGCATTTTCTATAAAAAGAAGTTCTGGAAGTTTTTCACGAATTACACCAATCATCTGTAAAATTTCAAGATAATCGTCACTTGAAACATTGTCGTACTTCCATGGAAGTTTAGATTCTGTCCATTTTTTTACCTGCGCAAAAGAAGCCGTATAAAATTTTTTAAACGGAATTCCTGTAGGAATTGAACGGGAGGCGTAACAGTTATAAATCACAAAATCTGCGTACGCCATATCTTTTAATGGAAAAAACTGAACATAAACTTCTGAATTATTTGTAAAATAATAGCGGATTCGAAGTGGATTTCCAGTTTTTTTATCTTTAATTAAAACCCAGCTTCCTTTTGAATCTCCTGGATAAACATCCTGAATTTCTGTGTGCATTCCATCTTCGGTGTAAACATCGACTTCCATTTTTGTATGCGGAGAAACGAAAATTGCAAAATCTTTTTCTGTTTCTTCAAGCCGAACTTGAAATTTTTCCCCGATTCTGTTTGTGCGGATTTCTGCCTTATTCATCCTCACATTTGAAAGAGGTGCATAAAACCATGTCTGTTCAAGAGACTGTCGTATTTCAGAAGAATCTGGAATTCCGTCCCTGTTGTATTCTGCATAAACAGACGAAAAAAAGAGAAAAAAAAGTAAGCCAAAAAGAAAAAATTTATTTTTTTTACTGAAAACCATTTCTTTTCCTATTTTACACAAATTAAAAACCTCTAAAAATCATTCTACAGGCACCGAATGACTTAAAACAGGTTCCGGGTCTGTAAACGAAGAAGATTCAGCGTATTTTACAATCGGCTCAGAAACTGTTCCATCCGGGTTGTGAATTTTTCCGTCTTGTTCTTCATCAGGATGATTTCCGATTGGAGCATTTGAAAGAAGAAGTTTTAAACGGTTCAACTGATTTACTTCTGAACTTCCCGGGTCATAATCGATTGCAGAAATATTTGCTTCAGGGAAACGGCGACGCAATTCTTTTATCATTCCTTTTCCGGTTACATGATTTGGAAGACAGGCAAATGGCTGAACGCAGGCGATGCTTGGAGCGCCTTCTTTTATAAGTTCGACCATTTCTGCCGTTAAAAACCATCCTTCACCAGTGATGTTTCCAAGTTGAACGATATCGTCAACGCCTTTCATCAATTCATAAATTGAAGACGGAGCATCAAAACGGTGAGATGCTTTTAAATATTTTTTCATTTTTCGTCTGTAAAGTTCCATAGCCCAAACAAGAAGTTTTGCATTACGCTCTGTTTTTTTAGGGAAAGCAAGTTCTTCGTGCCTGAAAATTCCTGTAGAAAATGAATAAAAGAAGAAATCTGCAAGGTCTGGCATAACACATTCAGCGCCTTCCCGTTCGATTGTTTCAACAATCTGATTGTTTGCAGTTGGATGAAATTTTACAAGAATTTCACCAACAACACCGACTCTAGGCTTTTTAATCGGTTTTAAAGGAAGCGAATCAAAATCTTTTATGATATTTTTTAAAAGTCTGTTATATGTTATAAAACTCAATGACTTTACTTTTTTTTCTGCAACCGCATTCCACTTTTCATAAAGGGCATCGGCACTTCCTGGAACTTTTTCGTAAGGACGAGTTCTGTAAAGACATCGCATCAAAACATCGCCAATCATAATTGAAATGAGCATTCTGTGCAAAACCGGGAAAGTAATTTTAAATCCCGGATTTTTTTCAAATCCCTGCGCACTCAAAGAAATAACAGGAATCTGACCCCAGCCAGCATCATTTAATGCACGGCGAATAAAACCTATGTAATTTGTTGCACGGCATCCGCCACCAGTCTGAGTTATGATAAGCGAAGTGTGATTTAAATCGTATTTTCCTGATTCAAGTGCGCTAATCATCTGACCTGCAACAAGAATTGACGGATAACATGCATCGTTGTTGACATATTTTAAACCGGCTTCAACGGCTTTAGGATCAACTGCATCAAGAACAACGAATTTGTAGCCGCAATACTGAAGTGCCCTTTCAAGAATTCTAAAATGAATCGGGCTCATCTGCGGACCGATAATCGTATGAGTGTACTTCATTTCTTTTGTGAAAACCTGTCTGTGATAAGCGGCAGATTTTACAGTGTAAGTTCTGTGATGCCTTTGCCTTTCACGGACAGCAGCAATTAAAGAACGAATTCTAATTCTTACAGCACCTAAATTGCTTCCTTCATCGATTTTAATGAGAGTATACATTCTGCCTTTTGCTTTCATAATCTCATCAACCTGGTCACTTGTAACGGCATCAAGACCGCACCCAAAAGAAGTTAACTGAATTATTTCAAGATTCGGCATTCCGCTTACAAAATTTGCTGCCCTGTAAAGCCTGTTGTGGTAAACCCACTGATCGATAATTCTTAAAGGCCGTTCGATTGCACCAAGATGAGCAACAGAATCTTCTGTGAAAACTGCAAGCCCAAGTGCATTTACCATTTCTGGAATTCCGTGATTGATTTCCGGGTCAAGATGATAAGGACGACCAGCGATTACAATTCCGTTTCCGCCAGAGCGAATCATTTTTTCAAGAGCTTCTTCACCCTGCTCGCGGACTTCCTTTCGGAAATTTTCCTGTTCCTGCCATGCTTTTTCAACGGCATCCTGAATTTTTTCTTTTGTCAAAGCCGGGAATTTTGGAAGGAGTTCTTCTACAAGGCGTTCAGCAAGTCGTTTTTTATCATAAATCGGAAGGAACGGATCCATGTATAAAATTGACGGATCCTGGCGAAGTTCATCCACATTATTGCGCAAAACTTCTGGATAACTTGTAACAATCGGACAGTTGTAGTGATTTCCAGAACCAGAATCTTCCTGTTTTTCGTAAGGTGCACACGGATAGAAAATAAATTTTATTCCACGCTGAATGAGAGAAACAACATGACCATGGCTGATTTTTCCAGGATAGCACACAGATTCTGACGGAATTGTTTCGATTCCTTTTTCGTATACATTTCTGTTTGACCTTTGGCTCAAAATTACGCGGAATCCGAGTTCTGTAAAGAAAGTAAACCACATCGGATAATTTTCATACATATTTAAAACGCGCGGAATTCCGACTTCGCCCATTGGAGCATCTTCTTTTTTAAGCGGAACATAATCAAAAAGGCGTTTGTACTTCCATGCAAAAAGATCCGGCATTTTTTCACCGACATCTTCGACAGCAGTATTTTCTTTATTTGACGCATCGATTACATTTCCTTCGATTTCGGCGCCGCGTTCGCATCTATTTCCGGTAATGAAAACTCTTTTTTCGTCGCCATTGTAGAAAGTGTTTATTGTTAAAAGACAGTTATTCTGGCATTTTCCACACCTTTTGCTTTCAAGGTCAACATGGAATTTTTCAAGCTGCTCTAAAGTTGCAAGAGTTGAATGTATTTCTTTTGGTTTTGTGCCAGGCTTATCACCAGGTTTTGGAGAAGTTAAATCTACCCACTGATCATACGCGATTAAAGCCGCCCCGTAAGCACCCATAAGACCTGCAACATCTGGTCTGAAAACTTCTACGCCTGCAATTTTTTCAAAAGCGCGAAGAATTGCATCGTTGAAGAAAGTTCCACCCTGAACTACAACTTTTGAACCGATGTCGCTTGCTTTTCTTAATTTTATTACTTTAAAAAGAGCATTTTTTATAACTGAATAAGAAAGTCCTGCCGCAATGTCTGCAACAGAAGCACCTTCTTTTTGAGCCTGTTTTACGCGAGAATTCATGAAAACTGTACAGCGGCTTCCTAAATCGACAGGTTTATCTGCCATCAAAGCGATTTTCCCGAATTCTTTTACATCCATACCCATCGTATTTGCAAAATTGTCGAGGAATGAACCGCAGCCTGAAGAACACGCTTCGTTTAACTGAATTGAATTTATTGCTCCGTCTTTCATTCTAAGGCATTTCATATCCTGACCGCCGATATCAAGCAAAAATTCTACGCCCGGAACAAAAAAATCTGCCGCCCTGAAATGCGTAATTGTTTCTACCTCACCTGAATCAACGCCCAATGCCGCCTGAAAAAGAGCCTCGCCATAACCTGTAGAAACTGAACGGGCAATGTAAACATCTTTTGGAAGAATTCTATATAAATCTTTTAAAACTTTTACAGCAAGTTCAACAGGATTTCCCTGATTATGCGCATAAAAATCCCATAAAATCCGACCTTTCTGGTCAACTAAAACTGCTTTTGTCGTTGTTGAACCAGAATCAAGTCCTAAAAATACAGGACCTGATGCCAAAGAAAGCTCTCCGCGGCTTGCTTTTTCCTGCGCGTGCCTTTTTCTGAACGCTTCAAGTTCTGTAAGATTATTAAACAAAGGCTCAAGTCTCTGAACTTCACTTAATTCTGCACCTACCAGATTTTTTAAATTTTCGCGGAAAGATTTTATTGTAGGAAAAACATAAGCATTTCCATCTTCAGTTTTAAAAGACCTTTCTGCACTGAATGCCGAACCTTCCGCAACAAAAAGCTGCGAATTTTCAGGAACGATTATTTCTTCCGGCTTTAATTTTAAAGTCTTAATAAAACGCTCCCGAAGCTGGTCCATAAAATGAAGAGGGCCTCCTAAAAATGCAACATGACCGCGAATCGGTTTTCCGCAGGCAAGCCCTGAAATAGTCTGATTTACGACAGCCTGATAAATTGAAGCGGCAATATCTTCACGCCTTGCTCCTTCGTTGATTAAAGGCTGAACATCCGTCTTTGCAAAAACACCGCATCGTGCTGCAATCGGATAAATAGTTTGTGCATCTTTTGCAAGAACATTTAACCCTTGAGCATCAGTTTCAAGAAGAGCTGCCATCTGGTCGATAAACGCTCCTGTTCCGCCTGCACAAGTTCCGTTCATTCGCTGTTCAACGCCGCCTGTAAAATATGTAATTTTTGCATCTTCTCCACCGAGTTCAATTACAACATCAGTTTGCGGAATAATTTTTTTAACAGCAGTAGTTGCAGCCACAACTTCCTGAATAAACGGAATATTAAGCCATTGAGAAACAGCAAGTCCTCCTGAACCGGTAACTTTTACAGAAACAGGCTGCATGTCTTTTAATGGAAGATTTTCTGTAATTTTATCAAAGGCCTGATTTACGACATTTATGATTGTGCTTCTAATATCTGCACGGTGACGCTGATAATCGCCGTAAAGAAGTTTATCGTTATCGTCAAGAATAGCAATTTTTACAGTTGTAGAACCAACATCAATTCCAATACGCAAAGGTAAAATTTCATTTGTATTTTCAGACATTAAAAATTCCTTAAATTATAAAAGTAAATCCGCTTAAAAAAGCAGAAGTCAAGAAGATTTTTCACAATATTTTTTTTCAGTATAAATGTAAAATAATAAAATTTCAATTCACAAAGAGAAATCCACAAGCCCTGTCAACTTTCCTGCTGGCATATTGCAAACAAAAGAGTTTTTTCTATATAATAACTTCGATGGACAAAATTTTTTCAGAATATTTAGACAAAATCGAAAAAGCACTTGAAAACGCACTTCCAGATGTTCCAGATCAAAACTGGATAAAATCTTCTTTTTCAAATCTTTCAGAATACGCAAAACAAGAACATTTTTCGCCTCTTATAAATCCGTGCAAAGCTCTTCTGTCTTCAGGCGGAAAACGCTGGCGGCCACTTCTTTTAATTTTGTGTTCAAATCTTGCTCGCGAAAATGGAAAATCTTGTCTTTCTCTTGAACAAACTTATTCACTTACTCCACTAATAGAATTTGTTCACACTGCAAGCCTCATTCACGATGATATCGAAGACAATGCTGACACAAGACGCGGAAAACCTTCTGTTCACATAACGCACGGAACAGATACCGCAATAAATTCTGCAAGCTGGCTTTACTTTCAGGCGGCAACTGTAATAAACAACCCCGATTTTTCACCAGATTTTTCATTACGCCTTTACAAACTCTACACTCAGGAATTGCGTCGTCTACATTTAGGTCAGGCAATGGACATTTTGTGGCACAGAAATCCTTCAATAATTCCAACTGTAGAAGAATACAGCCAGATGGTTCAATGTAAAACAGGAACTCTTGCAAGCCTTGCAGTTCAAACAGGTCTTATCTCAGGCGGAGCAACTTCTGAAGAAGCGCTTGAAGGCGGAAAAATTGCAGGAATGCTTGGCGAAGCATTTCAAATTCTTGACGATGTAAAAAACCTCACTTCAGGAAATCCTGGAAAAAAACGCGGGGACGACATCGTAGAACGAAAAAAAAGTCTTCCGGTTCTCCTTCATATAAAAGAAAATCCTTCCGATGCAAAAATAATTTCATCCCTTATGACAAAAGCGTCAAACGAAGGAATCGACTCGCCTGCTGTTGAAGAATGCATAAATCTTTTAAACTCAAAAGGCGCAGTAACAAAAGCGTACAACCTGGGACTTAAATCTATCAGCGAAAATTCACAGAAACTTTCAGTTCTTTTCCAAAAAGGAACCAAATCGTCAACGCTCATTTTAGAACTTTTTTCTCAAATGGCAAAATAACACGGAGCAAAATGAAAAGTTTAATCTGCCTTTTTTTACCGATAATCTTCACACTCGCATTTTTATTCCTTTCGCCAAAACTATTTTTTCTTTTTGCGCCATCCTTCCCAAAAGAATTTATAAAATTCGGTTTTTCACTTGCAGGTTTTCTTTCAGGCGCAACAATTTCGTTTATAATCAGCAGAAAAAACAACTTAAAAAAAAGAAATTTATTAAATTTGTAAATCTTTTTTCTCTTCCAAAAGGCTTTCATCAAACTCGCAAGATTTTTCAATTTTGCTTAAAACTGCAAGCGTAGAATTTATCACTTCTTTTAGAACTGTAAATTTTTGAGTTAAATTCACCTTGTAAAAAATCTGGGTTCCAACTTTGTGCGGAACAATAATTCCGTTTTCTTTTAAAATCCGCAAATGATGGGAAATTGCAGGCCGCGACAATTCCTGTTTTGCAGAAAGATTCGTTACATTTATTCCTTCAGAGCCTGCTTCGATAATATCAAAAATTATCTTCTGCCTATATTTATCGCCAAACGCAAGAAAAAGCGGCGTACAGATTCTGAATGCCTTTAAAATCCGTTTTATTTCTTCAATATCCATGTTAATTTCCTTTTTATAACAAATTATTTTTTTTGTTTTATTGACATTAAGATTTATTATAATTATATTTGTTAAAAAGTGCAAGCGTTTAAATATTTAAACATTTAAACTTTTACACAAATAAAAAGAATACGGAGATTTTACAAAATGAAACTCAAATCTTTTTTCAAACATCCAAAAATTATCATTGGAGTCTGCCTTGGACTTACAATATTTTTCGCCTGTTTCATCAACGGTCTTTCAATTCAGAATTCAATCCGCGAATGGCTTCCGGAAACAAACGAGTCCAGAATGCGGCTTGAACAGACTGAACAGGATTTTGGAAGCATGATTATAATCGGTGTTTCCCTAAAAACACAAAGAGGTTCTTTCCTTACCAAAGAAAACATCGAAACTGTACGCCAAATTTCTGAACGCGCGCTTTCAATTCCTGAAGTCAGCGATGTAATTTCACTTACGAACATAGATTTTGTTCAGGATGTAAACGGAACTATTTCTGCCACAAACCTGATTCCAGAGGAATACACAGGAACAAAAGAAGACATCAAAAAAATCAAAAATTCTCTTCTTGAATGGGAAGAAATGTACGACAAAGTTCTTCTAAACGACAAAGGAAACGCAACTCAAATGCAGATAATTCTTCACGCCCCAACAAAAGAAGAAAAAAAAGCGATGAGCATCACGGAAACTCAAAGACAGCAGAAAGTTTTAAACGAAGTTCGCCAGATTGTCCACGAAGAAATTAGCGGTAAAAACCTTTCCTGCGAAATTTTCGGAGACCCGGTAATAAGCGAAAACAGCAAGGCATTTATGCTTTCCGATTTAATGCGCCTTATTCCGCTTGTCGTCGTTGTAATTTTAATTTCGCTTTTCTTGAGCTTTAAAACTTTAGACGGAACAATTCTTCCACTGATTACAGTCGCTCTTTCAACCATTTGGACAGTCGCAATCATGTCGCTTTTAAACATTCAGTTCAACATAATTTCAAGCGTAATTCCTGTCGCGCTCATTGCAGTCGGTTCAGCGTACGGAATTCATGTTTTAACTCACTACTACATCGGTCTTGATTCAATCGACGGTGAAATTACAAAAGAAAAATATTTTGATGCAATTTTTAAAAGTCTAAAAGAAGTTTTCCCGGCAGTCCTTTTAGCAGGGCTTACAACAATCGTCGGTTTTATCTCTTGCATAACAAGCCCGATTCAGCCGCTTCACAGTTTTGCAGCCTTTACTTCTGTTGGAGTTGCCATTTCACTTCTTCTTTCCGTAACGCTGATTCCCGCACTTTTAATGTGCAAAAACATCAAAAAAGTTCAGACAAAATCTTCAAAAATGGTAAAACTGACTAAAAAAGTCAAAGCAAAACTTGAGCGCGCAAAAAAACTTGCAGGCGGAAAAGAAGGCTCTGAAGCGAGCGGAAATACGCTTTATTCAATTTATCATTTCTTCTGCGGAAGCAAACCTCGTCTTTTTACTTTCATTGCAATTATCATAGTTTTTTCAGGAATCGGACTTAAAAAACTTCACATCGACACTTCACTCGTAAATTATTTCCCGAAAGACTGCACAATGAGAAAAGAAATCGATGACATCGACAGAGAATTCGCCGGCACAAACAGCCTTTACATTCTTATAGAAGGAAATGAAAAAGGAAGTATAACTGAACCTGAAATTCTTAAAGCCGCAGACGAAATGCAGGAAAATCTTCAGGAAAAATTCCCGGAAATCGGAAAAATCGCATCTCTTACATCTTTTGTGAAACGAATTAATCAAGTCTGGCATGTTCCACAAGAAAAAAATATCGTTAATACCGAAAGCGTTTCCTTACAGGATGATTTTTCTGGCTTTGATGATTTTGAAAATTTCTCAGAATTCGCAGACTTTTCAGAATTTACAGATTTTTCAGAATCCGAACCTTCACAAACCGAACAAACACTTGAAAACTGGGTCGACCCGAACATTTCGTATCTTCAAAATCTTTCTCAAAATCAAACTGTAAAAGAAGTAATCGATATGCTTCAGGATTCTTATGTAGAATGCGGCGGAAAAAACGCAACTCCGGAAAAAATGCTTAAATTCATAGAAAAAAAATACAATTACAACGGAATGGCATACTACGAAATCCCGGAAGATGTCGAAAAATATCCTGTAGTTTCAAAAGAAGAATTAAAAGGCGTAATCACAGGTTACCTTACACTTTTAAGCGGCTCACTCGACAGATTCTGCGACGACGATTTAAATCCTTCTGTAATGAGAATTCAGTGCCAGTTAAAAACACGCTCAACAGAAAAAACAAAAGAAATAATCGATTTCTGTAACGATTATGCAGAAAAAAATTTCCCTAAAGGTTACCAGTTGAAATTCACCGGTGCTGCCGAAATGGAATACACAATGACAAAACTGATTGTAAAAAGTCAGATTACAAGCCTTCTGATTTCGATTATTTCGGTGTTCATAATTCTTTCAATTTCATTTAAATCGTGTTTCGCAGGAATAATCGGAGCAATTCCGCTTGCACTCACAATTCTTTTAAACTACATGACTATGGGATTTTCGCAAATCAACTTAGACCTTGTAACAAGCATAATCGCATCTCTTGCAGTCGGTGTCGGAATCGATTACACAATTCACTTCCTGTCAACTTACAAAGAAGAAAGGGAAAAAAGCGATGACCTTGAAAAAGTTACAAGAGAAACATTCAAAAAAAGCGGACACGCAATTTTAACAAACGCAATTGCAGTCGGATTCGGTTTCTTAGTTCTCTGTTTTTCAAAATTCATAGTTCTGCGCTACATCGGAATTCTAGTTGCAATCGTAATGTTCACTTCTAGCATTCTCTCAATGACAGTAATCCCGGGAATTTTAAATCAGTTCCAGCCGAAATTCATGCAAAGCGAAGAAGAAAAAAAAGAATTAAAATAAGTTAATCCGAAAAAAAAATCAGATTAACAGAAAATAAAAATAAATGAGGTAAAAATTATGAAACTTTCAAAAAAAATCACGGTGCTTTTAGTATCATCCCTTGTACTTTCGTCTGTTTTTGCTGACGAAAAAGGAAAAGAAATCATGAAAAGAGCAGAAGACAAAAAATCTCCTTCTTTTACTCAATCTATGGTTTTAATGGAACTCAAAGACAAATCTGGTTCAACAGACACAAGACAAGTCGTTCAATACGGAAAAGACGACGGTAAAAATACTTCTGTCGTAATGGATTTTAAAGGTCCATCTTCAGTAAAAGACACAAGATTTCTTCAGATTACAAACGACAACGGTCCTGATGACAAATGGATTTATCTTCCTGCCCTAAAATCTGTACGACGAGTAAACTCAAGTGAAGGCTCAAAATCTTTCATGGGAACTGATGCAACTTACGACGACCTTTCTTCAAGAAAATTAGAAGAAGACGAACACGAATTTTTACGGGAAGAAACTTATACAGTTTCAAACGGAACTTCATACGAATGCAATGTTGTAAAAAATACTCCAATCGACAAAAAAAGTTCCCAGTATTCCTACAGAATCGTCTGGGTCGACAAAAAAACTGATTGCCCCGTTCATTCTGAAATGTACGACAAAAACGGAAAACTCATAAAAACGCTCGATGTTTTAAAACTTGAAAATATCAATGGCTACGATGTTCCTATGGAAAACATTTTGAAAAATGTACAAAACGGTCATTCAACTTCGCTTAAAATTCTTAAAATTGCCGTCGACAAACCGATTCCAGAGCGCGTATTTACACAACAATTTCTTTCAACAGGAAAATAAAATTTTGCCCGAAATAGCGTCAAAGTTTTTATTTAAGGTTTAACAAAAAAATTCATTATTTATTGGAGAAATAAAATGAAACTTCAAAAATCAAAAGCGGTATTCTGTGCAGTTTTAATTTCTTCCGTTTTCTTCAATGCATTTTCTGACGATTTTTCAGACTTTGATGATTTTTCAGATTTTACTGATTTTGAAAATTCCGCAGAAAAATCATCAAATTTTGCAATAAACGGAAAAGCATCAATCGAAACCCGAGCGTACATCGATTCTGACAATGCAGAAGAGATTGGAATCAGTGCAATTCCACAAGGAACACTTTCTTTTTCTTACAACGGAAAAAAATCTGATGGAAAAATCAGTTTAAAACTCAACGAAGAAATCATAAAAAATCACCCGATTGACATAATCGATGAACTGGAAATCAAAGGTTATTTCAACTTTTTCTCAATCGAAGCCGGAAAAATGAAAACAGTCTGGGGAAAAGGCGACAAATATCATGTCCTAGATAACTTCAATGCCGATGATTACAGCGATTTTATAATTCCAGATTATATCGAAAGACGAATTTCGACTCCTCTTGTAAAACTGAATTTCGACATTCCTGTTTCAAACATTCACCTAGAAGCGCTCTACGCCCCGATTCTTACAGTCGACCATTTTGCTTCAAGCGGAAGATGGACTCCTTCTCAAGTTCAGACTCTAAATGATACAGTAACAAAAATTGCTTCTTATGATGTATTTTCAAAATTTACAAATATTAACTATGAGAATGAGTTATTAAATAAACTTACTTCTCAACAATATCTTGTCGCTTTAAACGCTGCAAACGATTTAAAATCAAATCCATCTTCGATTTATCCTGACTTGATGACATTAAAATACGGACAGTTCGGCGGACGGCTTACAGGAACTTTCGGTTCATTCGATTTAGGCTTAAGTTACTACAACGGTTTTTACAAACAGCCTACCGTAAATTACGCCAAAATCAAAACCTACATCGAAAAACGACTTTCAGACTCTGCAACAGAAGAAGATAAATTTCTTTCATACGACAGAAAACAGACTTTCGGTTTTGATGCAGCGACAGTTCTGTGGCATTTTAACTTAAGAGGCGAATTTGCATACAATTTAACAGAAGATACAGACGGAACAAATCCCGCAATCAGAAATAATTCGCTCGGCTATCTTTTAGGCTTTGACATCGACCTTCCATTCTGGAATATGAATTTAAATATTCAGGAAACTGGAAATGTCATCTTAAACTCAGATAAAATAGAAGATAACACAAACGATTTTGAAAAATCTAAGACGGGCTACACTTCAAACAAAATCATCGCAAACATTACAACTTCATTTTTCCACGACAAACTTGTTCCTGAAGTAACTGCAATCTGGTCAATCGAAAGAAAAGATTTCATCCTTCTTCCAAAAATTTCTTTTAAAGCAACTGACGCGCTCACTTTTGAAGCCAAAGGAATGTACATTTTAAGCGGAGATGAAAACAGCGAATTCTACGCATGGAGAAAAAACAGTTTTATAAGCATTTATGCAAGCTGCCAGTTCTAAAAAAAAAGCACCATAACACTGAAGTGTACCCCAATCATTGGACACTTTAGGTTGTGGTGCTTTTTTTACATTTTGATTTTTTTTACTGATTAAGCAAGTTCATTCCAGCATCAAAAAGTTTTGCACAATCTTCACAAAGATATGCTGTTTCTCCAAACGCTTTTTTCTCTTTCAAAGTAACATTTTCTTTTCCACAAAAATCGCAAGTTCCCTTTTTTGCACAAGAAACAAAACCAACAACCGTAGCAAGCGAAATTAACGCAAGTAAAACAAATTTTTTCATAAAATTCTCCCAAAAAAAGTTTACGGCATCTCTAAAAATTTAATTTTACAGATAACAGACTTTTATAATATCCCAATTTTTCTGTATGTCAATAAAAAAAATTAATCATCATCGTCTGATTTTTCAGGATAAAGATATTTTTCAAGACCACGCTTTCCATAATTAAAAACCATGCTGAGATAAAATTTATTTTCCGTTCCAAAAATCACAGAACCAGTTTTCGAAATCGCATCGTCATAATTTGCACCGTAACTATATTCTGAATAACCAGCAATTGGAAGTGAAAGTTCATACCCCGCTCCAAGCCCGAAAAGAAAACTTTTATTATTCACAAACCAGAAACGGTAGCCTAAATTAAGATTGAACATAAAAATTTCTGAATTAAAACTCGATGTATGACTTGAACTGTCATAAGAATAAGATTTATTGTTCATTCCAAAACCCGGATTTACGACAAAAGACTGATGCTCAGAAATGTTAAAGCGAATGGCAGGAGCAAGATAAATATACCCTTTTGCCCCGAATGACATTTTTCCAGAATAAACAGTATCATTTCCGTCAAGCAGATTGAATTTAGAAAAAGTTCCAAACCCGTAAGAAAGACCAAGACCGACATCAAGAAATTTTACAGGAGAACCGAAATAAAATCCCCACTGCATTCCAAAATCTAACGGCCGCTTGAACACAACATTTAGAGAATTGTCTTCTTCATCAACCATCGAAATAAAATCATACGGCAAATAACCAAGCGATAAATTCATCTCTACATTTGCACAAATAGCCTGAAGCGACAAAAAAACAACAGCAAAAAACGAAATAACTTTTTTCATAAAAACCCCTTAAGATTGCCCTACAAATTTTAAGATGAAAATTATAACGAAATATTATTTTTCTTGTTAACTTTTTCACCAGAATAATTTAAAGGAAATCCGCCTGAAAAATTTTTGATTATTTACTATTTATCTCCAAAATTAAAAATAACCCCAAGATAAACCTTAGCATCTATAGAATTCGTGTTGATTCCTCCAATAGCTTCTATTTCCTTGCTATTATCAGTATAAACAGAATAAGAAGAGCCACCTAAAATGCAAAAAGAAACATCAGAACCTACTCCAAGCCCAAAATGAAAACCATCTGAATTTATAAGCCATAATCTATATCCAATATCAAGATTTAAATTTATACCAAATTCAGTAACGCTTTTATTTAAAATCCAGTTCATTCCAACTCCAGGTGAAATTGAAACAGAATGCATGTCCCCAAATTTCAGCCTGAAAGCAGGTCCAAAAGTAATATAATTATTAAGTGCAACTCCATTCAATGACTTATTTCCTACTTTTGCAGAGCCTTTATATACATCATAATCATATATTGCACTAAAACCGACAGACAATCCCAGTCCCGCATCAAAGACTTTTCTTGGCTGACCAAAATAAAATCCCCATTGAAGTTCTAAGCCTAATGGTGCATTACATTTTGCAATATAATCCTCTTGCTCCTGGTCTCTTCCTAAATCAACATTTTTAACAGGCGATACAAAACAATTCATATCCATTTCTACATTAGCAAAAACAGAAGAACCACAGATGATTAATCCCAAGAATACAAGTAATGTTTTTTTCATAAAAACCCTCCATAAATTTTAATTTATTTCATATTACAAGGTCAAA
>JAEDFA010000013.1 GCA_016293005.1 Treponema sp.
TTTTGAATTAAATCCATGATTTGTTTTGCAGAAGAAACTAACGGACGCGAAAGTTCTGTTTTGCCTGAAATTTTTTGAATTGATTCCGGGGCAGAAACTGTTTCTCCTGTTGCGTGCCGTATAAAATCTTTCGAATAAAAATTGTGGTCGCGTGCAACAAGAACTACTGCGCTTTCCGGATTTTCTGAGTTTTCAAGAAAATGCATATATGAGGCGTAGGCTCGGCTCGTGTCCTTGTCTAAAAGAATTTTATACTTCATGAAAAAATCCTGGCACGCTTTTGTCGTTTGTTCTGGGGAAACCGACTGCAAAAAGAGAAAATATTTCATAAGCGATTTTTTTGCGTTGAACACTTCTTCAAGGCGTTCAAGATTTGAAGGTTCTGCCGGGTCTGAAGGAAGTCTTTTTTCGAGAGAAATAAGGGAATCTAGAAATATTGGATTTCCTTTAGCATCGGCTGTTAAAGAGTCTGTTGCCGGAATTATAAAGCCGTTTACAGGAAGTGCAAAACTCCAGCTGTAAAGACCTGCGACGACATTGCTGTAGTTTCCGGCATCGAGGGCATAAAAAATATCGCTTGTGATTTTGTTTTTAATCCGTGAAAATGCGTAAGGATAAAAATAAGCCTGAGGTAGAAGTCGCCCGATGTTTGCAGTATTTGCGACTGTCAGCCTGTTTTGCTTTACGAAATCTTTGTTTGAAAAAATTTCCCGGACGATTTTATGACAATCTTCTTCTGTTCCGTCGAATTCTATTGGAAGAATGTTACCGCCGTTCCAGATAAAATCTTCTTCTGAAAGAGATTTTACAGTTCCTTTTGGGTAAATTAAAACTGCTTTTAAATATTTTTTGCCTTTAAGAAGTTTTGAAATCATTGCTCCAAGGTGACCGGTTGTAACATCGCAAAAAACGGCATTTCCACCTTTCCACTGAAAATAAGTTTCAAGAGTGTTTATTAGAAATGAAACGCCAAAATCTTTTTGTGAACCAGTAGGACCTTTGTTTAGTTCAAGAAGAAAAAGGTTTTCGTCAATCTGTTTGATTTCTGGGGAAAATTGAAAAGCGCGTGAAGCAATTGTTTCGCAGATTACAGGACTTAATTCTTCGTGGAGAAAAGCGGAAGTCAGCGTTCCGGCAATTGATGTAAAAGTTGTATTTTCGTCGATATAGGAAATCCATTTTCGTAAATCTTCAGTTTCGCATGGTACATAAAGTCCGCCATCGGTTGGCATACAGTTACAGATTGCATCGATAAAGCTTGTATTTAAAGTTTTGTTTCTTGTACTAGTAAATCTCATAATGACAATATATCATAACGGTAAAAAAAATTTAATAGGTCAAAAGCGATGGGAAGTTTGGAATGACAATATTCCCAATTATGAAAATATATTATATAATGAAAAAATGGCTGGCATTGAAAAAAAATCTGATTTTCAAAAAAAACTTCTTAACAGATTTTTAAAATATACAAAAATTTGGACGACGAGTGATTCTGCAAATGCAGATGCGCAAATTTTTCCATCTACAGAAAATCAGCAAATCTTTGCACAAAATTTAAAAGAAGAACTTTCATCTCTTGGACTTGAAAATGTTCAGGTTACGGAAAAATCTTATGTTTATGCAATTTTAAAGGCAACTGAAGGTTTTGAAAATTCTCCTTCGTTTTGCCTGCTTTCTCATTTAGACACGAGCGAAGAAGTTTCTGGAAAAAATGTAAATCCTCAGGTTTTTGAAAATTATGATGGAAGTCTTATTTCTCTTGAAAATATTTCAATCGATTCTTCGGGTGATGAAGAACTTTCAAAAATTGCAAATACGGGCGATACTCTGATTACGACGGATGGAACAACGCTTCTTGGTGCGGACGATAAAGCCGGAGTTGCAGAAATAATTACAGCAGTCGAATTTTTAATTCAGAATAAAATTCCGCATGGCGATATAGAAATTCTTTTTTCTCCGGACGAAGAAACTGGTCACGGAATGGATTTTGTTCCGCTTAATCTTTTAAAATCAAAACACGCATACACGGTGGATGGCGGTTCTCAGGGTGAACTTGAAACTGAATGTTTTAACGCTTCAAGTGCGACTGTAACTTTTTTCGGGAAATCTACGCATACAGGAACGGCCCGAAAACAAAAAATGATTAACGCGGTGATGATGGCTTCAAAATTTCTTGAAAATCTTCCGCACACTGAATTTCCAGAAACAACTGACGGTTACGAAGGATTTTTTGCACCAATAGAAATTTCTGGTTCAGTTGAAAAGGCTCAGGTTTATATTCTTCTCAGGGATTTTGAAGAATCTGGAATCGAAAAACGCATTTTCCAGATTAAAAAAATTGCTGAATCAGTTGAATTTGCGACGGGCGGAAAAGTTTCAGTTCAAATAAAAGAACAGTATAAAAATATGAAAAATGCCCTTGAAAAATCCCCAGAAACAGTCGAACTTCTCAAAAAAGCGTACGAAAATGCTGGAATTATGCCGAATTTTATTCCGATTCGGGGAGGAACTGACGGTTCAAGGCTTTCAGAAATGGGCATTCCAACTCCGAACATTTTTACGGGCGGACACAATTTTCATTCTCGTTTTGAGTGGGCATCGTTAAATCAGATGACTCAGGCGGTGAATGTTTTAATAAATTTGGCAATTTTACATCAAAAATTATAAGGAATTTTTATGCACGAATACATTATCGAAGGCGGTTTCCCGATTCACGGAACAATAACGGCAAGTGGAAATAAAAATGCGGCGCTTCCATGCATTGCGGCAACATTGCTTTCAGCTGAACCAGTAATTCTTCACAATATTCCAGAAATCGAAGACACTTCCGTGATGCTGAACATTCTTCAGTCATTTGGGGTAAAAATCACGAACATAAAAAAACACAGCTGGAAAATCGAAGCAAAAACTGTAAATCCTGAGTGTATTCCAAAAGAACTTTCAAAAAAAATCAGGGCATCAATTCTGTTTGCAGGACCACTTCTTGCACGCTGTGGAAAAGCGCAGATGCTTCCTCCTGGCGGCGATGTAATTGGAAGAAGGCGCGTTGATACTCATTTTCTTGCACTTGAACAGCTTGGCGCCAGAATCGAAGTAAACGGTTCTTTCAATTTTACGGCAAATAAACTTGTCGGAACAGATATTTTTCTCGATGAAACAAGCGTAACGGCAACCGAAAATGCAATAATGGCTTCAGTTTTAGCTGAAGGTCAGACAAAAATTACAAATGCTGCCTGCGAACCTCATATTCAGGATTTATGTGTTATGCTGAATTCAATGGGTGCAAAAATTACAGGAATCGGTTCAAATATTCTTTACATTGATGGCGTTAAAGAACTTCACGGAACAGAATTTACAATCGGTCCTGATTATATGGAAATCGGTTCTTTTATAGGACTTGCGGCGGCAACAAAAGGTTCAATTACAATAAACGGAATAAAAAATCTCGATCTTCGTCCTTTAAAAATCGGTTTTGCGAAACTTGGAATTACCTGGCGGCTTGATGGCGATTCGTTAAAAGTTTCGCAAGTTCAAGAAATGAAAACAAACGCAGACATCGGTTCAAGGATTCCAAAAATCGATGATTCTCCGTGGCCTGGTTTTCCGCCGGATTTAACGAGTATAATGACAGTTGTTGCAACTCAGGTAGAAGGCACGGTTTTAATTTTTGAAAAAATGTTTGAAAGCAGGATGTTCTTTGTCGACAAGTTGATGACGATGGGCGCTCAAATTACTTTATGCGATCCTCATAGAGCGGTTGTTGTTGGTCCAACGACACTTCACGGGGAGCATTTAGTTTCGCCAGATGTTCGTGCAGGAATGGCAATGGTAATCGCAGCAATGGCAGCCCGCGGAAAAAGCCGAATCAGTAATGTTTATCAAATTGAACGCGGTTATGAACACCTTGTAGAACGATTGAAAGAATTGGGTGCTCACATAGAAACTGTTGATGTATAAAATCTACGCACAAAAATATCTGCAAATGAAGTTTTATCTACATAAACAGCGTTATCCACACGGATTTTTCAAATGTTTTGTCTTTATTTTTCTCCATTGAAAAGATGTTTTATATCCATTATACTGAAAAAACGGTTTTTTTATGGATAAATCATTTTTTAATTACGATAATTACAAACAAGACAAAATTAGGGCTGTTGATGCAAAGTTTGAAGCACAAAAAATTGCGTTCGCTCCGTTATGTTATCAGGCAATCAGAACAATGATTGAAACAGGAATTTTGCAGGCAATAAATGATTCTGGTGAAGACGGAATTACGCGCGGTGAACTGTCAGAAAAATTACAAATTTCAGAATACGGAATCGGCGTTCTTTGTGAAATGGCTCTTGGAATGAATGTTATTAAATTCACTAAAGATTCAGTTCCAGGTTCTTCTCAATCAGAAAAATTCATTATCGGAAAAATCGGCTGGATGCTTTTGGAAGATGATTTAACAAAGGCCAATTTCTGGTTTACAAATGACATCTGTTATGAAGGCGCATGGAATTTAAAAGAATCAATTTTAAACGGAAAGCCGGAAGGACTTAAAGTTTTCGGCGATAAATGGACAACCGTTTACGAGGCTCTTTCTTCTCTTCCTCAAAAAGCAAAAAAATCTTGGTTTGATTTTGACCATTTCTATAGTGATATTGCATTCCCGGAAGCGCTTCCAATAGTATTTGCAGAAAAACCTAAAACAATCGTTGATATCGGTGGAAATACAGCAAAATGGTCAATTTCCTGCTGCAAATACAATTCAGATGTAAAAATGACGATTGTCGACTTGCCGGGTCAAACTAAAGTTGCTGAAGAAAATGCAAAAAAAGCTGGTTTTGCAGACAGAATCTCTTTTTCAACAGGAAATGTTCTCGACGATACAACAGTTTTGCCTTCTTCTCCAGATGCGGTTTGGATGAGTCAGTTTTTAGATTGTTTCAGTTTAAAGCAGATTACAAAAATCTTAAAAAAAGTTCACGACTGTGCAACATCGGACACAAATGTTTATGTTCTTGAGCCACTTTGGGATAAACAGCATTTTGAAGCAAGTTCTTATTCATTGATGGCAACTTCCCTTTATTTTACCTGCATTGCAAATGGAAACAGCAAAATGTACCGTTTTGAAGAATTAAAAGATGCCGTTTGTAAGGCTGGATTTGAATTAAAAACTTCCCATCATAATCTAGGTTCTAACGCATATTCTCTTCTGGTGTTCAAGAAAATCTAAAATGAAAAAAGTTTTTGTTTCGCACATTAAAGTATGGAAGCCTTCCTCAGAAAATCTTGCGGAAAAACCAACTCTTCCGTTTGCGGATTCTCTTTTTAAAAGGCGATTGAGTCAGATTTCCAGGATGACGGTTCAAGTCATTCACGATTTACTTGAAGAAGTTCCAGAGGCGAAAGAATACAAGCAGATTTTTATTTCGTTTAGAGGCGAATTATCGCGCGAATTTTCTATAAATAAAAGCATTCTTCAGGATTCAGAAATTCTTCCGGCAGCGTTCAGTCTTTCGGTTTTCAATACGCCAATCGCTTCTGCAAGTCTTGCATTAAAACTTAAAAGCGGTTATTCCGTAATTTATCCGTCAAAACAGGATTTTCGTTCGGCCGTTCTTGCAGCATCTTCCGCAGTTCTTTCCGGGGCGGAACAAAAAATAATTCTCGTTTACGCCGATGAATTTATTCCAAAAGAATACGAAAGTCTTGTGGATGAATGTCAGAATCCTTTTTCATTTGCATGTCTTTTGGAAGGCGAACAGAATAAATCTCAAAATTCGGTTGCTGTCGATTTTGAAAAATTTTCTTCCCCAGAAGAATTTATAAACAGCATGAAGGCGGAAACTTGAAAATTCTAAATAGTTTTTAAAAACGCCTGTTTTGCTGGTTTTTGTTTTAAAATCATCGCTAAAATAGAGTTTTTAGAATTTTTTAATGGAGGCATTTTTTTTATGGGCAAAAAATTAACACAAGAAGAAAAATTAGAACTTGATAAAAAATACAATCACCGTGAACTTCCGCGCGTAAAAAATCATTTTGTTTACGGCTATAAATGTTTTATAAAACTTTTTTCGTATGCTTATTTCGGGATTGGAAGCGTAATTCTTGCGGTTCTCGTTTTTCCGTGGATAAGGGTTTTTGTTCATCCAAAAGAAAAATTTCAGGTTCAGGCAAGAAAATTTGTTTCATGGTCGTTCCGTGGTTTTATAAAAATGATGCGTTGTACAGGCGCTCTAAAAACTGTGCCTTCAACAGAGGATTTCAGGAATATTCACGGAAAAATAATTATTGCAAATCATCCGTCAATGCTTGATTTTGTTTTCATAATGTCGCTTGTTCCAAATGCAAATTGTATAGTTCGCGGTGGTCTTGCAAAAACAATTCTTGCCGGAGTAATCCGTCAGTGTTATATAGTAAATACTTTGGATTTTGACGAATTATGCCGTTTGTGCAAACAGACAATCGATGAAGGAAACAATGTAATAATTTTCCCTGAAGGAACTCGAACTCCTCGACATGGAAAAAATCCTTACAAAAAAGGCGCTGCACGAATTGCCTATTATTCAAAATGCGATGTTCAGCCTGTTTTAGTAGGTGGAAACGACAAATTCGGGCTTGGAAAACACGATCCTTTCTGGTCATATAATCATACAGAAACATATATTTACGATTTAAAAATGCTGCCAGTCATAAAAATAGACGAATACAAAGATTTAACAGAAACAATCGCAGCTAAACGACTTACAGAAAAAATGGAAGAAGTAATTTACGATGCCGTAAATGAAAACGATAAAAATTATGTCACAAATCGTGATAAAAATTGCTAATAAAAGGAAAAATATATGAAAGCGTCAAAATTTATTATTTCAACTTTACGAGATGCACCAAACGATGCTGTGATTTCAAGCCATAAACTTATGATGCGCTCTGGAATGACAAGAAAACTTGGGAACGGACTTTACGCGTATATGCCGCTTGGTTACCGTTCATACATGAAAGTTCAGAATATTATCCGTGAAGAATTAGATAAAGCCGGTTGTCTTGAAATGAAACCGACTGTAATTCAGCCTGGCGATTTATGGAAAGAATCTGGCCGCTGGGACAAAATGGGCGAAGAAATGCTTAAAGCCCAGAACAGACAAGGTCAGGATATGGTTGTTTCTCCTACGGCAGAAGAAGCATTTACAGCATTGATTCGGGAAGGACTTTCTTCGTACAAGCAGCTTCCGTTTACGGTTTATCAGATTAATACAAAATATCGCGATGAAATCAGACCAAGATACGGTGTTATGCGCGGAAGAGAATTCACGATGATGGACGCGTATTCTTTTGACAAAAATCAGGAAGATTTAGATTCTTCTTACGAAAATGTTGCTCAGGCATACAGAAAAATTTTTAAGCGGATGGGATTAAAAACAATCAGCGTAAAAGCCGATACAGGCGCAATGGGCGGTTCTGGTTCAGAAGAATTTATGGTAGAAAGCGAAGTTGGCGATGATACTTTAATTCTTTGTCCAGATTGTTCTTACGCGGCAAATGTTGAAAAAGCGGCATGCAAAGATGAAATTCCTTTAGGAAATGATGAAAATCCTCAGCAAAAAACTGAACTTCCAGTTGAAATGGTTGCAACACCGAATGTTTTATCGATTGCCGATATGGAAAAATTTTTCAACGCAAAATCAAGAACTTTCCTCAAAGCGTTGATTTATAAAGTTTACAACTGTGCATTAGATTTTTCAGAAATTCCTGATTGTGAAAATTTTGAACGCCTTACAGAAGGAAGTCAGTCTTATTATCCAGAATCTTTTGTCTGTGTTGTGATTCGCGGAGATTTAGATGTAAACGAAACAAAACTTGCTTCAGTTTTAAAAGCAAGCGGCGCAGAACTTGCAGAAGCAGAAGATGTTCTTCGTCTTTCCGGGGCTCCTCACGGATTTGTTGGTCCAATCGGAATAAAAATTCCTGTGATTGCAGATAAATCTACTGTAAATATGCACGATTGCGTTGCCGGTTCTGGAAAAGAAGGTTTTCACATTAAGCATGTTGAACCAGAACGCGATTACAAACCGTTTATGACTGTTGATGTTCGGACTGTTGTTCCTGGCGACAAATGCCCTGATTGTGGCGGAACTTTCTACATGAAAAAAGGAAACGAATTAGGTCACATTTTCAAACTCGGTGAAAAATATACAAAATCAATGAATGTAACTTATCTCGACCAGAACGCAAAACCTGTAACTCCGATTATGGGTTGTTACGGAATCGGTGTTGATAGAACTTTGGCATCAATTATCGAAGGCAACAACGACGAAGATGGAATTATCTGGCCAATGACAGTCGCTCCATTCCAGGTTGTAATTGTTCCTGTAAAATACGACGGTCAAATGAAAGAAGTTGCAGATAAACTTTACGACGAATTAATTCAGAGCGGAATCGATGTTCTTCTTGATGACAGAAATGAGCGTCCGGGCGTAAAATTCAAAGATATGGATTTAATCGGAATTCCGGTTCGTGTTGTTGTGGGTGAAAAAAATCTTCCAAATGTTGAAATTAAAATGCGAAAACTCAAAGATTCTGAACTCGTTTCAAAAGAAGACGCCGCTCAGAAAATTTCTCAAATCGTAAAAGCAGAATTAAACGCTTTAAACGGATAAATCGTAAATATGAAGAAACATTTTTTTTCAGCAGTTTTAATTTTTTTTCAATTTTTTCTAAATGCGCTTCCGGGATTTAAGCCTTACATAATGGATTTTCCGGGCGATTATGTTTTTTACAGAGATTATTCTTTTAAAAACGAAAGTTATGTCGGGTTTTTGTACTACGGAAATTCAGCGTATTCAGCAAAATTTATTTCTCCGCAGAATCAGGAACAAGGCAAGCCGGAAAAATCTGTTTCAATTTATTTTACGGTCGATGAATCAAAAAATTTTATGGAATTTACAGGTGAAAAAGTCGTTTCACTTCCAGGCGAGGAAGACATTCAACTTGTAAATTATCTTCACGATTTGATTTACGAATTCAGCGCTAAACGAATTTCAGTTCAGAATGTAAATGCGCAAAATGTTTCTTACAATTCCCGTGATTTTCTTCATTCAGGGCTTGTTCAGAATACAAAATTTGAACAGTTTGGCGGTGATGTAAAAATCGTTTTCGATTATGCAGTTCCGCTTTTCAACATCAAGGCGATTTTAAATTTCTTAGACGAAGTTCAGTTTGAAATTGTCACTGCCGGAAGAATTTCTTCAGAAAAAGACAACGAATTTGAAAAATTTTCAGGTTTTTCAGATTCGGATTCTTCCTCAGGAAAAATGAAAATTAAAAAATCAAAGAAAAAAGAATTTTCGTTTGAGAATGTAAAAGTTGTTCTTGATGAAAACTGGATTCAAAAAATGGAAAATATTTGGTTTTTGTCTGACAGCGCCTTTGTCTGCGTTAATAAAATTTCTCAGCCACAGATAAATATCGATTTTATTTTTCGGCAGATGCTTTTGAATACTGAAAATTCTTTTTACGATTGGAAGAATTTCATTGTTCAGAAAGAAAAAGATTATTTTACAATCGACGGAACTATTTACAACGCGCAAAATAAACGGAAATCTAAAAATCTTATAAAAATTCTCAGCGCAAAAGAAAATCCTTCAGAATTTTATGCGTTCAACAGTTCTGTTTTAGAAAAAGCATACAAAAAAAACGAAAAATATTTTAATTCAATAAGAGACAGTTTTTCACTCAACGAAATCTCTGAATAAAAGGTGATTTTTTTGGATTTTGAAGGAATTGCAGTCAATAAACTTATACTCGGATTTTTATCGATTACGCTCGGAATTATTTATTCGCGGTCAAGAGATTCTTACAAATACGGTTTTTGGTTTTCGTTGAGCCTTGCGTTTATCGGTTTGTGGTGTATTCTCGATTTTATGCAGATTTACACGCGCTCCTACGAACATAAATCTATTGCAAATATTCAGGTTGCGGTTTTTGTTGTCAGTGAATTTCTTGCATATTCGATAATGATGTTCAATTTTTATTTTTGCAGATGCCAGGATACGGTGTTTTTCAAGGTTTTCAGGTTTTTTATTTTTGTTCCGATTGTTTTTATAATTCTTCTTTTTTTCAACGGAACGAATTTAATAATTTATTCTGAACTGATTTCTTCCAAGGCGAACGGCAATCCTCTTTCGGGGTATTTTTATAAAAAAACGAATTTTTACTATCTTCACATCAGTTTCTGCATTTTTACGATTTTTGTTTCGTTTATTTTGACAATTCGTTCTTTTTTTCACGAGCAGAAAATCAATAAATCTGTTTACATTTCGATATTTTTTTCGATAATGCTTTTTTCCGTGCCGACTTTCAATAAAATGATTATTGCGAATTTTGTTTCACGGTCAATTTTTGCAATTTCTGAACATATTTCAACTTTTTCAATTCTGCTTGCGGTTCTTTTGTCATTTTTTATGCTGACTTTCGACAATTCTATCGTGTGTATTGAAAAAAGTCGAAAAAATCTTTTTGAATTCATCGGTTTTCCTGTGCTGATTTTCGATATTAACCAGAGATTTCTCGATGCAAACGACCGCGGTAGGGAATTTATAAGTGAATACGGCTTGAACCCCGACGGAAAATTCAGTTTTTCAGAAATCGAAAAGAATAAATTTCTTCAGAAAATCGGTTTTCCAAATCAGACTGTGAATGATAATTCGTTTTTTCTGTATTCTTTAAAGACGAATAAAAATTTTATTGTGAAAAAAATTCCAATCGAGAACAGGTTTCATTTTCAGCAGGGAGTAATCATTTTAATTGAAGATATTGAGCGGTATTTTTCATCTGTCGAAGATTATGAATATCCGATTATTTACGACGAGGAAACTGACTGTATTAAAGGAAAATATTTTGAAAATCGCGTTCAGAATTTTCTTTTGAAATCAACTGAATCAATTTTAATCGTCATTGCAAATATTCAGAATATTTCTGACATCAACGAACTACTTGGAATAAAAAAAGCGAATGGAATTGTGAATGAGTTTTTGAAAATTCTGCGGAATGTAAACGAAAATCCGGAACTTTTTAGAATTTCGATGTCGTCGTTCGGATTTATTCTTGATGCACAGAAACAGTCAGAAATTAAAAATATTTTTAATTCAATCAGGCTTGAATGTAAAGAGTTTTCTGTTAAAAATGGAATTGAATTAAAATGTCGGCTTGGCTACACGATTACTCAATTCAACAAGCGAACTGCACTTGAGTATATCGATGAAAGTATTGCAAATATGATGCTCGATCACAAATATCTTGAAGAATAGCCTTGAATTTTTAGAAATTTGCCCTTGAAAGCGGAGAACCAATCCAAAGTCCTTCGACGAGAAAATCTTTCTTTTCGCCTTCGATTAAAAATTGAACGCTGTTTACGGTTGAAAATTCTGTTGCCGTGTAGACAATCTGCTGAAGCTGCGCCGAATAGCCGTCGTTCCCGAAATTTTGATTGAAAACAAATGCTTCGTTGAAATTTAAAGTTGCAATACCGTTTTTTACGCTTGCGCCGATTAATTTTGTTCCGCTTGGAATTAATGTTCTTACTTTGTCTGACGCATCTGGACCTGCAAGCAGATTTTTTATTGCGTCTGTAAGCGGTGAATCGGTTTTTGGAACAGTTTTTACGACTGGTTTACGAACGATTGAGCCGTCAGAATCGATTGCCACAAAATAGAGAGTTAATTTGCGTTTTGCTTCGATTGGTTTTGAAACGGGTTCTTCTTTTTGAACTTCCTGAATATTTTGAGGTTCTTTTGTTTGTGAAGGAATTTGTTCAGTTTGAGGTTTTGATTCTTTTGGAGAAAATTGCTCAACGGGAGCGTCTTCTGAAGAACCGTCGTTTAAATCTATTGTAATTTGTTCTTGTTCTTCTTGAGGAATTTGAGTTTGTGAAGTTTCCTGTGAAGAGTTTTGTTCAGTTTTATTGCGTTTTTCGATTTGTGCGTTGATATTTTTTGAAATTTCCGGCCAGTAAATTATAAATAACACTACTATGATAAGCATGGCTAAAAACCAAATTGCCAGCGCGATTCCGTCTTGTTTTTTTTGTTTGCTTGATTTTTCGCGTTTTTCTTTTGTCGACATATATACATTATAATTTATTGTTTCGTCTTAATCAAATAATTTTTCATTGTTTGAGAAGTCTTATTTTGCTATAATTTCAGCTATGAAAAATGAATTGATTTTTGAAAAGGAACGGTATGTTTCTTCGGCGTTTATTGACAGCTCTTTAAAGCTTGGGATTGCGCAGACAGTTCTGATGATTCAGGATAATTTAACGGAATGTTTTAATATGCTTGGCTGCGACGGAATTGTTTATCGTGAAAAATTCAATGTTTTCTGGGTTTTTACGAAAATGCGTTTAAAATTTTTTCGGCGTCCGTCTTGGCGTGAAGGAATTTTTGCAGAAACTTTCCCGGTTGACAATCAGGGATTTAAGGCGCATGTAAATTCGGTTTTGAAGGACAAAGCGCAGAATATTCTTGTTTGTGCAAATCAGGAAGCGTGTGTTCTGGATTTGGAAAAGCATCGCCCGGTAAAAATCACGAATCTTCCGTATCCAAAAGAAAATTTCCCGGAAAGCGTTTTTTCAGAAAATTTTGAGCGTTTTCCAGTTCAAATAGAAGAATCAGATTTTAAATACGAACAGAAAATTTATTCTCAGCACATCGATATGTCTTACCACATGAATAATATCGAATATATTAAACTCGCTTTGAATATTTTCTCAAATGATTTTCTTCTTCACAACGAAGTAAGTTCTCTTGAAGTTCATTTCACTGGAGAAAGCCGCGAGGGAGAAAATTTACGGGTTTATTCACGGAATCTTGACGGTTCATTTTTCATTTTTATAAAAGAATCTGAAAGAACAGTTTTTGAGATGAAAATTGAATTTCAGAGTTCTCTTTAAAACGAATAATTTTTTGATTTCGTTGAATTCGTGTACAATTTAGAATGGCTGTGTTAAAATTAAATTATGAAAAAAATTAAGTTGTTTTTAATATTGATTTTAATTCCGCTGTTCTGTTTTGCGCAGGAACGGACTTTTTATTTTGCTCGTCATGGTCAGCGTGGAGATTTGCGTTGTCGTGTTACTTTTAAAAATTGCACAGAAGATTCTCTTATGCCAAAAGGAATTTTGCAGGCTGAAGCGTTAGGCAATTATATGAAAAAAACTGGTTTTTCAGGGACTGTTTATGTTTCTCCGTATTACAGAACTCTTGAAACTGCTTCTGTTGCCGCAAAAAGTTTTTATACAAAAAATTTGATTCTTGAACCGCGTTGTCAGGAAGTTACGGGGCTTAAAAGTGCGACAAAACCTGTTTCCATAACAAAAAAATGTCTTACAAAAAAAGAAATCAAACAGAATTTTCCAAATGTAGAAATTCCTAAAAAAATGAAATTTCCATGGCGACTTGAAAATGAAAAGGAATCTCTTGCTGATGAAAGGATTTCTTCGTTAATTGATGATCTTCTTTTAAATACTGAAGGCGACATTTTAATCGTCTGCCACGGCGGAATTATAAATTCTGTTGTCCGTGAAATGAATAAACGTGGCTCAGATTTTCCACGCCAGAAGAATTACAATTGTTGCCTGTATTCTTTTACTTTTGATTCAGCGACTTCAAAAATAATAAAATTTGCTGACGAAACTTCAAATTTTATGCCTAAAGACCTTTACACTGATAATTTAACAGAATTTTAAAATCTGTTGTACAGTCTGTTTGATAATGATTAGGTTATTGATTACATTTCATTATATTGTTATTCTTATATAATGGAAAAGAATAGAAATACATTTAAAGGTTCAATCGGTTTTGTGTTGGCGGCGGCTGGTAGTGCTGTCGGGCTTGGAAACATTTGGCGTTTTCCGTATCTTGCGTCAAAAGATGGCGGCGGAATTTTTGTTTTCGTTTATTTGATTCTTGCAGTTACTTTTGGATTTGCACTTTTAACGGCAGAAGTTGCAATTGGTCGAAAAACAAAGCAAGGTCCTTTAACGGCGTATTCAAAGTTAAAATCGGGCTGGAAACCTCTTGGCGTTTTAAGCTGTCTTGTTCCGCTTATAATTATGCCGTATTATTGTGTAATTGGCGGATGGGTATTAAAGTATCTTCTCGTTTTTATAACAGGCGAAGGTTCTCTTGCTGCTGCTGATTCTTATTTTTCATCTTTTATAACTGCTCAATGGGAACCAATTTTGTTGTTCGTGATTTTTCTTTTCGCAGTTTCTTTGATTGTTTTTAATGGCGTAAATAAAGGAATCGAGGCGACTTCAAAAATCATTATGCCAGTTCTTTTGATTCTTGTAATTGCGATTTCAATTTTTTCACTTACATTAAAACATTCAGCAATAAATTCTGAAACAAACGAAGTCATCACCCGAACTGGTCTTCAGGGATTAAAAATTTATCTCGTTCCAAATTTTGACGGAATGACAATCGGAAAGTTTTTGACTGTTGTTGTAGATGCGATGGGTCAGCTTTTTTACAGTTTGAGTATCGCAATGGGAATTATGGTTGCTTACGGTTCTTATGTTCACGATGATGCAAACATTGTAAAATCTGTCAACCAAATTGAAATTTTTGACTCGGCAGTTGCTGTTCTTGCAGGAATTATGATTATTCCAGCTGTTGTAGTTTTTATGGGCGAAGAAAATATGGCGGCAGGTCCTTCTCTTATGTTCGTTATTCTTCCAAAAGTTTTTGCTGCGATGGGAAAAGTCGGAGTTATAATCGGAATTATGTTCTTTGCACTCGTTCTTTTTGCGGCGATTACAAGTGCAGTTTCCGTAATGGAAGCAATCGTTTCAAGTATTATCGACCAGTTCCATCTTTCGCGTCCAAAAGCAGTTTTAATCGAAGCCGGAATTGCGTTAATCGCCGGAATTTTTGTCTGCCTTGGTTATAATAAACTTTATTTTGAATTAAAACTCCCGAACGGTTCTGTCGCTCAGATTCTTGATATAATGGATTACATCAGCAACAACTTTATGATGCCGATTGTTGCAATTTTAACTTGTGTTTTAGTCGGCTGGGTAATTAAAACTGAATCAATCACTGATGAAATCACAAAGAATGGTGAAAAATTTAGCAGAAAGTGGCTTTTCAATATAATGATAAAATATGTTGCTCCGGTTCTGTTGTTTGTTCTTTTCCTTCAGTCGGTTGGAATTTTAAGATTGAAATAATTTTAGAATTTATAAAAAGTTCAGTTTTATAAATAACTTTTATAACTAAATTTGAACGGTTTGTTCTTTTTTTAAATTTCTTCGCCAGAATCAGTATTTTGACTCTGGCGATTTTTTTTGAATTTTAAAAATTGTGTTTAAATCGTTATTCAGTTTTGTTTTTTGAGTTTTCGATTTTTTCGTAGAATTTTTTGAGATTTTCTTTTAAAGCGATTTTTTCAGATTTAGTTGAAAGCCAGAAATAAATTTTTTCTTTGCGTTCGGCATTTGCAGCCTGAATGTGCTTTTGAAATTCCGTGAAGTGAATGATTATTTTGTTTTCTGATGCGAATTTTCTGAGTTTTGTAAGAATGTTGAGCGAGTAAATTAAATCTATTGAAAAAACGCCGTAGAAAAATCCCACGACGAAGCAGAACGATTTGTGATTTGTGAACCAGAAAAGCCACTCAAGAATTTGTGGATGAATGAAAAAATAATAAATTCCGCTTAGCAGCCACCAGAAAAAAGTGTATTTCGGGCAGATTATTCCCATTATGTTTCCGTGGCAATTTGAATAATCCCAGAGTTTGATTTTCATTCCTTTTATAAAAATAAGCCCCGCGATAAATTCGAAAAAAGTGATGCATAATGCCATTAAAATAAAGAGAACAGTTTTCTGAAAAAATTCGTCTTTAATGAAACTTACATCAATAAACGAAAGCGTAAAAAGAATTATCAGGCTGAATCCGTAGAGAGGAAGGTACGGTCCTGTGAGAAATCCCGGATTAATCCATTTGCGTTCGGGGTTGTTTGCGGAAAAAAATCTGCGCCACAATAATTCGATTACCCACCCGATGAGACTTCCGGCAAAAAATAAAAATGCAAGAACTAAAATAAAATTCATACTTTAATTATAAGGGAAAAATTTAAAAGGTCAAATGCTGATTTTTAAGTTTTTCTTAATTGTAGAAGTTTGAAAGAATTTGTGATATAGTAGGAAAATCTTGAACTCTTTGAATTACAGGAAAATTTTATGAAAAAAAATCCAGATTATACAGTAATTTATTCCGATGATGATATTGTTGTTTTAAATAAACGCTCAAATCTTTTAATTGCACAGGACCGTTACGATGCGGATGCCCCGCGACTTGACCTTCTTGCAGAAAAAGAATTCGGGCATCTTTTTGCGGTTCACAGAATTGACAAAGACACTTCCGGGATTATCGTCTATGCAAGAAATGAAAACGCTCATCAGAATCTTTCGGTTCAGTTTGAAAAACGCCTTGTAGAAAAAACTTATCACGCTTTAGTGCGCGGAAAACCGATGTGGGATTCTCTTCATGTTGATTTACCTCTTCTTCCGGATGGAGATTCACGGCATAGAACTGTTGTAAATAAAAGATTCGGGAAGCCTTCCGTGACTGATTTTAAATTCCTTTGTTCCGCAGGACTTTTTTCATGGATTGAAGCAAAACCAAAAACTGGAAGAACTCATCAAATCAGGGTTCATCTTGCGGAAAGCGGTTTTCCGATTGTGTGCGACCCGTTGTACAGCGGAAATTTAAAGCCTGTCAGGTTGAGCGATTTTAAACGGAACTGGAATGGCGATGTGCTTGATGAAAAGCCTCTTTTAAATCGACTTGCCCTTCATGCGTATAAAATCAGTTTTACTCATCCTTCA
Organism: Treponema sp.; assembly: GCA_016293005.1. GTDB lineage: Bacteria > Spirochaetota > Spirochaetia > Treponematales > Treponemataceae > Treponema_D. The sequence goes on from JAEDFA010000013.1 coordinate 16,875, forward strand.
ACGCAAAAAAAAATTGCTTTCACCGCGCCTTATCAGAAAGATATGGATGCGCTTAGAAAGCAATTTGCAAAGATTTTTGGTTCAGATTCTATTGCTGTTTCTGAATCTCTGTAAGGTATAAATTTAAATTTTTCGCATCTTCTGTTTCCGGTGCGAATTCAATTGCTTGATTTAAAAGCGAGATAATTTTTTCTATATTTGGATTGAAAGAATTTGATTCGACATTTACGGCAAGTGTGTAAAGATACTGCCTGTCTTCAGGAGTATTTCGTTTGTCTTCTGCGGCTTTGATGTAAGTGTTTACTGCTGATTCAAAATCAAATTTTATCAGGCTTTCGAACGCTTCGGCATTTGCAATTTCGCGGATATATTTTGGTAGCAACCCGGAAGAATTTTCTTTGTCGAGCGATGGAATCTTTTTGTACAAATCGATTAAAAGCGGGCGGTAAAGTTCGTCCTGCGATTCAAAAAGCTCGTTGATTGCCTTTACTTTATCGAGATTTGAACCTTTTGAAGTTAAAGCGACTTTTTGATTTAATTCCTGAAGAGAATCTTTTTCGAGGATAATTTTTGAAACATAACCGTCTACAGAATTTGAAAGATAGTCAAAATTTATAGAAGAAACGAAATATCCTTCTTTTGTGAGCATGAGAAGTGTCGGCGTGTTTTTTATTACATATTTGTCTGCGGTGAAAAACTGTTTTTCGTATTTTGCACGCTTTTTTTCGAAGGCTTTCTGTTCATCGTCTGTTAAATCTGTAGGAATGTTAGCCTGAAATATATTCGGGTCGCTGAAATCGAAGTGAACACATACGAAATCTGAAAGTTTTGAAACGAATTCTTTTGATTCCGTGATAAGTTTTACTGCGTTGTAAGATTCCGGGGAATCATAAATTGAGTTTACAAACAGAAGAATTCCTTTGTTTTTGCTTTGAGCGACTTTTTGTGCATCTTCAAAATTGTAATACCAGCCGAATTCGTCAGTCTGTTTTGAACAACTTGAAAATGCAAGAAGAACTGTAAAAATACTGAATAATTTTAATAAATTTTTTTTCATTTTTACTCCAGTTTTTTATTTTTTAAGAAGTGCGGCAAACGGATTGTAACTTAAACCGTCATCGCTTCCGTAGTTGTTTCTTTCGCGTTTTGCGCCAGAAAATTTTTCTTTTGAATCAGTTTTTGAATTTTGCGAGCCTTTTTTTACAATGACAACTTTTCGGGTTGCGCCTGTTTTGTTTTCACCGTTTGAAGATGCCCTGTTCTGAACTGTCTGTCCGATTCTGTTTGCGGCATCGCTTTTTAAACTGAGGCTGATTCGTTTTCGGTCTTTATCGAGTGCAATAATTGTAAATTCGAAAATATCACCGACTTTTACGACTTCCATTGGATCAGAAACAAAACTGTCGCTTAATTCTGAAACATGAATCAAAGCAGTTTCGTGAAGTCCGATGTCAACAAATGCACCAAAATCGACAACATTTTTGATTTTTCCAGTAACTTTCATTCCTTCTTTTAAATCTTCAAACTGAACAACGCCTTTCTGCATAATTGGAGCCGGATAACCATCGCGCGGGTCTCTGTTCGGTTTTTGGAGTTCGTCGATGATGTCGTTTAAAGTTGTTTCACCGATGTTGTATTTTTCCTGAAGGGATTTTTTTGCATCTTTTTCGATTTTTCCGCCGTTTTTGATAATTGGAAGAATTTCGCGGGCAACTTCGTAGTTTTCCGGATGAACCCAAGTATTGTCGAGTGGGTCTGAACTTTCTGCAATTTTTAAGAATCCCGCACATTGTTCGAACGCTTTAGGTCCAAGACCTGGAACTTTTTTCAAATCTTCGCGGCTTAAAATTTTTCCGTTTGCATCGCGGTATTCTGTGATTTTTTTTGCGGTGCTCATCGTGATTCCGGAAACATAGCTTAAAAGCATGTAACTTGCAGTGTTTAAATTTACGCCGACCTGATTTACAACAGAACCTACGACTTCATCAAGAGTTTCGCTGAGTTTTTTCTGGTTTACATCGTGCTGGTAAAGTCCGACACCGATTGCCTTTGGATCGATTTTTACGAGTTCTGCAAGCGGATCCTGAAGCCTTCTGCCCATTGAAATTGCACCGCGGATTGTCAAGTCTAAGTCCGGGAATTCTTTTGTTGCAATTTCGCTCGCTGAATAAACTGATGCACCTGATTCATCAACGACTGTGTATTTTACATCTGCGTCTGCATAATTTTCGCTGATTACTTTTGAAACAATCGCCTGAACTTCCGGGCTTCCTGTTCCGTTTCCGACTGCAACAACCTGAATGTCGTATTTGTCGATTGCATCGTTTAACTGTTTGTAAGCGTCTTCTGGATTCTGCACCTGAAAGATTTTAAAATATCCAAGGTATTTTCCAGTTTCATCGAGTGCGGCACATTTTGTTCCGGTACGAATTCCAGGGTCGATTCCAAGAACTCGGCTTCCTTTGATTGGCTGAGTCATGAGAAGATTTTTTAAGTTTTCGCTGAAAATTCCGATTCCGTGTTCGTCAGCTTCATCTGCTTCGTTGCTGCGGATTTCACGAATTACCGCCGGTGAAAGAAGTCTTACGATTCCGTCTTCGATTGCTTCTGCAAAATATTTGTTTGTAATTGTATTCTTTTTTGTGATGAGGTTTACGGCTGAATCAACATCGACATCGATTGTAACATCCAGAGCGCCTTCCCGTTCAGCACGGTTGATTGCAAGAATTCTGTGCGGTTTAATCTGATTGAGTGGTTCTGAATAATCCCAGTACATCTGGTAAGTTGAAGTTTTAGCTGCTTCTTCTTCGGTTTGACCTTCCGGCACGATTCCTTTAGTTTTGATGTTTCCCTGCTGCATGTATAAATCGAGAATTGCCGAGCGGTTTGCTGAATCTTGACTTATTCGTTCTGCGAGAATGTCTTTTGCACCGTTTAATGCATCTTGAACAGTTTCTACATTTAATGCTGAATCTTCGTTGTCTGTTTTGATGTATTTTTCCGCTTCTTTTTCGATTTCGGAATCGCTCATTGTAAGCATTGAATCTGCAAGCGAATCAAGACCTTTTTCAATTGCGACCATTCCGCGTGTTTTCTTTTTCTTTTTGAACGGAGCCCACAAATCTTCGAGTTCTGTTAAAGTTGTTGCGCTCATTGCAGCGTTGTAAAGGCTTTCGGTTAATTTTCCTTGTTTGAAAATGCCTTTTACGATTTCAAGGCGTCGTTCTTCAAGATTTTTGTAAGTTTTGAATAAATGATCGCAATCTCTGACCTGAACTTCGTTGAGATTGTCGTGTTTTTCTTTTCGGTATCGTGAGATGAAAGGTATTGTACAGCCTTCGTCTACAAGACTGATAACTGCACTTACCTGCTGAATGCGAATTTGAAGTTCTTCAGCGATTTTTTTCATGATGTCGACTTCATTTACTGTCAATGCGTCGATTGTTTCTTGTGTAAATTCCATAAGTAAGTCCTTGAAGAGATTTTATTCAGGGCATTTAAAAACGAATTTTTACGATGCCCGTTATTTATTAGATTTATTTTAAATTTCCACTTTCTGCAGCACCTGGAAGCCCGATGTCGCGCCTATAGAAGCAGCCGTCGAATTTAATTCCGCTGATTGCAATGTAGGCATTTTTCCATGCTTTTTCGAAAGTTTCACCGAAAGCACTGCACGCTAAAACTCGTCCACCGCTTGTAACGAGTTCTGTTGAATTTGAACGGCGACCTTCTTTTGCTCCAGCGATGAAAACTTTTGCACCGGTTTTTGAAATGACTTCGTTGCTGAATGAAATTACTTTTTCTTTTTCGTATTCAAAAGGATAACCGCCGCTTACCATTACAGGCGCAACTTGAAAGCCCTTTTTCCAGGCGAATTTGAATTTGTTTAATTTTCCACTTACGATTGCTTCACACATTTCAACGAAATCAAAATTCATCAGAGGAAGAACTGCCTGAGTTTCCGGGTCGCCAAGTCGTACATTGTATTCAAGAAGTTTTGGCCCGTTTTTTGTAAGCATAACGCCAAAGAAAATGAATCCGCGGTAATCGAAACCTTCTTCTTTTAGGCCTTTGAGAGTTGGTTCTAAAATATCTTTTTTGAACTGTTTTAAAGTTTTGTCTGTAACATCTGTGAGCGGGCAGACTGCTCCCATTCCGCCTGTGTTAGGACCTTTTGCACCGTCGTTGAGCCTTTTGTGGTCGCGAGCCGGTAGAAACGGAATTATTGAGGCAGATTTTTCTTTTCCGTCTTTAAAAACTGAAACTGCGCTTAAAACCGAAATTTCAACGCCTTCAAGGTAATCTTCGATGACAAGTTTTTTACCTGCATCGCCTACTCTACCAGAATTCATGATGTCGTCGATTGCTTTGATTGCCTCGTCGATTGTTGCAGCAACTGTTACACCTTTTCCTGCAGCAAGTCCGTCTGCTTTTATAACGATTGGAGCACCGTGCTTTCGGACATAATCAGATGCTTTTTGCTGGTCTGTGAAAGTTTCGCTTTTTGCACAGGCAACATTATATTTTTTCATGAATTCTTTAGCGAGGTCTTTGCTTGCTTCAAGTTGAGCGGCATCTTTTTTAGGACCGACGCAAGGAATTCCGGCTTTCCAGAATTCGTCTGCAAGTCCTTCTGCCAGAGGATCTTCCGGTCCGATTACTGCAAGCGTACAGTTTTCTTTTTTTGCGATTTCGATGTATGGATTTTCACTGCTGTCTGATTTGTCTATCTGGATATTTATACATTTTTCCTCGAAAGCAGTTCCGCCGTTACCAGGAACACATACAACTTTTTCTACTTTAGGACTTTGAGAAATTTTCCATGCGATTGCATGTTCTCGTCCGCCGTTACCAATAACAATAATATTCATAAATAAAATATAGATGAAATGTTAAAAATTTACAATCAATCTGGATTGAAAAACGCGGCGATGAGGAAAATTTAGTTGAATTCGCTTAAATCTACGCTGTCGAAAGTGAGAGGCTGTTTTTTTTCAGGCTTTGGTTTTGATTCTTTTGGCGGCGGTGCAGAATTCAGGTTTTTGAGAATGTCTTCCTGCTCTTTTTTGTTGAGAACCCTGATGATTTTATATTCGTTTTCATCGGAATTTACGGTTTTTGGCGTTCCGTCTGAATTGAATTCATTTAAAATCTGAATTACAGGATTTTTCGGGTTGTTTGGATTTACATCAGTTACGACAGCGATTTTTCCGGTTTTGAGAAAAACATAAGCACCAATCGGGAATAGAGAAAGACTGTACAAAAGCGCCTTGATGATTACTCCGTTGTATTGATTGTTTTGATTTTTCAGCATTTCGACCATTGCGTCAAAAGTTGTCCGTTCTTCTTTATATAGTCTTGGTGCAGTGATTGCTTCAAACGAACAGGCAACTGAAATGATTTTTGCAAAAACTGAAATTTTGTCGCCGGTGAGTTTTCGCGGATATCCTGTTCCGTTTTCTTTTTCGTGGTGTTCAAGAACTCCAAGTTGAATGCTTAGCGGAAAATTCTGGCTTTTTAAGATATTGAAACCGATTAGTGGATGAGTTTTAATTTGGGCTTTTTCACCGTCCGAAAGAGGTTTGTCTGTCATGTAAAGCTGCGGAGGAAGCCGAATCATACCGATTTCATGGAGAATGCAGCACATTCCAAGTTCAATTAATTTTGACTGCGGAATATTGAGTTCGATTCCCATTGTAATGGCAAGAACTGTAGATCTCATTGAGTGAACGACAAGGAAATTTTTTGTTCTTGCCTCGATTGACGGAGTCACCCGCAGAACATAGCGTTTGTTCATTTTTATAAAATTGCACAAATCACGCACTGTCGTCGAAAGTTCTTCCAGAGAAATTTTTGTGTGGGTTGCGTAATAAGTGTACACAGAATTTATGTATTCCATGTATTCGTTGTAAAGTTTATGAACTGATTCGAGTTTTGAATTTTCAGTTTTTTCGTAAAGTGAAAGATTTTCCTGACTTAAAGATTGTTTTACGATGTTTTCGATTTTTTGAGATTTTTCTTTTGGTGTTTCGAACGCTTCAACTGAAACTTCCTGCGTAACCAGCGGTTCCTGATTCTGTTTTACTTCAAATTTTTCATCTAAACTGATGTCACCGAGACACTCAAATTCAGAAAAATTCCAGGCTTTCAAAATCTTTAAAAGATTTTCAGTTACAGAAACCTGCGCCGGAATGACTATAAAAGTGTTGTCAATCATCAAGTCTGATTTAAATGAGATATCAACTTTTAATGAATCAATAGAAATTTTCATAAGCAAATTAACTCTTTCTTTTTTGTCGGTATGAATTTAAGAATTCTTTAATTATATTTTTTGAGCTGTAAAGAATGTTGTCTAAAGTTTCACAGAAATAAAAAAAAGTTGAAAAACCTCACACGCTTTTCAACTTTTTAAAGGGCACTGCAGAGCAGGGTGACTGGATGTCATTAAAAAAAATTCACCCTGCACTGCTTACATTTTAAATATCGGTGAATGATTTTTTTTCTTTAGTTCAAAATTGCGCTTTTTTTCAAAATATTTGAAATTTTTTCCGCAAGAAAATCGTATTTTGCAGAGAATGATGCGGTTTTCTTTTTGAGCGGCGAAAAATTTTCTGATTCCGGGAAGAGTTGTTCTGTTTTTTGTTTTAATAATTTTTCTGTTGGAAAGAGAACTTTCATAAAATCGAGTGATTTTTTCTGGGCGGCGACGGTTAAAAACGAATTTTCAAGGTTTTGCAGCGTCTGAAAAATTTCTTCTTCAGGCAGAGCGTTTTGTAAAATCAGTTTTTTACTTTCGAGCGCGTTTTTTTCAGCGATTTTTTTTAGTTCTTCCAGTTCTGAATTAAAAATTTTGACTGTGGCGGAAAATTCTTGTTCGGAATGTTTTAGTTCGGTTTTGTAAAGTGAAAGGAATCTGCTTTTTTCCTGTGGAATTTCATTTTTTGAAAGAATGTCGCAAATCTCACAAGGAATTATTCCCGGAATTTTCAGGCTTTCTTTTGAGAGCGTGAAAGTTTTTATTTCTGGAAATTTTTGAAGGCGACTTTCAAACCACCATGCGAACATTTTCATCCGGTTGTCTGTTAAAACTTTTTTTCCATTGTAATCAAACCCGATTTGAGTATTTGCACTGAAAAGAAGCGGAAGGCTTTTTGTTTGTGCCGAAGCGATTTTTAAAGATTCTGTGTGAATTTTTTGTTCAAACTGGCTTCCTTTTATGTGAGTATTTTTTTGTGGAAATGAAAGGTCGAGCCCGGAAATGAAAATTTCTTTTGCACCAGAGAATTCGCAGAAATTCCATGCCGTAGATGCGACTGAGCCGCCGGATTCAAGAGTTCCTTTTTGAAAACTTAAATTTTCAAAATACTGTTCGAGGAAAAAATTTGATTTGCAGACAAGAATTTCTTTGCATTTAAATCTGAAAACTTGAGGAACGACTGAGGCTTCGGTGATTAATATAGAAGATTCTGATTTTAAATCTGAAATATGCCTGAACGCCCAGTATTGCGGGTCTGTTAAAATTATAAAATCCGGTTCAACATTCTGATAGAGGCACGCTTTTAACGCCGTATCGACGCAGACTAAAACAGACCTTTTTTTTATTTCGGCTAAAAACGGAAGAATTTTTTGAAGACTTGGACCGGCCGCGATAATCGTGAACGGAATTTTTTCTTCTGCGGAATTTTTATAAGGCAGAATTGAACGGCACAAAAAAGAAGTTTTTAAATTTTTTAATGAATTTGAAATCCAGAGTTCGCCGAATCGTTCCAAAGTTGCTTCGTTGATTTTCTGTTTTTCGATGTTGCGTTTTATGAGCGTGTCGACGGCTGAAAAATATTGTTCAGCGTGAGAAATCTGGCTTTTTATTGAAAAAATTTTTATTGCACGGAATGAAAACTGGTTTAAGAGCGTAATTATTTGTTCCGGCGTGCAGGAAAGTGCAAGTGTTAAATTCTGAATTTTAAAAACATTTTCCCAGTCGGTTATGCACAGCGAAGCAAAAAATCTTGAAGGTTCTGGCTCGATAATTACAAAATTTTTAAAAGGAAAAATTTCTGAAGCCAGAACCACAGAATAGCCTAAACCGAAGGCTTCAAAAATTAGTGTTTCATCGTTTTGAGCGGTGGAAATTAAATTTTGCGCTTCTTTTTTTGGCGCGTAACCTGAATGGAGTTTTTGTTCGGTTTGAGAATCGATTGCAGTAAGTTCACCGGATTTTGCAGGAACGATTTTCCAGAACGGATAAAGATTTTGGTTTTCAAGCGGCGTATCTTGGAATTCGGTATAAAACTGAATTTGTTTATTGAACATTTGGAAAAGAGACGGAAAACGATTTTTAAATGCCTGAATGTTTTTATTCCAGATTGAGTTCAATAATCGTGTTCTCCGTTAAAGGAGTTCCTGGAGCAGGCGATTGATTTTTTACCCAGCCGGAACCGTTTATGTTTAATTTTAAATCTTTTCTTGAAAGGAGCGGTGAAAGTTCCCGTTTGCTGAATCCTGAAAAATCTGGAACGGTGTCTTTGATTACGATTGTCTGCGGATTTTCAACTTCGTTTGTTCCGTTGTAGATAAAAGTGTCCGCGTCGCCTCTGCTGAGCCCAAGATGGTCGATGATTTCATCAGCAGTATCTTTTATTAAAGGCGCAACTATTCGTCCGGCAAGATATTCTCCCTGAGCTTTTTGTATTACAATGTACAGAATTACCTGCGGATTGTCGATTGGGAAAATTGCCATACAGTTTGAGAGAAAGTCTGTGTCGCTGTAACCGCCTGATTTTTGGTCTGCCATTTGTGCTGTTCCAGTTTTTACACCGATTGTGATGTCTTTTATGTTTGCCCGCGAGCCTGTTCCGGTTGTGGCAGTCGTTTCCATACAGCTTAAAATGTAATCTGCCGTCGATTTTTTCAAAATTCTTTCTTTTTTTTGTGGAATGTGTTCGGATTCGATTGAACCGTCTTTGTTCGTAATTTTTTTTATCACGGAAAGCTGAACTGGATAACCGTCATTTGCAAGTGCAGTTGCTGCCTGAACCATTTGAAGTGCGCTTACGCTGATTTCCTGACCGATTGCGATTGTTGGTTTTGTTCTTCCGCTCCATCTTGAACTGCCGGCTTCTTTTAAAAGACCTGATGTTTCGCCCGGAAGTTCGATTCCTGTTTTTGAACCGAATCCAAAATTTTTTAAATCCTGAATGAACTGTTCGTCTGAAATTTTATCGCTTATTTGACCGATTACATCGTTGCAGGAATATTTTAACGCTTCCCGCGCGGTGAGTCGTCCGTGATGTTCAAGACATTTTATTCGGATTGTTTCGCCGCCTTTAAATTTTTTTTCGTAAACGCCGTCGCATAAAAAAGTGTCGCCTGATTTTAAAATTCCGTGGTCGTAAATTGAAGCGACTGTAAAAATTTTAAAAACGGAACCTGGCTCGAATGCTGAAATTGCAGGTCTGTCGATTGTTTCTTGAATTTTGGAATCGGAATAGTTGTTTAAATCTGACGAAGGAAGGCTTATATACGAAAGAATTTCGCCGGTTTTGGCTTCGCAGGCAATTAGCATAAAACTTTCGCATTGAGTTTTTTCCATTGCTTCGTGAGAAAGTTTTTCTAGTTTATATTGAAGGTTTGCGTCGATTGTGAGAAAAACATTTTTTCCGTGATGATAATTTAATTCGTCGTCGGGAATCGGCTGAAGAACTGACTGCATTGAATATTCTATGCCCGAAAGTCCGATTCCGTCATTTCCCATGTAGCCGATTAACTGAGATGCAAGTGATTTTTCGGGGTAGATTCTTCCAGGAATTTTGTCGTAGCGCACGAAAGAATACTGATTGTCATCTGTTATATCTTTTAAAATGCGGTAATCATCCTCGGAAATTTTTCTTTTTAAAGAAACATAGTTTTTTTCTGAATTGAGGTCTATTTTTGAATTGATTTTTGATTCCGGGATTTGAAGAACCTGTGAAACATCTTTTGCGAATTGTTTTTTGTCTGGAATTTGTTTTGGAGAAACGCCGACATTATAAAAATTTGCCTGAACTGCAAGCGGTTTTCCGTTGCGGTCGACGATGCTTCCTCTTTCTGTAATGTGTGAATAAATTTTTGTTTGCGACGAAGGAATTAAGGCAAGTTTTAAATAAAATGCTAATTCAGTAAGAATGATGAGACCTGCGAAAATTAATGCCGCGATGAGGAATCTTCTCCTGAAAAAATTATTCATTTTTTTATAACTTTACCCATAATGTTTTTAGTTGAAATGAAACCGTAATCCCGTGAATCTATTGAATAATCGTAATTGTCGCCGATAGCCATTATGTAACCTTGCGGAACCTGACTGAACTGACTCAAATTTTTGAATTGTTCTTTGCTGATTGGAATTTTTGTTTCTCCTAATGAAAGAGTATACTGTGAGTTTATTAAAAAATCTAGTTTATCGCCGCCGACTGCAACGCATCTTTTTATGACGATTTTGTTTTCATGCAGGAAAATAACGATGTCGTCTTTTTTAGGTTCTGACCATTTTATTAAAAAATTCTGCGTAAAAGGAATTAAAAGACCATAAGCGATTTTTGAAACTGCAACTTTTGAACCGTCTTTTAATGTTGGTTCCATTGATTTTCCGCTTATGTGATAAATGTCAATCAGAAAAAATTTTATGAAGAAACCTGCGAAAATTCCGAGTGCAATACACAGAATCAGAAGTTTTTTTTTGGGTAAATTGTTCATATTTTTGAATTTATTCTAATACGGACTTAATTTTCTGTCGATAGAAAAAATATGGAAATTATCAATTACATCGGATATGAAAACCGAAAGAAAAATGTTTTTGACAGTTTTAGGGAAAATTTTTATGATTTTCAACGCAGAAAACAGAAACGGAATTTTATTTCTGTAGATTACGGTTATTCTCCGGCAACGATAAAAAAATCTTCTTCTCAAATTGAAAGTCTTTCCTTCAGGGAATTTCTTTCATTGCTTGGAAGTTTTGTGAGTTTTGTTCAGCGGAATATAAAAAAGATTTTGCTTGCAGGAAGTGCAGCGTTTATTCTTGTGTTTTCAGCAGTTTTGTCCGTAAAAGTTTATTCTTATTTGAAAAATCACTCAGGACCGCTGGATTTGTCACAGACTGAAGATATGGAAATTTCGGCTTTGAATCAGATTATGGCTGTATTTGCGCTAGAAGAAACTGTCGGCGGCGCGTACAATGAAGACGGTTCTCTCGTAGAATCTTATTCAGACCAGAAAATTGAACAGGTTTTTTCTCAGCCGGTTACTTTTCAAAATTATAAAATTCAGAATGGAGACACGATAAGCGGAATTACTCGAAAATTCGGGCTGAAAAATATTTCTACGCTGATTGCCGTGAACGACATCGACAATGTTCGGCTTATAAGTTCCGGGCAGACTTTAAAAATTCCTTCGATTGATGGATTGATTTATACAGTTCAGAAAGGAAATTCGATTCAGGGAATTTCTGCAAAATACAATGTTACGCTTGAAGATTTGCTTGATGTAAACGAACTTGAGTCTAGTGAACTTCAGGTTGGTCAGCGGCTTTTTATTCCGGGAGCAAGGCTTGACAACGAAACGCTTCATAATGCTCTTGGCGACAGATTCATTGTTCCAATTTCGGCAGGTTACAGGCTTACTTCAAAATTCGGAAGGCGTGCAGATCCGTTTACCGGTGCAATTTCAAATCACACTGGAATCGATATGGCATGTCCTACGGGAACTCCAATTTATGCTTCAATGAGTGGAAAAGTTGCTTTTGTCGGTTATTCAAATATTTTCGGGAATTATGTGATTGTAAATCATTCGAAAGGTTATCAGACGCTTTATGCCCACATGTCAAAAATTGAAGCAAAAAAAGGTCAGTGGGTAAGTCAGGGAACAAAAATCGGTTTAGTAGGTTCGACAGGTTATTCTACAGGTCCGCATCTTCATTTTACTGTATACAAAAACGGAAAACTCGTTGATCCGCTTACACTTTTAAAATAGTTTGCGTTTTATTGGAGAATTTATGAAACCAGAAACAGTTTGCTGCGGTTGCGGAAAGACGATTGAAAAAGCTTTCGTTTATTGTCCATGGTGCGGACATTTGAGGAATTCTTTAGAAAAAAGAGAATTTTTTGACACTATGGAAAACGAATTCGATTACGCATATTTCAACGAAAAGTCGAAATATATTGAAAGTATTGAAAAAAGGCTTCAATTACTGGAAAATGAACTTGATGTATTCATCGGAAGGTAAGCTGATTTTGATGTTAATTCGATTTCGAAATGAATTCGGAAAAACATAGAAATTTTTAAATAACGGCAGGTTTAGGATGAAAAAATTTTTTGCTGTCATCGGAATTTTATTTTTTTCTATATATTCAACTTTTGCCGGAATAAAATTTGAAAACGGCGACATAAATAAAAACGATGAAATTCTTTTTACGGTTCAGCAGGACATTCCTGGAACTTTTAAATACAGTACACTTGTAAAAACTTCTGTTCAAAATCTTTCAGAAACTGAACTTTTCACTTCTTTCCCGGAACAAATGGAACTCCTTGACGGCGGAAAAATTCTCCAGCTTAGAAATCGCTACGGAATTTCGCATATTGATTTAAAAACCGGCAGATTTAAATGGCGTTTTCAGAAAAAAAATATTCCTGTCGTTTCTTCGCGTCTTTCTTCTTGCGCTGTAAGCCCTGACGGAAAATGGATGTGCTATTTTCAGAAAACTGGCTGGGCGACTGGATTTTTAATCCTTGAAGACACAAAAACCGGAAAAAGAAAAACAATAGATTCCAAGGCGCATTTCAATTATGACACTGTTCCCGTAAAATGGAGTGAGGACAGCAGTATTTTTGTTTACGAAAAAGGTGATTCAGTTTACTTTTGCAGCCCGGAAGGATTTTTAAAAGGATTTGAAGTTTCTGAAAATTTCAGGAAAATCGGTTCTGGTTCTATTAACAGCGTAAATTTTGCAGGCGGAAAATATTTAATTTACATCGACGGTGATTTGATTTACAGAATCGGCGTAAAAGAAATGTATACGACCGGGCTTTATTCGCAAATCATCGGAAAAGGAAAAGCGCTTGGACGGCTTCCGGCAGTTTTTGATTCTAAAAGAGATATTTTTTCTTGCAACGATTTTTTAAGCGAAATTTTTGTGATTCAGAACGGAAAATTTTTTAATTATTACAAAATCAATTCTCCGCTTTGTGAATATCTCGATGTTGAATTTTCGGGACCTTTTATTTCTTCTGATTCTACTTTGCTTGACGCTCAGGTTTTTTGGTCAGATTCTTCAAAACCGATTGTTTGGGTTCGTTCGCTTCCATATTCTGGCGAAAAAATCGTTTCAAAAGCGTTTTCAGTTTCAAAAGAATTAAAAGAAGTAATCAGCCTTGAAGATTCAGGTTTTCCGTATTTGAGCCCGAATTCTCAGAAAATTGCATTTTTTTCCGGCGATAAAGTTTTTGTTTACGACACTGTGAACTGGAAAAAACTTCGCGAAATTTCAGGTGAAAAAATCGTCAGCATAATCTGGCAGGACGATAACACGCTGATTCTGGGTGGCGAAAAAACTATAAGAAGCTGGAATATTTATTCAAATGTTTTCAACACGGTTTTTCTTTCTTCGTGCGATAATGGATATTTTCTTGATGGAAAAATTTTTGCAGAATTCAACGATGGAATGACATTCGTTTTCGACGATGAAAATAAATTATGGATTACAAAAACCGATGCAAAAAATCACGAAAATCAGATGAACAACGGACGCTACAGAATTTTCTGCGGAACAACACCGAATTCGGATTTTGAAAATGCCGTTTATGTCAGGACTTTGAGCGGAAAACCTGTTACGACTGCGGTTTATGCAGATTCTGTTAAGCGAAAATCAAATCCTCAGGAAGTTGCGCTTGTTTTTGATGCTTATGATAGCGCAGAAGGTCTTTCAAGAATTTTATATGAACTTGATAAATACAAAGTGACGGGAACTTTTTTCTTGAATGGAGAATTTATCCGCCGTTACCCGAACGAAACGCGTCAGATTGCAAATTCAAAAAATGATTCAGCCTCGATGTTTTTTACTTCTTCAGATTTGCTCGGAAAAGAATTTGTAATTAATGAAGAATTTATCAGGCGTGGTCTTGCAAGAAACGAAGACGAATTTTTCGCGTGCACAAAAAAAGAAATTTCGCTTTTCTGGCATGCGCCTTATTATCAGGCAAATTCTGTAATAAAAGAATTCGGGGCGAAGGCTGGTTACACATATATTTCTCCAAAATTGAAAGATTTTGACAATGTAACGCTTGAACAGGCTTTGTTTGAAAATAAAAAATATGTTTCGACCGCAGATTTAATCGATGAAATTATGAATGTTTTGAAAGTTTCCGGCGGCGGAATTGTTCCTGTAACAGTCGGAATTTCAAAAGGTTCACGAGTTGACTATCTGTACGATTATCTTCCTCTTCTTTTGAGTGCAATTCTCGATGAAGGTTATAAAGTCATTCCTGTAAAATATCTTCAGCAGTAAAATTCAGTAAAATCTGCTGATTTTAAAAATGAAATGCTGGCATGTTTTCGGGGCGTTAATTGTGGTTAAGATTTTGTGAAAATTGCCGATGATAAAATGAGGTGGTTTAAATGAAATTTTGCATTGATTTGAAAAATTCTTTTTCTGAAAAAATTTTTTCCAAAAAACAGTTGAATTTTATTTTTATTTTTTTATGTCTTCTCGTGTTCAGCTGCGCAGAAAAACCACCGGAAGAAATTTTAAAGCCTGATGTTAAAGACGGTAATGGAAGTATTGTCGTTTCAATCGCAAAAATGGAAGGAGCAAAATATCTGAACATTTTCCGCGCTGAATACAATGATACTATAGAAAGTTCTGAACCGGATTTTGAAAAACGCCTTTCTACTATTTACAATATTGCTCAGGTTACTCCGAAAAACGATGTTTTGACTTCTTATGTTTTTATAGATAATTATTTTGTAAGAGGACACAATTATTGTTACAGAATGCGTTACTGGGACGGAATTTCTTATAAAGTTACAAGCTGGTCAGACCCGATTTCATCAAATTCCAATAATATAAAATTTTTAACAGATGCTGATTTGAAATATTCTATTCCAGATGGTGCTTATTTTCTGTTTGACAGCGAATTAAAGCAGCTTCAAATAAAATTTGACGGCAGTGAAAAAGAAATTACGGATATTTCAAATTTTGATTCTTACATCGACGGGAAAGGCTTCAGACCGGCTCTTGCGTTTAGTTATGGAGAAGGTAATGACGAAGTTGTAAAAATTTTTACTTCACAGATAAAGATTGAACTTACAGAATCAGCAAAACCTATAGACCTTCGTTCGCTTTTGACAGACGATTTTTTTGACAAAGACATAAAGTTGAAATATATCGTTTCACAGAAAAACAATGAGAATAATAAATACACGCCTTCAGGTTCTTCTGATGAAAAAGAAATTTATTACACAGAATATTTATGGTCGCTTCCAAGGGAAATTTCTTTGAAAGACATTGAAGGAAAAGAGCTTGAAACGATTAAAATCCCGAAAAACACAGCGGAAGAAGGCGGCGATTATTCAAATATCGGAATTGAAGGCGGAAATGCAGCAACTGTTTCTCCGTCCGTAAACATTCTTCCAGATTATTCATCGGCGTTGATTTCGTTTTAGCAAATTTTTATTCAAGCTTAAAATAAAGGCTCTGTACGGAACAAATGTTGCTAATTTAAAACAAATTACCTTTTTTCTTATTGCAAGGTTTACACAATAATTGTGCATTGGATAAAACAGTTCTGCCACCTTTAGACCAAGGTTCAATATGGTCTACTTCCAACTCTTCTGAATAAAACCATTTCTTACAAATAGCACATTGATATTTATTATCATTAACTACTGAATTTCTAAGTAATTCTTTTTTATCGTCTATTGTAAAAAGTCTTTTATCATCAACACTTATTCCTTGAACAACCGCTTGTATTATATTCTCTATTTCTGTTTCTTTATCTGTGAACTTTGAATCGTTTGATTTCAAATATCTTTTTATACGAGAATTTATTTCGGATTTATTTTCCTTCCAAATGCTTATATCTTTCATATATTTTATGGAAAGATTGAAATAAATGTCTAACTGTCCATAATCATCGAAAACATCTCTGATAAATTTTATATTTTTTGTTATAGTTCGTTGGTCGTCAACAAAAGAATTATTTTGATTTTTTCTTACATATTCATTCAAATCTTTTTCGTTTTTCAAAATACACAGATATTTTAGAATTTTCATCTGATTCTTGCCACGGCTATTTGTACTTAAAACTTTAATAGCATCTTTATCGTTGCTTACATAAGCGGTCAAACCTCTTAGGTATTCTCCATTATATAATCCGTTTAATACTTCATAAGCGGATAACGGGACTCCCAATGTATTTATACGGTTAAATATTTTTCGTTTTAATTCTTCGGTTCCTGATTGAATAATTACTGATAATTCGGTTTCATTAAATTTCTGCTGAACATCTGAATCTGTTTGTTTCCAAATTTTGTCGTTATATTGTAAATCGTTTTGAATAAACTTTTTAATTGCTTCAATTCTTTGTTTACCGTCTAATACTTCTAATTTCTCATCATCATTTTTCCAAAGATAAAATGCAGGTAACGGAACATCATTTAAGATACTATCTATTACAAGTTGTTGTTTTTCAGTGTTATATATAATTTCCCTTTGTAGTTCAATGTCGCTGATTATTACACCGTCTCTTATTTTCTCATATAATTCTTTAATCTTCATCTTTGTATACCTTTTTGTTCTTGATTATTATTCTGCCGAATGGACAATGATGTTTTCCATCTCCATCGGTATATGCTAAATCAGTTCGACCTCTATAATTTCGTTCAATTCCAATTTTTTTAGCAGAATCTCCAGAACCTAAACCTATAATTTCAAATTGTTCAGGATTATATTTTTGTAAGAATGTTACAGGAACACCCATATAACCTTCATAATCATAAGGAATATTTTTAGTTTCGTTTATATCAATCCCATTAAAATTATCATAATGAATATATTTGTCTGAATATTTTTCAGTTAAAATCAGTTCATCGTGTCTATATTTAACATCTAAATTAGTAAACCAACAACAACTTCTAACTCTATTATCATTCTTAGGTAGCAAAGTTCCATCTGAAAGTATAAATCCAGTCATATGAAAATGATAACCTAACCATATTTTATTATTGTGAAAATAATCAAAACAATATTTGTATAATGGTGCATCTTGTGGTCCAATTATTAAAAACTTCATATCGTTCTTAAACATCAAATCTATAAATTCTCTGAATTGTGAAAATGGTGGATTTGTAATTACAACATCGTATTTAGAATAATCAATATCTTGAAATCTGATTCCTTTCTGATTTATAGGGTCATATCCACTTACAGATATTGATTTAATTTCATAATCTTCTGCATGAGAAACTAAAAATTTAATAAAATTGCATTTTATTAAATCTATTTTCTTTTCAAAAGATTTTTTCGTTTCATTAATATTTATGTCTTTAACAAAATTACTGTCGTTAAATAAATCATTTGAGAAAACTTCCGTTCCGTCACTATAAACAATCTGCTCCTCGAATGATTCATCCCAATCACAAGGACATAAAATTCGTTTTCCTTTGAAGTATTCCTTATAATTTGGCAATTCATTGGCTATATCGTCATAAATTGTATAAAATTCATCATTTTGTTTTTCTTTTGAATTTTTAATTCTTTCAAGTCTAGTCGGCATTTTATATTTCCTTTTCAAATAAATTATACACGAATTATCCCAATAACGGAATAGCACTTCTTTTCCTAATATTCTTACACAATACTTTCTTTTCAGTAGTAAAAACAAAGTCCTCAAAGATATTCTTCTTTTCAGTCCATGTTTCTTTACTATAATTCAAAATGTTGTTCAAAATTAAATAGTTGTTCAGATACTTGGTAGAAACACCGTTGAATTTTCTCATAAACTTTTTCAAATTTGAATGATAAGAGTTTATGTGCTGAATGTGATAAATACCTTTCTTTGCCTTTCCGCTTAAAATTAAAAGCAATCTTTTTTCCGTACAGAGCCAATATTAAATAGAAAATTTGCAGGGCTCGAATTGAATTCGGGCTTTTGATATTTTAAAAATATTATTGACACTGTATATTATACGCATTATAATATATTTAAAAATGTAATATTGCAAAAATTAAAAGACGGAGGTTTGCATGAATTTTAACACGGGCACTTTTATGCTTGATGCGATTGTGCTCTCTGTCGTTTCAAGGGAAGGAACTTACGGTTACCGGATTACGCAGGATGTTCGGAAGGTTCTTGAAGTATCTGAAAGTTCCCTTTATCCGGTTTTAAGGCGCCTTCAAAAAGACGGATATCTTGAAACTTATGATATGGAATTTGATGGGCGTAACAGGCGGTATTACAAAATTACATCAAACGGAATGATTCTGCTTGATGAATATCGTAGAAACTGGCTTGATTACCGCAAAAAAATTGATTCAATTTTAATGGGAGAAATCGATGACAAAGAAAGCTTATTTAAAGAAACTTGAAAATTTAATTCAGGCGCTGCCAGAAGAAGAACGAAAAGAAGCGCTTGATTATTATTCATCGTATTTTGATGATGCTGATGATGACGAAAAAGTTTTTCAGGAATTAGGAAAGCCAGAAGAACTTGCAAAAGCAATTATCGAAAAATTTTCGTGCGTTCCTGCAAAGAAAAATTCAGCAGAAAAAGCAGAATCCGATGAAGAAGAATTTTTTGATGCCAAGCAGAATGACGACAATCAGTCAGGTGAAAAAAAATTTTTTTTCTTTGAAAAAGATAAAGTTAAAAATCTTGGAATTTCAATTGGCGTCGGAAATGTTTTTTTGCGTAACGGAAAAGATTTTCAAGTTGAAACGCGAGGAATTAATTCAGAAAATTTCAGATGTGAAATCAATCAGGCTGGAACTTTAATTATTGAGAACAGACGGAATATTCCTGGAAAGCGTTTTTTCAGTCATGATTCAAAAAGTCACTGGTGTCCGCGATTTTTAATCACTCTGCCGGCAGAAACTGTTCTGGAAAATTTAAAAATAAATCTGGGAGCGGGGCAACTTCGTTCTGAAAGGCTTAATTTGACTTCAGCCAGAACAATGCTTGATGTGAGCGCAGGAAATTTTGAACTTTCCGGAATAAAATCTTCTGTTAATTCTATTCGGTGCGGAATGGGAAAT
>JAEDFA010000014.1 GCA_016293005.1 Treponema sp.
TATTACCGTCATCGTTGACGAGAAGGCGGGGGAATAAAGTGGGTCAGAAAGTTAGTCCAATTGGTTTGCGCTTAGGTGTAAACAAAACATGGCAGTCACGTTGGTATGCAGATTTCCGTGAATATGCAGATTTAGTTCTTGAAGATATGAAAATCAGAAAGATGGTTTTAGGTCTTCCTGAGTGTAAAAACGCTGACATTGCTGAAATAGAAATTATTCGTCATCCTCAGAGAGTTACTATTGTAATTCATACTGCAAAACCTGGTGTTATCATCGGTGTTAAGGGTGCAACAATCGAAAAAATTAGCGGCGATATCCAGAAGCAGCTTACTAAAAAAGTTCAGATCAAAATTAAAGAAGTTAAACGCGCAGAAGTAAATGCAAGTTTAATTGCTCAGAATATTGGTCGACAGCTTCAGGGTCGTGGTGCATTTAAAAAGGTTATGAAACAGGCTGTAAGCAATGCAATGCGTGCTGGTGCACAAGGTGTTAAGGTTCGTCTTAGTGGTCGTCTTGGCGGGGCAGATATGTCTCGTACAGAAGAACATAAAGAAGGCCGGGTACCGCTTCATACTCTTCGTGCTGATATTGATTACGGAACATTTGAAGCTCATACAACATACGGAAAAATCGGTATTAAAGTATGGGTTTATAATGGAATGAATTATGGCATTGAACAGAATGAAGATGCTGGTCAGCTTGTTAGAAAACCTCGCAGAGATCGTCGTTCTAATGATAAGAACGAAGTTGCAGATAAGGCTGAAAAATCAGAACCTTCTGCAAAGGCAAGGAGTTAGTTATGCCACTGAGTCCTAAAAGAGTAATTCATCGAAAAGTACAGCGCGGAAGAGAAAAAGGCAATGCAACTAGAGACAATACAATCGATTTTGGAAATATTGCTTTAGTAGCAATGGAACCGACTTGGTTGAGTGCACGAGTAATCGAAGCAGGTCGTGTTGCAATTAACCGCCGTCTCGACCGTAAAGGACAGGTTTGGATTCGTGTTTTCCCAGATAAACCGATTTCTAAAAAACCTGCAGAAGTTCGTATGGGTAAGGGTAAGGGTGCGCCTGAATCTTGGGCTGCCGTTATCAAACCTGGTATGATTCTTTTTGAAATTGCTGGTGTTGATTTGGATATTGCTACAAGAGCACTTGAACTTGCAGCAGATAAACTTCCAATCAGAACAAAAATCGCTTATAAGCCAACAAAAGACTAAGGAGGAATAAGATGGCTGATTCAAAGAAAAAAACTGATAAAGAATTATCTTATTCTGAATTAGTTGCTAAACGCGATGAACTTAAGAAAAAATACATGGATCTTCGTTTTAAAATGGTGATTTCTCATGTAGATAATCCAATGCAGAAACGGACAATGCGTCGTGAAATCGCACGCTTGAATACGTTCATTCAGCAGAAAGAATCTGCTGGAGAAAACAAGTAGGAGCTGAACTGTGGAAGATAAAGCTGTTCAGACTGTAAAGCCAACAAAAAGATCTTTTATTGGTATTGTAACTAGTGATAAGATGGACAAATCTATCGTAGTATCAATTACAACAAAAAAGATGGATAGACTTTACAAGAAATACGTTACACGTACAAAAAAATATATGGCCCATGATGAAAAAAGTGAAGCAAAAATCGGCGACACTGTAAAAATCGTGGAATGTAAACCGTTCAGCAAAAATAAGTGCTGGCGACTTGCAGAAATCATAGAACGCGCTAAATAAGGCAGGGGTTAGGATTATGATTCAGATGCAGTCTTGTATGACAGTTGCTGATAACTCCGGTGCGAAGATCGCTCAGTGCATTAAGGTACTAGGTGGAACTCACCGCCGATATGCCGGAATTGGCGACATTGTTGTTGTAGCAATTAAAGATGCTATTCCAACATCTACAATTAAAAAAGGTGCTATTCAGAAGGCAGTAATCGTGCGTCAGGCAAAAGAATACCGCCGCCCAGATGGAACTTATATTCGATTTGATGATAACGCTTGTGTTATTGTTGATGATAATAAAAATCCAAAGGGAAAACGCATTTTTGGACCTGTAGCTCGTGAGCTTCGTGATATGGATTTTATGAAAATCGTATCTCTTGCTCCAGAGGTTCTATAAGGAGTTATTTAGATGGAAAAGAAATTTAAAATCCGTAAAAATGACACTGTAGAAGTTATTGCAGGTAAAGATAAAGGAAAACGCGGAACAGTTCTTCGTGTCCTTTATAAAAAAGATGCAGTAATAGTATCTGGTGTAAACATTGTTAAAAAAGCAATGAAAAAACGCAGCGCTCAGGATCAAGGTGGAATTATTGAGATTGAGGCTCCGTTAAATATTTCAAATGTTGGTATCGTATGTAAAAAATGCGGTCGCCCGGTGAAAATTGGTTATAAAATGGACGGCGATAAAAAAGTTCGCGTCTGCCGTAAATGTGGAGATATACTGTAATGGCTAATTACGTACCTCGGCTTAAGAAAGTCTATAAAGACGAAATCGCTCCTGCATTGAAAAAAGAATTTAATTATTCAACTCCAATGCAGATTCCTGCTATCAAAAAAGTTGTTGTTAGCATGGGTGTAGGCGAAGCTCTCACAAATAAGAAACTTCTTGATGCTGCAGTTGCTGACTTGACACAGATAACAGGTCAGAAAGCGGTTAAGACAAGAGCAAAAAAGAGTATTGCTAACTTCAAACTTCGTGAGGGCAATGAAATTGGTGCAATGGTAACTTTGCGCGGTACAATTATGTATGAATTTTTGGATCGCTTGATTAACATTGCTTTGCCTCGTGTAAAGGATTTTCGTGGAATTAAAGCAACAGGTTTTGATGGTCACGGAAATTTTTCCCTTGGTATTACAGAACAGATTATTTTCCCAGAAATCGATTTTGATAAAATTACAAAAATCGCTGGTATGAATATTACTGTTGTAACTAGTGCAAAGACAGATGCAGAGGCAAAAGCTTTGCTTACCAAGTTCAATATGCCATTCCGTAAGTAAGTGAGGAGTCCATGGCTAAGAAATCATTGATTATTAAAGCCGGCCGCAAACAGAAGTATGAAACACGACAGTATAATCGCTGTCAGCTTTGTGGTCGTCCGCGTGGATATTTGCGAAAATTTAAGATGTGTCGTCTTTGTTTCCGCAAATTAGCAGGTGAAGGCCTTTTGCCAGGCGTCACAAAATCTAGTTGGTAGAGTGGTAGGAGAATAAAATGAGTGCATCAGATCCAGTAGCAGATATGCTTACAAAGGTTCGCAATGCGGCTATAGCCCGCCACGAAAAAGTTGATATTCCTGCTTCAAAATTGAAGCTAGAAATCATAAAAATTCTTAAAACTGAAGGTTATATTAAGAATTTCAAAAAGGTTCAGGAAGACGGACATTCAATTATCCGTATTTTCTTGAAGTATGATGATAATAATGAACCTGTAATTCACGGTGTAAAGAAAATTTCTACACCAGGTAGACGGGTTTATTCAGGTTACAAAGATCTTCCACGAGTTTATAACGGCTATGGAACGGTTATCGTATCAACATCTTCTGGTGTTACAACTGGTAAAAAAGCATCAGAAAAGATGGTTGGTGGCGAATTAGTTTGTACTATCTGGTAGTAGGAGGAAGAAATGTCTAAAATTGGTAAACTTCCTGTTGCAGTTCCAGCTGGTGTAACAGTAACTTGTTCTGACGGTCTTGTTTCTGTAAAAGGTCCAAAAGGTGAACTTTCTCAGAAAATAAGCAATACAATTAAAGTAGAAGTAAAAGATGGTGAAGTAGTATTGACTACTTTAGATGATTCTAAACAGACAAATGCTTTTCACGGTCTTTATCGTAACTTGATTCATAATATGGTAGTTGGAGTAACAACAGGTTTTTCTAAATCACTTGTTATTACTGGCGTAGGTTATCGTGCTGAGGTTCAGGGTAAAATTCTTATGTTGAATCTTGGTTATTCAAACGATTTCTTTGCAACAATTCCAGACGGTCTTACAGTAACTGCTGATGCTCAGGGAAAAGTAACTGTTTCAGGTATTGACAAACAGCAGGTTGGAGAATTCTGTTCTCAGATTCGTAAATTAAGAAAACCGGAACCTTATAAAGGAAAAGGTGTTCGCTATGAAACTGAAGTTATCCGACGAAAAGTTGGTAAGACTGGTGTTAAATAAGGTGAAGTGCTATGCTTAAAAAATTAAACGATAAAGACAGAAAACGCCTTCACAGAAAGATTCACATTCGTAAGAGTGTTTACGGTACTGCTGAACGCCCTAGAATGACTGTTACACGCAGTAACAAAAATCTTTCTATACAGGCTATTAATGATGATGAGGGAATTACCCTTGCTTCAATTTCTACTTTGGAAAAAGATTTTGCTGCACTTAAACCAAATGTTGAAGGTGCTACAAAACTCGGTGAAGCTTTTGGCGCTAGACTTAAAGATAAAAATATTACAACTGTAGTATTTGACCGAAACGGTTATCTTTATCATGGTGTTGTAAAAGCACTTGCTGATGGTACGAGAAGTGCCGGAATTGTATTCTAGGAGTTACAAATGGAACGCAAGAATTTTGAAAAAGAACCAAAAGAATTTGTTGAAAAACTCGTAACTCTTAACCGAAACAGTAAAACTGTAAAAGGTGGACGCCGAATGTCTTTTACTGCTTTGACAGTTGTAGGGGATAAAAAAGGTCGTGTAGGATACGGTTTTGGTAAGGCAAATGATGTATCAGAAGCTATTAAAAAGAGTGTTGAAAAGGCAAAAAGAAATCTTGTAAATGTACCTTTAAAAAATGGAACTATTCCGCATGAAATTATTGGAAAATACAAGAGTTCTTCAGTTCTTCTTAAACCTGCTTGTTCGGGTACTGGAATCATTGCTGGTGGTGCAGTACGAATTATTATGGACGCTGCAGGTGCTACTGATGTCCTTGCAAGATCTTTGGGTTCAAGAACTACAGTAAATGTTGTTCGTGCTACTTTTAATGCAATCGATAATTTGCTTGATGCAAAAAAGGTTGCAGCTGCAAGAGGAAAAACTCTTGATGAGTTGTGGGGGTAATCTATGGCAAATAAAGTAAAGATTACGCTTGTACGAAGTACAATTGGACAGAAACCTTCTAAGGTTGCAACAGTTCGTTCTTTGGGATTAAAAAAGATTAATTCTTCTGTAATCCATGAAGAAAACGATGCAATTCGCGGAATGATTGCTTCTGTTGCTCATCTTGTAAAAGTTGAGGAGTCAAAATAATGTCAGATTATAATCCAATACTCAGTGCTCCTAAAGGTGCTAATAAAAAACCAAAGCGCGTTGGAAGAGGTTCTTCATCAGGACTTGGAACAACAGCCGGAAAAGGTAATAAAGGTCAGCAGTCAAGATCAGGTGGAAAAACTTATGTTGGTTTTGAAGGCGGACAGATGCCTTTGTATCGTCGAATTGCTCGTAAAGGTTTTTCAAACTATCCGTTTAAAAAAGAATATGTTTGCATCAACCTTGGACAACTCGAAGCAAAATTTGCTGATGGTGAAACAGTAAATAAAGAATCCTTAATTAAAAAAGGATTCATTTCTGCAAAAACTGCTTCTCTTGTAAAAGTTTTGGCTAATGGTGAAATTACAAAGAAACTTACAATTGAAGTAGACAAAATTTCTGAATCAGCAAAAGCTAAGGTTGAAAAAGCAGGCGGTACAGTTACTGTTGTAAAATCTGCTGAAAAAGCTGAATAAGACTGGAGAAGAACATGGCAAGCAATCCAATTGTAAATATGTTTAAAGTAAAAGAACTAAGAAATCGTTTGCTGTTTACTATTTTTGTATTGGCAGTTTTCCGATTGGGAAGTGTTATTACAATTCCTGGTATTAATGCAAAGGCTTTGTTGGATTACTTTAATGGTTTGGCTGAAAACAATAACAATGCATTTGCCAGTTACATTGATTTCTTTGTAGGTGGTGCGTTTTCACACTTTTCTGTTTTTATGTTAGGTGTAATGCCATTCATTTCAACACAGATTATTATGCAGCTTGCTGTGATTATTTTTCCTTCTTTGAAAAGAGCAGTAAATGAAGATGGTGGACAGCGAAAACTTGCAAGATGGACAAGAATAGGAACTATTTTTGTTTGTTTATTGCAAGCTTTGGCTGTTACTCAGTATGCTCGTGGAATTCCAAATTGTATTCCAAAAGATCCAAACTGGTCTTTTTATGCAATTATAATTCTCACTGTAACTGCAGGTTCAATGACTACTGTTTGGTTAGGAGATCAGATTACTGCACACGGAATCGGTAATGGTGTTTCAATGCTCATCTTTGCCGGAATCGTTGCGCGACTTCCTAATGCAATTGTTGAACTTGTTGAAAAAGTACGGGGTGGTGAATTAAATCCAGTTTTCGTTATCATTGTATTGATAATGTTTGTTGTTTTAATTGGCCTTGTAATTTTTGAGGAATCAGGAGAACGAAAAATTCCTGTAAACTATGCAAAAAGAGTTGTCGGAAGAAAAATGTATGGCGGTCAAAGTACATATATTCCATTTAAGGTTAATCCTTCAAATGTAATTCCTTTGATTTTCGCATCATCTCTTTTGACTTTACCACTTCAGCTTATTTCAATGATAGGACATGGCGAGAATCCTCCTCAGTGGATTGCAACTCTTACAAATAGACTTGCTCCTGACGGAATCTTGTATAATGTGTTGTTAGTTATTCTTATCGTTTTCTTTGCTTATTTCTATACTCAGGTTACCCTGAACCCAACGGAAATTGCAAAAAATATCCGTGAGAACGGCGGATCAATTCCGGGTGTTCGAACAGATAAAACAGAAGAATACTTACAGAAAATTTTAAATAGACTGGTATTACCTGGTTCATTGTTCCTTGCTGCAATTGCAGTTATTCCTACAATTGTGCAGAATGCTTTCGGTTTCCCACAGGAAATCTCAATGTTAATGGGTGGAACATCTCTCATTATCTTGGTTGGCGTTGATTTGGATACAATGAGTCAAGTTGAAGCTCTTATGAAAATGCATCATCAGGAAGGACTTACGAAAAAGGGCAAAATTAGATCACGAAATTTATAGAATTTTCGCGAATAAGTAGTAGAAAAAGATTGTGAATATGTGATATTATTATTTTCACTGAATTGTCTCTCATTGCGAGGTGCTATAAGATTCAGTGAAAGTACATATTCTCAGGGGGTCTTTTATGAAAGTACGAACCAGTGTAAAACCTATCTGTGATAAGTGTAAGGTTATAAAAAGAAACGGTATTATCCGTATTATTTGTGTAAACCCTAAACATAAGCAGAGACAGGGCTAAGGAGTAACAGATGGCTCGAGTATCGGGAGTTGATATCCCTAATAAACACATAGGTATTGCATTGACATATATCTATGGAATTGGTCGTTCAGCAGCTAAAGCAATTTGTGAAGAAGCAAAAATTGACATTAATAAAATGGCAAATGATCTTACACAAGATGAACTTGCAAAACTGCGTGAAATAATTGATAAAAATTATAAGGTAGAAGGTCGTCTCCGCACAGAAATCGGTCTTAACCTTAAGCGTTTGATGGACATTGGCTGCTATCGTGGTCTTAGACATCGAAAAGGTCTTCCAGTGCGAGGTCAGAGAACCCGTACGAATGCTCGTACTCGTAAGGGTAAAAAGAAGACTGTTGCTAATAAGAAGAAATAGAGGCGGAGGAAATTAATGGCTACAGTTAAAAAACGAAGGGAAAAGAAAAGCGTATACGAAGGTAATGTTTACATTCAGGCTACGTTTAATAATACTATCGTTACTATTACAGACTTAAAGGGAAATGCTCTTTCTTGGGCATCTTCTGGTGGTCTTGGTTTCCGTGGAGCTAAAAAATCAACTCCATTTGCTGCGCAGACAGTTGCCGAAACAGCTGTTCAGAAAGCAGTAAGTTACGGTTTGCGTGAAGTTCATGTATTCGTTAAAGGACCGGGAATGGGTCGTGAAAATGCTATTCGTTCTCTTGGTGCAATGGGATTGAAAGTAAAATCTATTTCTGATGTTACACCGATTCCGCATAACGGATGTCGCCCTCGCAAAACTCGCCGTATGTAGTTTTAAGGAGATCATAAGTAATGGCTAGATATACAGGTCCAGTTTGTCGAATGTGTCGTGCAGACGGAAGAAAATTGATGTTGAAGGGGCAGCGTTGTATGAGCGATAAGTGCCCTATGAACAAAAAACGTGGTGCTCCAGGTAAAGATCCAAAACAGCGTTTAGGAAAACGCTCTGAATATAGTCTTCAGTTAATCGAAAAACAGAAGATTAAACGCATGTATGGATTGCTTGAAAAACAGTTCCATTTGGCATACGAAAAAGCAACTAGAATGCCTGGTGTTACTGGTGAAAACTTTATTCAGCTTCTTGAAAGAAGACTCGACAATGTTGTTTACAGAATGCATTTTGCGGTTAGCAGAAGTCAGGCTCGTCAGCTTGTTCTTCACGGTCATATTCTTGTAAATGGAAAGGCTGTTGATATTGCCAGTTATGAAGTAAAAGCTGGTGATGTTATTGAAGTAAAAGAAAAGAGTAAAAAACTTACTGCAATCCAGGAAGCATTAAACGAAGTTTCTAAATCAGGAACAATGCCGTGGGTTACTGTCGATGTTGATGCTGTAAAAGGAACATTTACTGCAATTCCAAGACGAGAAGAAATCGTTGATTTGGCTGATATAAAAGAACAGCTTGTTGTTGAATTCTATTCTAAATAAGAGGAGTTGAGATGGCTCGCAAAAATCTGCTTAAAGGTTTTAAGAAACCGAAGGGTATTAACTTTGAGCATCTTGAGACAAATCCGAATTATGGAAAGTTTACAGCGTTCCCTTTTGAAACTGGTTTCGGTACAACTGTAGGAAATACATTGCGCCGTGTACTTCTTTCGTCTATTCAGGGGTATGCAGTTACTTCAATTCGTATTACATCTTATGATGCTGATGGTGTTCCTCATGTTATTTCCAGTGAATTTGAAGCTATTCCAAATGTAGTGGAAGATACATTGGAGATTATTAACAGTCTGAAACAGATTCGTTTGCGACTCCCGAACGACATAGAAGAAGACACAATCCTTTACGAATTTGCAGGTCCAGGAACTGTAAAAAGCCAGGATTTTGCAAAAGAAGGACAGCTTGAAGTTATGACTAAAGATATGGTTGTCTTTACAATGATGGATAGCGCAAAACTTGATATTGAAATTCAGGTTGACTTAGGTAGAGGATATGTTCCAGCAGAAGTAAATGACCATTACATTGAAGTTGATGGTACAATCCCAATGGATGCTATTTTTACTCCTGTTCCAAAGGTAAAATATTCTATTGAGCCTTGTCGTGTAGGTCAGCGTAATGATTATGATAAGCTTGTACTTGAAATTTGGACAGACGGAACAATTGCACCGGAAGATGCATTAGGAGAAGCTGCAAAGATTGCAGAAGATCATTTTTCAATCTTTGTAAATTTTAATGATAGTGAAGTCGCTGGTAATGACGATAGCGATGAAGATGATGCTAAAGTTAAAGAGATTCTTAACACACCTGTTGAGGAACTTGAACTTTCTGTTCGTTCTTCTAACTGCTTGAAGAACGCTAACATTAAAACTATCGGTGAATTAACTAAAAAGACAGAAGATGATATTGCAAAAACCAGAAATTTCGGTAAGAAGAGCCTTACAGAAATTAAGGAAAAATTGCAGGAATGGGGTCTTTCCCTTGGTATGACTGATTACAGTCATCTGAAGAATTCTGTCAATAATACAAAGCAGAAGGAAGAAACAGATGAATCATAGAAATGGTTTTAATCCGCTTTCGCGAACAACAGCACATCGTCGTGCAATGTCACGCAATATGGTAACATCGCTTTTTAGATTTGAGCGTATCACTACGACAAAATCTAAAGCTCTTGAAGTGCGCAAAGCAGCTGAAAAATTGATTACTAGAGCAAAAGTTGATTCTGTACACAATCGTCGTGAAGCAGCAAAATTTATTGCTGATGAAAAAGTATTGAACAAATTGTTTACAGAAATCGGTCCTCGAATGAAAGACCGTAATGGTGGTTATACTCGCGTTTTGAAACTCGGTTTCAGACAGGGGGATGCAGCGGACATGGTAATCCTTGAATTAGTTGATTATAAACTTGAAGCTGCTGATGAAAAAGAAGCTCCAAAGGCAAAAAAAACATCTGCAAAGAAAGCATCTGATGCTGCGGATAAGGAGTAGAATATGGCTAAGAACCATCGTGGAACTGGTATTCGTGAACTTGCTGCACACGGAAGAGGAACTTGTCCTATTTGCAAAAGTACTGGAATCAAAGTTCTTTATGAAAAAGAAATTGATGGAAACACAGTGAATATTTGCAAATTTTGTAATGCAAACTTAAAAAATAAAGCTAAAAAAGCTGCTCCACAAGCAGAGTAGTTTTTTCTAAAGTTGCATTAAACCGCCTCAATTTTCTGGGGCGGTTCTTTTTTTTATGAAAGTTTTTTACTTTATATTATTTTTTATAGATTTTTTATTCGTAAGTTTGTGCTATGGGTTTTGATTAAAAAATCGGGATGAGTTTTATAATGGAAAGGTAATACGAGTTTTTTTGTGAAGAAGTGTATTTGTTCAGTGACAGTGATATTTCTATGGAGTTTATTTCTGAAGAAATGTCGATTTCCTGTTCGTTTTGAGAAAATGAAGAAGTGATGTTTTTGCTTTCGTCAAGGATAAAAGTTTTTATTGAAAAAGATGGATTTGTTACACTGTTTGTTTGAAAGAAAGTTTTAAGAGATTGTACATATTTTTTTTGAGGAAAATCGATTTTTATTGTTACTGAATTCGTGCTTGAACCTGTAGAATCAGTTGTGTTTGTTTTAAATTTGAAGAAAGTATCGTCTTCGCTGAAAATATTTTGAAATTCTCCTTCACTGTAGTTTTTTAATAAGTTTGAATTTTTTCCGTAGCCGGTTGATGTAAGCGTTGCGTTGAAAGAGTTTGAAGTGTAGTAGAGAGTTCCGTCTTGGGCAGAATTTATTGTTGAGCAGGCAGAAAAAAATATCGGAAGAAAAACTATAAATAAAATTTTAATTTTCATTCTGTAATTATACAAGTTTTTTTTACCGGGTCAAAGGGGGATGCAGCAGCGATTGGAGGTGCGCGTAAGCGTTCCAGGCGAAGACTGGAATGAGCGTCTAGCGGAACACCGGAAAGCGCGGTTTTTGCAAAGTCTTTGCAAAAAGCTGCCCGGAAGAAAATTCAAGGGATTTTATATTGAATTTTAGTGAATTTCTGTGTATTTTATAAGTATGGGAATGTCGATAGAATTTATTGTTGAAAAATTTTTGCAGTCATATTCAAAGCCTTTTACGAGAAGCGAATTTTCAGCAATGATGAAAGGGTTAAGACTTGTTTCTTCCGATAAAGAAGCAAATGCTCTTTTAGATTCGTTTGATTGCATTTATAAAATTTCAGATGATTATTATGTAACGCGTTCAGGGGCATTCTTAGATTATTATTTCAGTTTCCAGCCAACTAAAGAAGAAATAGAAAACGGTGTTTTTTTAATCGGGGACAGGTGCATTCCGTTTATCGACAGTGAGTATGAAATTTCTTTTTTGAATTTTTGTTTTGACGGTCAAAAACTTAATAAAAAGGCGGTCGAATTTGATTCGGATTTTGTCCTTAATTTTTATTCGCTTTACGGGGATGAGTATGCTTCTCAGGTTATCGCTTCGGATGTTGTAAATCGAGATGTGGAATTAAGTAAATCCGGGTATGAGTTGCCGTCAAAAGTGAAAGTTACCTGCATCGATATAGAACCGTTTATCAGGGACGGTCGTTTTTCTTTGGGTGACAGAATCGTTTGCCGCGTTATGGATTTTCTTTCGGGAACAATTTCAATAGAATTTTTAAAGCAGAATAGCGACAAATCTGTTTTTGATATTCAGGATTCTGAGCGCAAGGACTGGTATTCAAAACTTGAAAACGCGCTTGTAAATTCTTTTGAAAAAAACGGGCCTCTTTCTTCAATTTGCGCGCAGCTGACTTCTGTTTTTATTGAAAATAAAGATGCGCTTTCTGTAAAAAATTCAGGTTCGGTTCAGGAGCTTCTTGAGTTTTCAAATAAAATTTGTTATCAGTCGTTCGGGGTTGAAACAAGGCTCTGGAAAACTGGCGAAGAAATTCCTGCAATTGGAGAATGGAACGAGCAGGTTTCATCTGCTGAAGCTGATGACAGTGTTTTTCTTGATTTTTCTGAAGAAGACCTTGTGCCACAGGTCATAATTGATGCTTTTGTGAAAAATTCTCTTTTTAAGAAGAATTTTGATTCTGACTCTCTTATTGAGAAAATTTATCCTTATTATAAATATTTTTCTTCAGAATTGAAAAAATCAACATTATTGAACTTGAAAAGGCGACATGATATACTGAAAAAGTCTTATAATTATTTTGCAGATTACAATGCTGCCTGCGTTCGTTCCGATGTGCTTGAACTTTTTTCAAGAGTGAATGAATTAATGTCAAGAATTTCTATAGAATGTACAGATATTAAAAATCTTCCGTCGCAGGAACTTGTTGTTTTAAGTCAGATTTATCAGCATCTTGTAAAATTCCTTGAATTTTTTCAGTTTGATGATGTAGACAAATCTCTTGGCGATATTAAAGTTTCTGTTGACAATATGACTTTTACTTTTGATGTTATAAGTGAAGATTTAATTCGGGCGCTTGTGATTGAAGGACGAAAAGGATTTAAAATCGGGGAAAATTAGTTTTGTTCTGAGGGGGAATTATGAAAGAAAATTTAAAAAGCCTGATACAAAAGGGTGGAGTTTTTGTAGATGTTGAAGGAAAGACGCCGGAAGAAATTTATAAAAAAGTTTGTGATTCACTGACTTTTCCGCCGTCAATAACGAAAGAAACTGTTTATAATGCGCTTTGCAGCCGTGAAAAAATCATGAGTACTGCAATTGGAAACGGAATTGCTCTTCCGCACGCAAGTTCGCCTGTTATAAAAGAAGAAGATCAGCAGAGAATCGTTGTTGCATATTTAAAAACTCCGCTTGATATGAAAGCTCCTGATGAAAGGCTTGTATATGTGATGTTTTTTATTTTGACACAGAACAGGCAGATTCATCTTGAAGTTCTTTCTTCGCTTGTAGAAGTTTTTGGAAAAATTAAATTCAGAAAACTTCTTGAAAGTAAGGCTTCTATTGAAGAAATTTTAAATGCGCTTGATTCGCTTGATGATGAATAAATTTGCGTTTAAAAATTAATTCTGGTATTCTAGGGATTTTCCCTAAAAAATAAAACCGGTTAAAAAGGCGAAAATTATTTTTCGTTTTGAAGGATGATTAAAATGAATGAAAAAGCAATTAATGCTGTAGCAACTTCTATTCGAAGTTTGTCAATGGATGCAATTCAGAAGGCAAATTCTGGACATCCGGGAACGCCTCTTGGTGCGGCTGAAGCGGCTGCAGTCCTTTATGGTGAAGTCCTGAAGCACAATCCTGCTGATTCTAAATGGGCGGACAGAGACAGATTTGTTTTGTCTGCAGGTCATGGTTCGATGTTACTTTATTCAATCTTACATTTAAGCGGATATAAAGTTTCCCTCGATGATATAAAATCATTCCGTCAGGTTGGTTCAGTTTGCTGCGGGCACCCGGAATATGGTATTACAGATGGTGTTGAATGTACTGCAGGTCCGTTGGGACAGGGTGTTTCTATGGCTGTGGGAATGGCGATTGCTGAATCTATGCTTGCTGCAAAATTCAATACGAAAAATCATACAATTGTAAATCACTATACTTATTCTTTGGTTGGGGAAGGCTGTCTTGAAGAAGGCGTTTCTTCAGAGGCGTGTTCGCTGGCAGGAACTTTAAAACTTGGAAAATTAATTGTTTTCTACGATCAGAATAAAATTTCAATTGACGGTTCAACAGATATTACATTTGATGAAGATGTTGCAAAAAGATACGAGGCTTATGGCTGGCAGGTTTTGAAAGGAAATATGTACAAGCCGTCCGAAATTTTAAAACTTGTTGAAAAAGCAAAAAAATGTTCGGATAAACCTTCGCTTATTATCTTAAAATCTATAATCGGTTTCAGTTCTCCAAAGCAGGGAACTTGTGATACACATGGTGCTCCTCTTGGCGTTGACGGTGTAAAAGAAGCAAAAAAAACTTTAGGTCTCCCAGAAGACAAAGATTTTTATGTTCTTCCTGAAGCGTACGAATATTTTGAAAGTAAAAAAGCTCTCTGGCAAAAAGCCGAAGATGACTGGAATAAAGAATTCGATGAATGGGCAAAAGAAAATCCTGATTTGAAGAAACTCTGGGATGCTTTCTATAATGATGAACAGACTGCTTCGCCGGAAGAAATCGTTTTTTCTGATACTGATAAAATGGCAACTCGTGATGCAAGCGGAAAAGTTCTCAATATGATGTGCCAGAAATATGCAAATATTGTAGGTGGTTCTGCTGATTTGGCAGGTCCGAATAAAACTGTATTAAAAGACTGCGGAGGCATTTATTCTGCACAAAATAGAACTGGACGCACTATCGAATACGGAATTCGTGAATTTGCAATGAGTGCTGTCTGCTCTGGAATAAAACTTCACGGTGGTCTTCGTCCTTTCTGTGCAACTTTCCTTGTATTTGCAGATTATTTAAGGGCTCAGATGCGAGTTGCTTCCCTGATGAAACTTCCGATTATTTATGTTTTGTCTCACGATTCAATTTATGTTGGTGAAGATGGTCCTACTCATCAGCCGGTTGAAACGCTTTCTTCTTTGCGTGCAATTCCTAATGTTCAGGTTTTGCGCCCGGCAGATGCACAGGAAACTTTGGAAGCATGGAAAATAGCTTACGAGTCAAAAGATCATCCTGTATGTATCGTGCTGACTCGACAGGCTGTTCAGGGTTTTTCTAAAGCTGATTCAAACTGGAAAGAAAATATTAGAAAATCAGGTGCATATATTGCTCTCGATTGTGATGGAAAGCCGGATATTACGGTTCTTGCAACAGGTTCAGAAGTTTCTATGGCAATCGCTTCTGCTTCTCTTGTTCAAGGCAAAAAAATCCGTGTTCTTTCTGTAATCGATTACAATAAGTTTGATGAACTTTCGTGCGAAGAGCAGGAAAAACTTTTTGGCGGGGCTCAACGAATCGTATGCTGCGAGGCTGGAATCAGTGCTGATTGGAAACAGTTTGCAACTAATAAAAAAACAGATTTGTTCTGTATTGACCGCTTTGGTGAATCAGGACCTGCTCAGAAAGTTGCAGAACACTTGGGCTTTACTCAGGAAAAATTTGCTGAACTTTTAAATCAATAAAATTTTAAATGGTGGAAAATGGGGCTGTAAAAATTGTGAATTTTAGAAAAAGCGTTTTTTAAGTTTTCAAAAATTCTTTTTTGCTGCCCTGTTTCTTTTTTAATCGTCTGTTTTTTTTTAGGCGAAAGTATTCTGAAAAATTCAGTATGCTGATTTATTTTCGAGATTAAAATGCAGAAATTTCTTTCTCAGATTTTGCCGTCAATTGAATATGAACTTTTTGCTTCGGACGGAAAAACTGAAGTAAAAAAAGAAGATGTGGCAAATGTCGTTATAACTAATCTTGTCTTTGATTCTAGAAAAGTAACAAACGGTTCTCTGTTTTTTGCTCTTCCAGGTATTCATTCAGATGGAAATAAGTTTATTCCTGATGCGATTGAAAAAGGTGCAAATGCAATCGTTTATCAAGGGGAACTTTCTTACGATATAAAGGTCAGTGCGTCAAAGGCATGCGTGAAAAGACAGATTGACAATGTTTTAAACGGCGGAAAGCCTTCTGTTTTTCCAGCTTTTATAAAAGTAAAAAATGCTCGATTTTCTATGGCGCCGTTAAGTGACTGTTTTTATGATTCTCCTTCAAAACGCCTTATTGTAATTGGTGTAACTGGAACAGAAGGAAAAAGCTCGACTGTTTCATTTATCTGGCAGCTTTTAAGGCTCTGTGGAAAAAAAGCGGGTTTTATTTCAACTGTTGAATATTCTTTTGGGGGAGAATCCATTGCGAATCCTGAACATCAGACAACGCCTGAAGCACCTGTAATTCAGCATCATTTAAACGAAATGCTCGAAAACGGCTGTCAGTATGCGGTTGTAGAAGCATCAAGTCACGGACTTTCAAAAAAATTGAACAGGCTCGGAAATGTTTATTTTGACTGTGCAGTTTTTATGAATGTTACTTTGGAACATCTTGAATTTCACAAGGATTTTGAAACTTACAGGAGCGATAAAGCAAATCTTTTCAGAGCGCTTGATTTGCACGATCATGTAAAAGTCATCGCTGGCGAAAAAGTAAAAGTTCCATCAATTGGAATTGTAAATCTTGAAGATCCGTCGGCTTCTTATTTTATTTCTGCAACAAAGAAAAATGTTTATGGTTTTACGACTATGGGAAAAGCAGGAAAAGCGGCTGCAGAAACTGGTTCTGATGCCTGTGAACTTCCGGAAATTCCTGAAAATATTCGCTATATGACAGGAAAAAATATTGCTTCGGCAAGATACGGACTTTGCTTTTCTGTTGATTGCGATGGAAAATCAAGTTTTTACCCTGAAAATTATGATGCAGTTCTTCCTCGCGAACACGAAAATTTAAATATTCAGGCGAATTTGCCCGGGGCATTCAATGCCTACAATATAATGGCGTCGATAATTGCAGTTTCAAGCGTTGCAAATCTTTCGTTTTCAGAAGTTGCTTCAAAAACTCAGAGTCTTTTGCCTGTGAAAGGTCGAATGACTGTAATTGATAAAGGGCAGATGTTTGAAGTAATTGTTGATTATGCTCACACACCGAGTTCTTTTGAAACAATTTTCCCGCCGGTCAGAAAAAGATGCAAAGGTCGTCTTTTTGCAGTTTTTGGAAGCGGTGGAGAAAGGGATTTGACAAAAAGACCGATTCAGGGCGAAATTGCTGGAAAATTCTGTGATATTGTAGTTTTAGCAGATGAAGATCCGCGCGGGGAAAATCCTGAAGAACTTTTAAAAATGATAGCTTTGGGCGCTGAAAAAGCTGGAAAAAAACTGAACGAAAATCTTTATATTATTCCAGACAGAAAAAAAGCAATCAGGACTGTTTTTAAAATGGCTCAAAAAGGTGACATAGTTCTTCTTTTGGGAAAATCGCATGAAAACAGCATAATTTATAAAGATTTTGTAATGCCTTATGATGAAATTTCAGAAGCGGAAAATGCACTTTCTGAAATGGGGTTCAAGGCGTAAAAAGGGTTTTAGGGTATACCCTGAAAGAGGGGATAGCGGAAAATACCTTTATTTGAAGCGTAAGGGCAGGCGCCCTTTAAAAATAATTTGGAGAAAATTTAAAATGAATGTTCTTGTAATATACGGCGGTCGTTCTGGGGAACACGA
Organism: Treponema sp.; assembly: GCA_016293005.1. GTDB lineage: Bacteria > Spirochaetota > Spirochaetia > Treponematales > Treponemataceae > Treponema_D. Next base: position 17,405 of record JAEDFA010000014.1, read on the forward strand.
AATTTCACTTGTTTCGGCAAGTTCGATTGTTCGCGGTTTAAAAAACGAAAATGTAATTCTTGTAGGAATTTCAAAAGAAGGAAAATGGTTTTTACAGGATGCAAAAGAAGTTTCTCGCATTTTAACCGATGAAAACGCTGTTTTGAATTTAGTGGAAGATGAAAAAAATCTTGTGAGCGTTATTCCGGGCGGAAAAGAAAACAGTTTTTTCTGCGGCGGAAAATCTTTTTCAGTTGATGTCGTTTTTCCTGTTCTTCATGGAACTTACGGAGAGGACGGAACTATTCAGGGGCTTTTGGAAATGCTTGATATTCCGTTTGTTGGTTGTACGACGCTTTCTTCTTCGCTTACAATGGATAAAGAAAAAACTAAGCAGGTTCTTGAAGTTTCAGGTCTTCCTGTGGTTCCGTATGTGTGTATAAAAAGGTGTGATTTATTAAACAGTTTCCGTTACGATGAAGTGATAAATAAGGCTGTTGAAACGCTCGGTTTTCCGATTTTTGTAAAGCCTTGTTGTGCGGGTTCTTCAATCGGGGCTTCACGCTCAGAAAATTTAAAGGAACTTTCGTTTGCGCTGATGGAGGCGTTTTCATGGGACGATAAAGTTTTACTTGAAAAGGCTGTTAATGCTCGTGAAATCGAATGCAGCGTTACAGGAAATTCTGTTTCTTATCCGGCAGACAGCGAAACTCAGATTGTGAAGGCCTATATTCCTGGAGAAATTCTTCCGACGCATAAATTTTATGATTACGATGCAAAATATTCTGATCCATCTGGGGCAGATTTAATAATTCCAGCTGATTTGAGTCAAGATTTAATCGAAACAATACGCGCGACAGCGGTAAAAGCGTACTGTGCGCTTGACTGTTCAGGTTTGAGTCGGGTTGATTTTTTTATTGATAAAGATTCAGGGGACCTTTATTTGAATGAGATTAATACGATGCCGGGCTTTACTTCGATAAGTATGTTTCCAAAGATGTGCGAGGCTGCCGGTTTAAAATTTGAAGAATTAACTTCGCTTTTGATTTCAGAGGCTTTGTCGCGTTATGAAGCAAAGAAAAATCTTTTGACTTCGCGTTAGTTTTGTGTGGGGTTTTTATGCATGAATATAAAAAAGGCTCGTGTTTTACTTCTCTCGATGACATAAAAGATAAAAAAATCACTGTTATGGGGCTTGGTTTAAACGGCGGTGGAGAAGCGTGTGTAAGATTTTTCTTAAAGCACGGAGCGTATGTAACTGTTACCGATATGAAAACACGGGAGCAGCTGAAAGAAACTGTTTTTCGCCTTGAAAACGATTCTTCGCTTGATACTTCGCGTTTAAAATATGTTTTAGGTGAACACAAAATTGAAGATTTCAAGGATGCTTTTTGCGTAATAAAAAATCCCGGCGTGAAATACGAAAATAACAAATACCTTGAAGCTGCAAAAAACATAGAAACCGATATTTCAATTTTTTTAAATTTCACAAAATCTAAAGTGATTGCTGTAACGGGGAGCAAGGGAAAATCCAGTACTGTAAGTGCAATTTATTACGGTTTGAAAGAAGCGGGAATAAAATGCTTTTTGGGCGGTAATATAACTGTAAGTCCGCTTTCTTTTTTGGAAGAAACAACCGAAGAAACTCCTGTAATTCTTGAGTTGAGCAGCTGGCAGCTTTCTGATTTGCGTGGTCGTGGACTTTTAAAACCTGTGATTTCCGTGATTACAAAGATTGTTCCAGATCATCAGAACTGGTATTCAAATATGGATGATTACATTCTCGACAAGCGTTTGATTTATAAAAATCAGGATGAAAATGATTGGGCGATTTTTGATTACGATTCAAGTGATGATGAATCTTCTCCTTCGGATTATGAATCATGGGGAGAACTTTTTTCTTCTGAATGTAAGGCAAAAATTTTACGCTATTCAAGAAAGAATCAGGAAAATCTTGCAAAAGAAGGAAAGTTTTTCGGGGTGTGGCAGGAAAAATCTGATTCCGGGATAATCGGGAAGGCTTTTATTCCTGGAATGAAAGAACCTTTTACGGTTATGAAAAATCTTTTGCTTCCGGGGCTTCATATAAAAGAAAATGTTTTGAATGCGGCTTTGGTTCTTCTTCTTCTGGGGGTTCAAAAAGAAAAAATTCCTATGATTTTTAGCGCATGGCAGGGCGTTAGTCACAGGCTTCAGCATTTTTATTCTTACAATTCAATAGAATTTTACAACGATTCTTGTGCGACTGTTCCAGAGGCCGCTTTTTGTGCAAGTCAGGCATTCGGAAAGCCGGTTATTTTTATTTCAGGTGGAACTGATAAAGGTCTTTCGTTTGATTCTCTTTTGAGGGCATTCGTTTCATCAGAAAAAAATATTTTTAAACCGAAAGCGCTTTTTCTTCTTGCCGGAACTGGAACCGATAAAATTCTTCCTGAACTTAAAAAAAATAATGTAAAATTTGAAGGACCTTATTTAAGCCTTGAAGAACTTATTATTTCGCTTAAAAATTATATTGATTCAGAGAAAATTTCAGGTGAATCTGTTGTTTTTTCGCCGGGCGCAACTTCTTTCGGAATGTTTTTGAACGAATTTGACCGCGGAAATAAATTTATGGATTTGGTAAAAAGAATTTTTTCATAAGGGTTTAAAATCTGTTTATGAAGAAAAAATTTATTTTTTTTATTTTTCTGCTCATTTTTATTCCTTCGCTTTTTTCTCAGTATTCAAAAGAAATTTTTATTCCGTTTTTAAAATGGTGGGAACCTGAGGGGCTTTCAGTTTTCAAGGAAGCGTATCCTGATTTTGAATTTGTTTCTTCGTTTGACAGGAAAAAAAACGACTGGCTTGTTCATATTTTTAAAATCGGTGAAGATGGCAAAAAAACTGAAAAAGGTTCTCTTTATTGGGCAGAATCGCGTTTTCTCCCTGAAGAAAAACTTTCTGTTAAGTTTGACTATAGAAAAATGCTTTATGATTATCCTTCAAAGCCTTTAAATCCTGAGGATTTTTCTTTAGAAGAAATCGAGCGGATTAAAATTTTTACTTCAAAAGAAAACAGAAAAAACAGCGCAATTGACCCGCCGTTTCTTTTCAATATAATTTTTGACTGCGAAAATCGTTCTTCTGTGGAGTCACATATCGTAAATGTTCCATTTCTTACAAAATCTGTGAATGTTCATGAAGCGATTTCTAAAAAAATTGAAACTGTTTCAGAAAAGATTCTTTCTCTTCCGCGCGATGAAAAAATGACTTCTTTTTTAAAAACGCTTTCCCGCACGGACGGTTATGCCTGGCGAACGGTTCGGGACACTCAGTCAAGAAGTTTTCACAGCATCGGTCTTGCTGTCGATGTTCTTCCAAAAGGTTATTATCAGAAGACGATTTACTGGGCATGGCAAAAGCAGCTTGATCCTGAAAACTGGTTTTTAACTCCGCTTGAAAAAAGGTGGATGCCTCCAAAAGAAGTGATTGAAATATTTGAAAGTGAAGGATTTATTTGGGGAGGATTCTGGCTTGTCTGGGATAATATGCATTTTGAATATCACCCAGAACTTTTAATTTACCGTGATAAAAAAATAAAGTGAACTTTATAAACTTGTCGATTTTAAGCGTTTTTTATTTTCCTACGCAGAAATTTGAAAAAATTGAAGAAAGAATATCGTCGGCACAGATTTCGCCTGTAATTTCAGAAAGGGCGTCAAGTGAATCTTCCAGGTCTTGAACAACGGCATCGAGTGCGTAATCACCTGAAGTTTTTATCGCGTGCTGAATTGCTTCAAGGGCTTCTTCAACTGATTTTTTCTGACGAGATGAACCAAGTCCTGCCTGGTTTCGGTCTGTGGAAAGGTTTTGTGCAAACGAATCCCTGATTTTTTTATAGAGTTCAGAAAAACCTTCCTGTGTTTTTGCAGAAATTTTTACTTCTGATTTTAAAAACGGAAAAGCCTCTTTCTGTTCTTTTGAAAGTGAAATATTTTGGTTTAAATCTGACTTGTTCCAGACTAAAATAAACGGTTTTTCAATCTGTTTAAGAAAAGTTTCGTCATCGTTTGTAAGGCCTTGATTTGAATCTACGGTGTACAAAATCAGGTCTGCGTCTTCTGAAAGATTTTTTGTAAGTTGAACGCCCTGTGCTTCGATTAAATCTTGTGTTTCGCGTATTCCAGCCGTATCAAAAAGCCTTGCAGGAAGTCCTTCGATGCTTGCAAAACTTTCAATCCAGTCTCGCGTGGTTCCTTCAATGTCGGAAACGATTGCTCGTTCTTCTTTGAGGATTGCGTTAAAGAGCGAAGATTTTCCTGCATTAGTTTTGCCGCAGAGAACAAGTCTCACTCCGTCTTGATAAAGTTTTTCGCTTTTCCATGAATCGTTCAGTTTTGAAAGCCGGATTTCAGCTTCTTTTAATTTTGAAGAATTGAAATTGTCCGCGATTGTTTCTTCGTCTTCTGGATATTCGATTTCGACTTCGATAGCGGCAAGCGTGTCGATTATAAGCTGTTTGATGCTGTTAATTTCTTGAAAAAGATTTCCTGAAAGTCGACCTGCAGCGTGGCTTCTGGATTCCTGCGTTTTGCTTTCGATTATTTCGCGGATTGCTTCTGCTTTTGTTAAATCGGCTTTTCCGTTGATGAACGAGCGGAAAGTGAATTCTCCCCGCTCAGCCTGTCTGAAACCTGATTTTAAAAGAATCTGGAAAATTTCTGATACGACACCGACTCCGCCGTGACAGGAAATTTCTATCATTTCTTCGCCTGTAAAACTTTTTGGTGCTCTGTAAACTGAAAGCATTACTTCATCGATTTTTGAATTGTTGAATAAAATCCAGCCGTATACGAGCGTGTTTCCAGCAGCAGAAAGAAGTGCTTTTGGGCGTGAGAAAATTTTACTTACAAGCGAAATTGAATTTTTCCCGGAACAGCGGATTATGCCAAGTGCGCTTGGGGCTAAAGCTGTTGCAATTGCACATATCGGTTCTTCCGGTGCGTATTTTATGTTTTCCATTAGAAAATTATTTCCAGATTTTTTCGCGGTTGAATGTTTGAGTTCTGTCTGGACCTACTGAAACGATACCAACTTTTGTTTCTGTGTAGGCTTCGATGAAATCAATATATTCTTTTGCTTCTTTTGGAAGTTTTTTGTAACTTTTGATTTCTTTTATTGGAGACTTCCAGCCTTTGAATTTTTGAAGAACAGGTTTTGCTTTTTGAAGAAGAGGAATGCTTGCTGGAAAATCTGTTACAATCTGACCGTCAATTTCGTATGCGATGCATGCTTCGATTTCTTCCATTTGGTCGTAAACATCGAGGTGCGTAAGAACAAGTGAATCGATTGAGTTTACATGGCAGGCATATCTTAATGCAACTAAATCAAGGTAGCCGCATCTTCTTGCCCGTCCTGTTGTAACGCCGAATTCATTGCCAGTTTTTCTTACATAATCGCAGAGTTCGCCTTCTGAATCTTCGTTAAATTCTGTTGGCATAGGACCGTTTCCTACTCTTGTCTGATATGCTTTGAAAACTCCGTAAACTTTGTCGATTGCCCTAGGTCCGATTCCAGAACCTGAAGCTGCTCCGTAAGAACCTGAAGCGCCTGAAGAAACATAAGGATAAGTTCCTGAATCGATATCAAGCATTGCTCCCTGTGCACCTTCAAATAGAATGTTTTCGTTTTTGAATTCGTACATTTTTGAAGCGATGTCAACGCGCATTGAAATTAATTTTTCTTTATACTGATTTAAAAATTCTTTGTCGCTGTCATCGAGGTCGTTCCATTTTTCTTCCCAGTCTAAGTCGGCAAGCCTGATACCGTCGCGTTCTGCTTTTTGTGAATAAGTTGTTCCGATTCCGCGGCCTGTAGTTCCGATTGGGCGTTTTCTTGCAGCGTCGCGTTCTTTGTCCATTTTTCTGTAGCCTGGTAAAGTGATGTGCGCACGGTCTGAAATGAAAACTCTTCCTTCCCAGTTGATGCCGTTTTCTGAAAGCATTTTAAGTTCGTTGAAAAGCGCTTCTGGTTCGATTACCATTCCTGAACCGAGAAAAACAGACTTGTCCTGATAAAGAATTCCTGAAGGAACTTGATGAAGAGCGTATTTTTTGCCGTCTACAACGATTGTATGACCTGCGTTTGCTCCTCCTGCAAATCGAACAACATATTTTGCGTCTTGTGCAAGGTAATCAACGATTTTACCTTTTCCTTCATCGCCCCACTGGGCACCCATTACAACAACATTCATTTTACACCTTCTTCCCGATGAATCATCTCAGGATAAAAAAGAATTAGCCTCAAGCGGAAATGTTTCCGTGAAGGTTTTTTGTGTAAAAAACAGTGCAGAATCATCGCACATTCGAAAAAGGTTCGAGTGTTTTTTACTAAAGGATTATAGCATAAAAGAATCTTGTAATCAATTGACGGTTTTTTCTATGTTCACTTTATTATTTTTTTTTGATATAATTTTTTTTGAACCTTTGAAAATCTGCTTTGATAAGTTTTTTTAAGATTCCATTAATTTTTATTTTCTTGAGGAAAAATATGTCTTTAGATTGTGGTATTGTTGGATTACCAAATGTCGGTAAATCTACTATTTTTTCTGCTTTAACCGCAGCGCCTGCAGAAGCTGCAAATTTTCCGTTTTGTACAATAGATCCAAATGTTGGTATTGTTGATTTGCCGGATGAACGGCTGGATTTTTTGGCATCTGTTCATAATCCAAAAAAGAAAACTCCTGCAAGTGTAAAATTTGTTGATATCGCAGGTCTTATAAAAGGCGCATCTTTAGGTGAAGGTCTTGGAAATCAGTTTCTTGCAAATATTCGTGAAACAGCCTGTATTGCGCATGTCGTAAGGTGTTTTGATAATCCTGATATTATGCATGTCAGGGAAGATTCAAAAGTAGAAGCCCCGGTTGACCCGGAAAGCGATGTTCTTACAATAAATTTTGAACTTGCGCAGGCCGACATTCAGACTATTTTAAAGCGTGAAGAAAAAAATATAAAAACTGTCCGTGCGCTCGGAAAAGATGCGGAAAAGCAGCTTGCACCTTTTAATAGTGCTGTAAAAAAAATTAAACCGCTTTTACAGGACGGAAAATGCGCCCGCCTTGCAGATTTAACTGATGATGAAAAACTTGCAGTGCGCGATATGTTTCTTTTGACGATGAAGCCTGTTTTGTATGTTGCAAATATTGACGAAGATTCTATTTCAGAAGGAACAAACAAATATGTAGAAACTTTAAAGAAAATTGCAGAATCCGAAAAAAGCGAAGTCGTTGTAATCTGTGGTAAATTTGAATCTGATCTTGCAGAAATCACGGATGAACAGGACAGAAAAGATTTTATGGATTCTGTCGGTTTAAAAGAAAGCGGTCTTGCAGTTCTTGCCAGAAAAGCCTATCACCTTATGGGGCTTCAGACATTTTTTACAGGCGGTCAGGACGAATGTCGTGCCTGGACAATTCACAACGGAGATACCGCTCCAAAGGCAGCTGGTGTAATTCACACTGATTTTGAAAAAGGTTTTATCCGTGCCGAAGCATATTCAATCGAAGATTTAAGGCAATATGGTTCAGAACAAAAAATAAAAGAAGCCGGAAAATATCGGCAAGAAGGAAAAGATTACATTGTGAAAGACGGAGATGTTCTGTTTTTTAAATTTAATGTCTGATTTTTAAAAATTTTTAATTTTTTTTTTCAAATTTTTTGCCGAAAGTGAAAAATAACGCATATATATATAATGAGGGATTTTTAAAAGTTTAAAGTTCCTTAAAAATTGAGGAGGCGTTATGAAAAAGCTTTCTTTGCTGATTTGCGTTATTTTTCTTTTAAATTCGGTTTTTGCAAACGATGTGAAACTTGTTTCCTGGAATGTTGAAACATTTTTTGATGCGGTAACTTCCGGGGACGAATACAAAGAATTCCGTTCTTCATCTAAATGGAACGAAGCATCTTATAAAAATCGGCTTTTTAAACTTGTTGAAGCGATAAAAATTCTTGATGCTGATGTTCTTGTCCTTATTGAATTGGAAAATAAAGAAATTCTTTATGATATTTCCAATATGATGCAGGATATGAGTTTTAATCGGAACAAAATGTATAAATTTTCATGTTTTGCAAAGAATTCTGGTTCTGCAATAGGTTGTGGAATTTTAAGTCGGTTTGAATTGAAAAATCTTTCGCTTCATAATGTTTTTGTAAAGGGAAAGTCTGTTCAGCCTGATATGAGACCTGTGATGAGGGTTTTGTGTTCTTCCGGCGGAAATGATTTTGTTCTTTATGTGAATCACTGGAAAAGCATGTCGGGTGGAAAGCTGAAAACTGAAAATTGGCGAAACTGGCAGGAAAGCGTTCTTTCGGCGTTGATTTTTCGGGATTTAGCGGCTGGAACAAAAAATGTCGTTGCATGCGGAGATTTTAACAGGGATTTGTTTGATTTTTCTTTTGAAAGCAAAGATTTTTCTTCGACTCCTCAATTTTTTTTAAGGCATTTTATAAGTAAAAAAGGAATTTTCAATTACAAAACTCAAGTGTATTCTGCATGGTTTTTAAACGGAGAATGTGCTGAGCCGGGAAGTTATTTTTACAAAGGAAACTGGAGCCGAATCGACAATATTTTTATTCAGGGTTCTGTAGTTGTTAAAAATTTTTCATCTGTGCAGAACGAATTGTGGTGTACGGATGAAGGTATTCCCGAAAAGTATAGCGTTTTCTATAATTCAGGGTTTTCTGACCACCTTCCGCTTGAGTGCGTATTTGAGATTAACTGAAAGTTCTTTGATAATGCCGAGTTTTGATTTAAGAATAAAAATTTGTCATATAGTTATGTGATTTTTAGCGGTTAAAATGACAGCGCATTTTTCAAACCTCGAAATTGAACTTTTTAAGCTTTTTAAATTTCTGAAAAACCTGCGTTGATTTTGTTCATAACATTGTAAAAATCAGGGAAAGAAACGCTTGAACATTCTGCATTATTGATGATTATTTCTTGATTTTCTTCTAATGCAAGTCCCATGCATGCAAAAGCCATTGCAATTCTGTGGTCATTGTAACTTTCGATTGTTCCGCCTTTTAGTGCAAAGTCAGGATTTTTTTCTCCAGATTTTAAGAATTTGCTTTTTCCTTCGATTATAAGGGAATTGCCGTCGATGTAAATTTTTGTTCCAAGTTTTGAAAGATGCTCCTGAAGAACTTTTACGCGGTCTGTTTCTTTTTTTCGGCAGACTTCAACATCATCGATAACGATTTTTCCTTGAGTGAATGCTGCACAGACTGAAAGGGCGCAGATTGCATCCGGAAATCCGCTTATATTTACATGAAGCGTTGAGTCAGGATGATTTTCTGTTGAAAGAAACCCTTTGTTTTTAGAGAATTTTCCGCCTTTTACGATTAAATCTGTTCCCGATGAAGTTTTTTGTTCTGTTATGTCGGCTCCAATAGATTTTAAAATATCTACGATTGCTCTGTCGCCTTGAGTTTTTGAATCATCGATATTTTTGATTGTAATATGACTGTCTGTCAATATTGCTGCAATTAATGGAAAAGCAACTGCTTCCCAGTCTGAAGGAATTGTTTTTGTAAATGATTTGAAAGGAGTAGGACCGGTAACTGTTATTGATTTAAAATCTTCTGTGTGTTCAACTTTTGCACCAAGTTCTTTGAGCCACTGGCATGTCATTTCAAGAAAAGGTGTTTCTTTTGGGTCTGTGAGTGTTATATGAGTTTTACCGTTTAACTGAGTAGATGCCATCATTATGCCGCTTATGTATTGTGAAAGTTTTCCGTCTGTTGTAATTGACTGGTTTTCTTTTACAGGACCTTTTATGATGACAGGACATGAGTTTTTTTCTTTTGATAGTGTATATGTCTGTGCTCCCATTTGTTTAAGCGCATCTAAAAGGTGTAAAACCGGTCGTGTGCGTAATGATTCATCGCCTGTAAAAACGCTGAATCCGTCAAAAATTGCTGCCATTGGTGACATAAAATATAAAAGCGAACCAGAATCTCCGCAGTCAACGACATTTGAAGGAAGATGTGCATTTTTTCCGGCACCTTCGACAATCCATTCAGAATTGTTTGAGATGTCAACTTTTGCTCCGAACAGTTTTACAGCCTGACTTGAACTTATGCAGTCAGCGCCTGGAAGCGGATTTTTTATATGTGAAGTTCCTTCTGCGATTGAAGAAAACAGAAGCGCTCTGATTGTATGACTTTTTGAACCCGGAACTGTGATTTCCCCGGAAAGCGATGATTTTTTTGAAAGAATTTTCATTCTTAAATATTATCAAAAATCGCAGAAATTGAACAGTAGAAAAAATTATAAAAATTACCGCACCGAGAAAGTAAAGAAAATCACGAAAAGTTTCAGTTTTTATTTTACCTGACTTTTAATAAAATTCCGATTGTTGCGATTGTGATAAGAATCTGCATAATCATGAATTTTATTAAAACTTGTGTTGGAGACCAGCCTTTGTTCTTTCTCAAATGGTCGTGAAGCGGGAAGCGCACTTTGCTGAAAATTTTGATTTTGAAGAATCTTAAAAGGAAAACTTTTAAAAGTCCTGTTCCGCCGTTTAAAAACATTATTGTAGAAGTTGCAATAAAAAGGAAAGGATTGCAGCTTATTATTACCATAGAACCGATGAAAAATCCAAGCGCGCGAGAACCGGCATCTCCCATTAAAACTGAACTTGGAAATGCGTTGTGCCATAGATAACCCATCAAAACTCCGGCGAGCGTAAATGTGATTGAAGCCCAGCCTGCGCCGTCTTTAATGTGTGGAATTTGAAGGTACTTTGTGATGTCGATGTGTCCGAGTACAAAATAGAAAATTATTCCCAGCGTAATGAGTGCGATTAGGACTAAAGTTCCGCTTAAACCGTCAACTCCGTCTGAACAGTTTGTGACATTTATGCTGACCCAGAGGACAATTATTGAGATTGCGAAAAAAACTGCCGGATGAACTATAATGCCGAAGTTGTTTTCAGGAGTTCCGCTTACAAAAGGAATCCAGAATACGATTTTTCCTTCGGGGTTCATTTTTAGGAGAAGATTATAGATTAAAATTGAAGCGGCAACGCATATTACTAAATCGAGAAAGCCTTTTAAATATTCGCCCCAGCTTGAAATGCTTTTGTCGTCTAAAAATCCTGTGAGCATTGTAATCCATGTTAAAAAAATTATGCCGCACTGGAAAAAATTTAATGGTACAAAAATAATGCATAAAAGAACGAACATCGTGATGAAAATTACGCCGGCGCCAGTTGGTTTTCCTTTTGCAACTTCTGCATTTATTGTGAATTCTCTTCCACGGTCGTGCGGAAGAAATTTGTACATTTTTGGAATTAATTTAAAAGAAAGAAAAAAGCCGCTGTAGAGTGTCAGTGAAATTAAAACGATGTAAGACTGTAAAAGCCTCGCCGGTCCCCAGAATTGTTGAAGATATCCACCCAAATAATAAATCATAAAATCCTCTTTGGTTACCTTTAAAAACTTTAAGTTTTTAGAGGTCTTTAGTATGTTAGATGCTGAATTCCTGTAAATACCATGCAGATTTCTTTTTCGTTGCAGTAATTGATGAATGCTTCGTCTGTAGGATTTCCGCCAGTTTGAATTATTGCCTTGATTCCGTAATCTGCAATGCATTTTAACCTGTCATCGAAAGTAATGGCAGAGTCGCATACTAAAATTTCGGCAGAATCGTTTTGATTATTAGAGAAATTTCTTGAATCTTCCATGGCATAGCGGATTGCTTTTTGCATTGTAGATTGCCCGGTTGAAATTCCTACCGTTGCATGATTTTTTATAACTACTGCTGAATATGATTTTGAAGAAAGAATTACCATCATGCCGAATGCCATTTCATCAACCTGAATTTGATCTGGTCTTTTTACTGTTACGACTTTCCATTGGTCAAAAAGTTTTGAGTCAGTTGTCTGAATTAGAAGTCCGCCGTCTATGGAAATAGTTTCAAAATTTTGATTACATAAATTTGAAGCGAGAAGAAGCTGGAATTTTTTGTTTTCTGAAAGAATTTGGCGTGCTTCTTTTGTAAAATCCGGGGCGACAATGGTTCTGATATTGAGGTTTTTGATTTCGTTTGCAGCATTTTCATCGATAACGGAACTTGAACCGATTACCGCATTTTGAAACGCTTCTATATCGCAGCTGTAAGTTTTTTTTAGCGAATCTGTTACATTTGAAGCAAGGGATGCGCCGATTACAGTTGCATTTTTGATTCCGATTGTAAAAACATTTCCTGCCATCGGGCTGAATTGAGTTGTGTACGGATAATTTTCGTGGTTTACTGTTGGGATGCTGAACGGAGATTTTATCAACTTCATGAAGTAGGTGATTGCTTTCCATGCGGCATTTACATTTATCATTGCGTTGAAACTGGTTTCTGAGCCTTGAATTTTTTTAAGCCCATTTAAAGAACTTGGAAAATTGTCTATTTTGTAAAGAGATGCAATCTGCTGTTTGTTTACACCGTGTTTCAATTTTTTTGAATATTGGTAGGGAATCATGAAATATGAAGGGAAAAAAAATTTTTTATTCTGAATAAAAATTGAATCAGAAAGCGCTGCGCTGAAGGCTGAAGAAATGTTTAATGCTTTGCTTGCAAGAAAAATTCTGAAGTCCTGTGAAATGCTGTCTGTTCTGATTTTAAGCATTGCATCAGAATAATCAGCTGGATCTGTTAAAATTAAAACTGAACTGTAATTTTTTATTGCGGCGTGGAGCATGAAAGTCTTTTTTATAGAAATTTCTTTTTTTATGAAATATAAATTGTAAAGCTGATTTGCCGTCATGTTAGTTATATTTAAATTTGTGCAGACGAGTGTAATCTGATCTTCGGAATCGTCTGAAAAATATGATGTTCGGCCAGCTTTTAAAATATTTTTTACAAGATTCGGGAAAACGTCTCCGTCCGGGTCAGAATTGTCAAGGCATTCGTATTCCCGAAATGGAATGTTCTTCGCCGTTAAAATTCTTGCCGTTTCGCCTGCGGAAATGATTTCCCAGTTAGCTCGAACTAGAAATTCAGCAAGAGTTTCAATTTTGTCGTTATTGTCGCAGAATAGAATTGCTCTGTTCTTCATAGAATGTTTCCTTTAAGTTTTTTATAAATTCTTTTGTATCTTTTTCTAAGGTAATTAAAAAATCGTTGTTTTCAAGTTTTCCAAGAACATTTAGCATTTCGTCCGTGTTCCTGTAAGTCATCATTCTGTAATAATCCGTGAAGTCTTTTCTTCTTGAGTCGAGCGAGGACTTATACATGTCGTTTGCAACAATTTGAGTATCGTTTACAAAATCGTCGATGATTTCTCTTGTAAAATCTGAAATTTTTCTTGAATAGAGTTTTTCCAAAAGCCAGATTGAATAACGCGCCTGCCAGAGAAGATAATTTTTTTCACATTCGTCGTAAAAATCGTGGACTTCATTCCAGCTGTCAATTTTTTTAGATTTTATTAGTGAAAATAGTTCCGTAAGTTTTTCTTCTGGAATTACCTGACCGCCTGCATTGTGCCATTTTGTGTAAAGCGGATATTCTAAAATTTGAGTGAAAAGTGCCTGAATTGAAGCGGAATTTTTTAAGAATTCTTTTGTGCGAAGAAGAATTGTTGCAACATAGAATTTTATGATTTTTCGGTACATTTTGTACGCTTTCACGGGTTTACAGATTTGTGCCCCGAATTTTTTCTGGCAAATATCATCGTGCAGGATAAAATCGAGGTTTTCGTTTTTGTGAAGAAAATCTTTTGCTTCCTGATAAAGTTCTTCGTCAGTTTTTTGAGAAGTTTCTGTGTCTTTATTTTTATCTGAAAAAAACTGCTCTTTTGTAAGGTTTATGATTCTTTTTATTGCAGCAAGAACTTCCTGAATCGTGTCCGGGGCTAACGGATTTGTTTCTATGTGCTGAACTTTGATTTTTCGTTTGTCGCGGCTCTGGAATTTGTAGTTGTTGCGGGAAATTGCAAACATATCGTAAAGATACCACCATGCTGGAATTATGTTTATTTTCTCTGATTTTTTATCTGGAGCGACAAGGCTGAAAGGGTAGAGAATGTCGAGTTCCGCCTGATAAGAACCTTTTGCTACAAGAACAAAACTTGCAAAACGGCTGTTGTGTTTAAAATCTGAACAGAGTCCCGGCCAGAATCCGCGACCTGCAATTATTTCACCGTCAGGGCTTCTTGAATTGTGGTTGCTTCCGATTGTTGCGCCTGAGGCGATGTTTGACTGCCCTGAAATCATGCTTGCAATTAAAAATGAAGAATTGTGATGCTGCTCATGGAACGGAAAAATCAGGTTATTTAAAAGTTCACAGCATGAAACTGTTGAATTGTCGCCTAAAATTGAATTTAGAAGGCGAGCGCCGTATTTTAGCTGACAGTTTTTCCCGATTACAAAACGGACTGCCACAGCTTGGTAAAAAACTCTGCTTCCGTAGCCCATAATGCCGTTTACCATCTCGACGCCTTCACCAATCTGGCTTGATTCTTCCTGTGATGAAAGAACTGTTATGTTTTTGAGTTTGAAAGCGCCTTTTATGTAGGCATTGCACCCGATTTTTGCATCTTTTATGACAGTCGTGTTTTTTATGACAGTGTTTTCTCCAACAGTTCCGAATGTTGTTTCGCGCGGATTGTTTAAATTTTCTGTTAATTCCTTGAAGCGTTCAAGAAGAATTTTATCGTCCCTGAAATTTGACCAGATATACGCATCGGTTGTGAGCATGCTTTCAAAAGGGAGAACTGAACGGCCTTCGTTTTCGTTTCTTACTGCAATTTGAATTCTGTTAGATTCTGGTTCGTTTTCTTTTATAAAACCGTTTCCGAATTTTGAATGGGAAGTGCAGCACATTTCCTGTATATTGAAGAGAATTGAATTTGAGCCGATTCTGTAGTTTTCAAGGTAATTTACATTTTGAATTGCAATGTCATCGCTTAAAACTGTATTTTTAAGATAGGAATTGAAAATGCCTGCATGAAGTTCCAGATCGTGAAATTTTAAATTTATATTTTTAAGATTCCCGATTATTACAAAGCCGTCAAAACTTGAATCCTGAATGAAAGATGGGTCAAATTCTTTTTCGCTGACATAAAAATTTTCCCATAAATCGCCTGTAAATCTGTTTCGGTTTTGCTTTAAAATTTTTATTTCGTCTTGAGTTAAATGCCTTTTACCTTTTAAAAGAGAGTCGTCAATTCTGATTTTTTTGCTGTTTACTTCTATTATTTGGGGCATGTTTCTAATTTTAACTGTGTGAATAGTGTTTGTCAAATGCAGAATTTCAATCTTTTTTTACAAAGTGCTGCTAATTTTTAAGTTTAAGGCATTTTTTTGTCAGTAGAATTTTATTTGTTTTTTTTGTATGATGCTTTTGTTTAAGATTTTTTAAATTTATATCAGGGGGAAGTGTCGTTCACTTTTTAAATTATGTGTGGAATCGTAGGTTATGTAGGCTCAGAAAATGCCGTTTCTTATCTTTTAAATGGTCTTAAAAAACTTGAATATCGCGGATATGATTCTTCGGGAATTGTAGTTGGAAAATTTGAAAATAATGAACCAAAATTTTATCTTTATAAAAAAGTCGGAAAATTAAAGCAGTTGATTTCTGCGCTTCCAAAAGAACTTTCAGGTTCCTGGGGAATCGGGCATACTCGCTGGGCAACGCACGGACTTGTTACAGACCAGAACGCTCATCCGTTTTATTCGCAGAACAAAAAAATTGCCGTGGTTCACAACGGAATTATCGAAAATTTTCAGAGTTTAAGAAAATCACTCAAAGATGAAGGATACAGTTTTTCAAGTGAAACAGATAGTGAAGTAATTCCAAACCTTGTAGAAAAATATTATTCAGGAAATCTTCTGGAAGCCGTTCAAAAAGCGCTCGATAGTGTAATCGGAACTTATGCGCTTGCAATTACTTCTGTATGCGAGCCAGAAACAATTGTTGTTGCAAAACGCGGAGGACCAATCGTAATCGGAATTGCAGAAAATGCATATTATATCGCTTCAGATGTAAACGCGATTGTCGGAAATACAAATCGGGTGATTTATCTTGATGACGGTGATATTGTTGAAGTTAGCAAAAGCGGCTTGAAATTTCCTAAAATTCAGAATAATGATTACGCAAAACGCGTAGAAGAAATCACGATAAATTCTCAGGAAACTGAAAAATGCGGTTTTTCAACCTACATGGAAAAAGAAATTAATGAGCAGCCTGAAAGTATTGAAAGGGCATTCGCCGGAAGAATTAATTTTGAAGAGGCAACTGCAAAATTAAGCGGTTATGATGATGAAATTTTTAAACGAACCGCAAAAATTGTTGCAATGAGCGCAGGAACTTCTTATTATGCAAGTATTTTTGGTTCTCTTCTTTTTGAAAAATTTGCGCGAATTCCGTCTTCCGTAGAATTTTCAAGTGAACTTCGTTATAAAAATCCTATCGTAAACAAAGACGATGTTTATCTTGCTGTAAGTCAGAGCGGTGAAACAGCAGATACGATTTATGCAATGCGTGAAATTCACGAAAAAGGCGGAAAAGTGTTCGGAATCTGTAATGTAGTAAGTTCAACCATTGCAAGAGAAACTGACGGAGGCGCATTCATTCACGCAGGTCCTGAAATCGCAGTTGCTTCAACAAAAGCATTTTCAAATACAATTATAATTTATTATCTTCTTGCCTTAAAATTTGCACGCCAGAGAGGGATGAGTAAAGAAGATGGAATAAATTTCATAAATCAGATTGTTCAGCTTCCGCGTCTTGTAAAACAGACTATTTTGCAAAAAGACAAAATTAAAAAAATTGCAGAAAAATATTCCAAAGCTGATGATTTTCTGTTCCTTGCACGAGGTCTTTTGTACCCGATTGCTCTTGAAGGTGCTTTAAAATTAAAAGAAATTTCTTATATTCACGCCGAAGCATTCGCTGCAGGAGAAATCAAGCACGGTCCGATTGCAATGGTTAACGAAAAAGTTCCAAGCGTTTTTTTAGTTCCTGATGATTTTTTGCGCGAAAAAGTAATTTCAAATATAAAAGAAATAAAAGCGCGAAAAGGTCCTGTAATCGCAATTGGTGTAGAAGGCGACAAAGAACTTGAGTCTATTGTTGACGATTTTATTCCAGTTCCAAAAGTTGAAAATCCTGTATTTTATGCACTTCCGATGGTTACAGTCTGTCAGCTTTTTGCATTTTACAGCGCACAGTGTTTAGGCCGCGATGTTGACCAGCCAAGAAACCTTGCAAAATCCGTAACAGTCGAATAAAAATCAAGATGCCGAATTTTAATTGAAATCATAAAATTTTGAGAAGATTTTATCTTTCCCCCTTGATTTTTATTTTATCTTAGTATATTATTTCATCAATTACGACGCGAGGTAGAGCAGTTGGCAGCTCGTCGGGCTCATAACCCGGAGGCCGTAGGTTCGAGTCCTACCCTCGCTATACTGCTAAATCTATATGTTATATAGACTTAGCGCACTACTAAACCCAATAAAGTAGGGCTTAGCGTGATTCAAATTACTAATTTAAGTAAATACTCTAAGTAAGAGGTTTACGGTCTTAGTGAGGTGAATATGGCTAAGCCCTATTTAATTTTTAAAGCCCATACTGGGATTTATTACGCTCAAATCCGTCTTGCAGATGGAAGCCTTTCCAACAACAAATCTACTGGATGCAGAAACCGTACAGAAGCTGAACGGATACACAAAAGAAACAGCCAACGGTAAAAAGTACTTTTTCGGAGCTGCTTCGTAAGATGCAGGAGTTATCGCAGAACACGGCTGTAAAGACGAAAAGAAATGGATTCAGAAAAGCCTATGGTACAGGGAGTTTGAACTGGGACGGGAGGCGGAAAGACAGCTGAAGAGAGAGAATGGGAGAGATAAAAGCTTAAGACAAGATTTAACATTGCTGAACATTACCGGTCTTGGCAATGTTCGGTAATGTTGTAGCTTCACAAAACACCATAAAAAAATGCCATCTTCTGTCACAATCACCAGTCGCTTTCCTAGTAAAAACGCCTTTTTAATGATATAATCAATCATTATTTTACAAAAGGACATCATCATGGCAAAATCAAAATCCCCTAAATTTAAATCATCATCTGCAACCATAGGATTTGAACAGCAGATTTGGGGATGTAGTCTGCGAACCTTGGGGACATATCCCCGCTGCAGATTATCGCAAAATCTTTACAGGACTTATTTTCTTAAAATACATCTCTACCGCATTTGAAAAAAAATACGCAGAACTTGTGGCAGAAGGCGACGGATTTGAAGACGATCCTGACGCTTACGAAGCAGACAACATTTTCTTTGTTCCGCCAGAGGCACGTTGGAGTGAAATTTCAAAGGCAGCCCACACACCGGAAATCGGCACAATATTAGACAAAGCCATGATTGCCATAGAAGCCGACAACAAAAGCCTCAACGGTGTCCTTCCAAAAAACTATGCCAACCCCGAACTGGACAAACGCGTTCTTGGTAACGTAGTAGACATATTCACCAATATGGACATGAGCGACATCGAAGCAAGTAAAGACCTCCTGGACCGCACCTACGAATACTGCATCGCACAGTTTGCATCCTACGAAGGAGTAAAGGGCGGCGAGTTCTACACCCCGGCAAGCGTAGTAAAAACAATCGTAAATATCTTAAAGCCATCAGAAGGAAAACGCGTTTACGACCCATGCTGCGGTTCGGGCGGAATGTTCGTTC